>NC_009092.1:3343968-3658625 GCF_000016065.1 Shewanella loihica PV-4
CGATTTGCGAGATGTGTACCAGACCGTCTTTACCCGGCAGGATAGTCACGAAGGCACCGAAGTCAACGATACGAACAACCTTACCGTTGTAGACAGTGCCCACTTCAACTTCGGCAGTGATCTCCTGGATACGACGGATAGCTTCTTTGGTCGCATCGCCGTTGGCAGAAGCGATCTTAACGGTACCGTCATCTTCCAGCTCGATAGTGGTGCCAGTCTCTTCGGTCAGCGCACGGATAGTCGCACCGCCTTTACCGATCACGTCACGGATCTTCTCAGGGTTGATCTTCAGTGTGGTGATACGCGGCGCGTGATCTGAGATCTCGGCGCGGTGGCCAGAGATAGCCTGGTCCATCACATTCAGGATGTGTACGCGAGCACCGTAGGCTTGTTGCAGAGCGATCTGCATGATCTCTTTGGTGATACCTTCGATCTTGATATCCATCTGCAGCGCGGTAACACCGTCACGGGTACCAGCCACTTTGAAGTCCATGTCACCCAAGTGGTCTTCGTCGCCCAGAATGTCAGAAAGTACAACGAAATCGTCGCCTTCTTTAACCAGACCCATGGCGATACCAGCAACTGAAGTCTTGATTGGCACACCGGCATCCATCAGCGCCAGTGAAGTACCACACACAGACGCCATTGAGCTTGAACCGTTAGATTCGGTGATCTCAGATACTACGCGGATGCTGTATGGGAACTCTTCAGCCGTTGGCATTACCGCGTGGATACCACGCCATGCCAGCTTACCGTGACCGATTTCACGACGCTTAGGCGAGCCAACCATACCGGTTTCACCCACTGAGTATGGAGGGAAGTTGTAGTGCAACATGAAGCGACTGGTTTGCTCGCCCATGATGCTGTCGATCTTCTGTGCGTCACGCTCAGTACCTAAGGTACAAGTCACCAGTGCCTGAGTTTCACCACGAGTGAACAGAGCACTACCGTGAGTACGTGGCAGTACGCCCGCCATCACGCTCAGAGCACGAACCATGTCAGGCTCACGACCGTCGATACGTGGGTTGCCCGCGATGATGCGGCTACGAACCACTTTCTTCTCTAGGCTGCCAAGCAGGCCGTCAATTTCGCGTGCATCGGCATCTGGGTTTTCAGCCAGCAATGCTTCTTTAGCCGCCGTTTTAACGACATCAACCTGAGCATAACGATCTTGCTTAACCACAATCTGGTACGCTTCGGTTAGACCCGCTTCGGCCAAATCTTTAACCTTAGCAACCAGCTCTTCATTTTGTACTGGAGCTGTCCAGTCCCACATTGGCTTGTTAACTTCGGCCTTTAGCTCTTTGATCGCCTGGATAACAACTTGCTGTTGCTCATGACCGTAAACCACGGCGCCAAGCATCACTTCTTCTGGCAGCGCATCGGCTTCAGACTCAACCATAAGTACTGCATTTTCAGTACCGGCAACAGACAGTTCCAGCTGGCTGTTTTCTAGCTGTGAAACCGTTGGGTTGAGGATGTACTCGCCATCGACATAACCCACACGAGCAGAACCCAGTGGACCGTTGAATGGAATGCCTGAGATAGACAGTGCCGCAGAAGTACCGATCATAGAGATCACTTCTGGGCTGATTTCTGGATCAACAGAAACCACAGTGATGATCACCTGAACTTCGTTCTTAAAACCATTAGGGAATAGAGGACGAATAGGACGGTCAATCAGACGTGCAGTGAGGGTCTCGCCTTCAGATGGACGACCTTCACGCTTGAAGAATCCACCAGGGATTTTACCCGCAGCGTAAGTTTTTTCCTGGTAATTAACGGTTAACGGGAAAAAGTCACGACCTGGCTCTTCAGCTTTCTTGCCAACAACAGTAACCAATACTGTTGTATCGCCCATACTTGCCAAAACAGCTGCGTCTGCTTGACGTGCAATAACCCCAGTCTCTAGCGTGACTGTGTGCTGACCATATTCAAAACTCTTTACGATTGGATTCACGTGAACCTTTCCTTAATTTAATAACCTTAATTTCGCGGCTAAGTATACTGCAAGTCTAATCAATAGATAAAGAGCACATGTAGATGACAAAGCTGAATCTTTTCTCTAAAGTGGTTAGATAAAGATAAATTTCTGTCTATCGCTGCTTTTTCTGAAAATAGAATGTGATTGGTCACTAGGAACAAGGGGTGGCAAATGAGCGCTCGGTTTAAATCCTTAACATGGAAACAGACGACACTGGTCGTGTTTTCAGCGTTATTTTTTGCCGTTGCCATCTTTATCGTCGAAGTCGCCCTAGTCGGCGTGTCGGCCCGTCAACAACTCATGGTAGCCCAGGAAGAGCTGCTGGACTCCATCGAACAACCAGCCGCCAACGCCGTCTGGGCACTGGATGACAATCTGGCGACTCAGACCCTCGAAGGGGTACTTAAGGTCGAGCATGTGGGCGAGGCGGTGATCGAGCTCGACGATGGCAGCATGTTTGTCTCCATGAACAACCCCTTCACCGACAACCCGCTGGTGCGCAAGCTCAGTGAAAAGCTGTTTGGCGACCTGAAACAGATAAGCCGCACCCTCTACCGCCCCTCTTTCTTCGAAGGCACGGAGAAGCAGCAGATCATCGGCACCCTGACCATCTTCTATAACACCCAGGAGCTGACCGACTCCCTCTTCTCTCAGTTACGCTTTAGCTTCCTGGCCACCCTGGCCCGGGCGCTCTTGGTCACCATGGCACTGTCCATCATCTTCCACCGCTTCCTCACCAAGCCGATCGCGCAGATCAGTGAGGCGATTGATAAGATTGACCCTGAGCTGCCGGACGAAAACCTGCTGCCCACATCAACCGCCCACCAGGATGACGAACTGGGCCTGGTGACATCAAAATTTAATCAAATCTTAATTCAGTTTGGCCAGACCCAGAGCAAGCTTCGCCGTATGGCGACCCGGGATCCCCTCACCGGACTGCCTAACCGCACCCTGCTGCTGGAGACCATAGCGGTATCGATTCAACGCGCCAGGGTGCACAAGCATCAATTTACCATGCTGTTTATCGACCTCGACCGTTTCAAGAACGTCAACGACTCTCTGGGCCATGCCCTGGGAGATCAGTTCCTGGCCCGTATCGCCAGAGTGCTGGAGCGGGTAGTCGGCGATCGCGGCACGGTGGCGCGTCTCGGCGGTGATGAGTTTGTCATCCTGGCCGAAGATGCCAGAACGCCGGATCAGGCCGCCGATTTTGTCGACAAGCTACTTATGCAGCTCAACGTGCCACTGCAGCTGAACGAGCACACCATACATCCCGCCGCGTCGGTGGGGATCTCCATCTACCCCGACGATGGCCTGAGCGCCGAAGATCTGATCCGCCACGCCGATATCGCCATGTACAGCGCCAAGGCGGCGGGCTCTAATCAATGGGCCTTCTTCAAGCAGCAGATGACAGAACGGGCCGCGGTGCGCCTGAGAACCGAAGCCTCCCTGCATGACGCCCTGAAGAACAACGAGTTCCTACTGCATTTTCAGCCCAAGTTTAATATCAAGACCGGCAAGGTGATCGCCTGTGAGGCGCTGATTCGCTGGAAGAAAGATGGCCGCCTCATCAGCCCCATGTCTTTCATCCCTGTGGCCGAAGAGACGGGTATCATCATCCCACTGGGACGCTGGGTCATCGAAGAGGCCTGCCGCACCCTGAAACATTGGCGTAAGCGCTACAACTACGCCATTCCCATCGCGGTTAACGTCGCGTCGCAGCAGTTTGCCGACGCCAGCCTGGTGCCGGACATCAAACAGCTGGCACTGAGGTACCAGATAGACCCCAGTCTTCTAGAGGTGGAGATCACCGAGACCTCACTGATGAATGATATCGAGCTCGCCATCCATAAACTGGAGCAGCTCAAGGGCGCAGGATTTGGTATCGCGGTCGATGACTTCGGTACCGGCTACTCCTCACTTTCCTACCTGCGTCATCTGCCGATCACCACCATGAAGATCGATCGCTGCTTCGTGACAGATCTGCCAAACGAGAGCGCCATCGCCTCCACCATCTTGATGCTCGGCAAGCAGCTCAACCTGCATATCGTGGCCGAAGGGATTGAGAATGAGCAGCAGCTCAACTGGCTAAAACAGATGGATTGTGAGATAGGACAGGGCTTCTACTACAGCCAGCCGCTGGATATCAGCGAATTCGAGAACCGCTATATCGCCCCCAACAACGCTAGTATCAGTCAGATTTAATCGTCGCTTTAATGTCACCACAGCGATTAGCTAAAGCCATTTCCGAAAATCAGGCATAAAAAAAGGAGGCTTAGCCTCCTTTTTTCACTACAGCACTAATCGATAGATTAGCGACGTAGACCTAACTTCTTGATAAGCTCTTGATAGCGCTCGTTTTCAGTGCGCTTCAGGTAAGCTAGAAGCTTACGACGAGAGTTAACCATGCGAAGCAAACCACGACGTGAGTGATGATCATGGATGTGCTCTTTGAAGTGACCTTGTAGGTGGTTGATCTGTGCAGTTAGCAGAGCAACCTGAACTTCAGTAGAACCAGTGTCATTTTCACCACGACCGAAATCAGCCAGGATTTGTGCTTTTACTTCTTTACTTAGTGACATTTTTTTCTCCAAAAATAGATAGAAACTTCAGCCGATCACTAACTCAGCCAAAGAGAGCGCGCTATAGTACCGATTTTAGCGCCATTAAGCAAGCCTCAAGCCTGCTCGTCGTGCAATACCACCAGGCGCTTAGGCGCCAGCAAGCCATCGTCGTTCATCTGGCCGATACCGACAAACTGTTTCGCTTCACCTAGGGTGATACGCACCAACTCATCGATGGGCAAATTAGCCACCTGAACCGGGTTACCGTTCATCAGATAGTGGGCCAGCTCGTCAGAGACATTAATCTCTTTGAGGCCGCTCACCGCAGTATCCATGGGCAGCAACAAAGGATCCAGCAGTTCCTTAGGTGGACGCTCCTCTTCCTGCGCCTTGGCAAGCAATGCCTCGAGCTGCTCCAGCGTCACCATCTTATCGTAAGGATAACCGGCAACGCCTGTGCGGCGCAGCATGATGACATGAGCACCACAGCCCAGCATCTCACCGAGATCATCGGTAATGGTGCGGATATAGGTCCCCTTGGAGCAGTGGATGTCCAGGGTCAGCTCGTCACCCTCAAGCTTAATAAAGTTAAGCTCGAAGACCTTGATAGGACGCGCCTCGCGCGGCACCTCTTTGCCTTCTCTGGCGTACTTGTACAGGGGCTGGCCCTGATACTTGAGCGCCGAGTACATAGAGGGCACCTGCATGGTCTCACCACGAAAATGCTCCAGCGCCTCTTCGAGCTGCTGCTCGGTGAAGTTAATCGGGCGCGTCTGCACCACCTCACCGTCTGAGTCGCTGGTGTCTGTGCGCACACCTAGCTTGGCGGTCACCAGATAACGTTTATCGGCATCGAGCAGATGCTGCGAAAATTTGGTGGCCTCCCCCAGGCAGATCGGTAGCATGCCGGTCGCTAGAGGATCCAACGCGCCGGTATGACCCGCCTTGGCGGCGTTGTAGATTCGCTTTACTCTCTGTAAGGCGAAGTTGGAGCTCATTCCCGTGTCTTTGTCCAGCAGCACTATGCCGTCGACCAAGCGACCTCTAGGTTTACGCGCCATTATTTATCGTCCTGCTCGGTGTCGTCCAGCTCTTCGTCTTCACGACCGTGTTCAGCCGCCTTAGCCTTATCCTTGGTGATCACCTGACTCACCAGGTTAGACATGCGCATCCCCTCGATCAGCGAGGCATCGTAGATGAAGCGGATTTCGGGCATGACCCTAAGCTTCATACGACCCGCCACCAGAGAGCGAACATAACCCGCGGCCGCTTCCAGCGCCGCCAGCTTTTCTTCTACAACCGCCTTGTCTTCCTCGAAGAAGGTGACATAGACCTTGGCGTAGTTCAGATCGCGAGATACATCGACGTCGTTAACCGTCACCATACCGATACGCGGATCTTTGATGTCCCGTTGCAGCACCTGAGCCAGCTCCTGTTGCAGCTGCTGAGCGATGCGACGAGTACGACTAAATTCTCTTGCCATAATATTTTGCCATCTCAAAAACAGGTGACCGGCTCGGTAAAGCTGCAACCGCTGCTATTTGGGTCGCGTCTTGACGCTGGGTCATGCCTGAACAAAAAGGGCGGCTTACGCCGCCCCCTGCTACTTATAAGGTTCGAGCGATTTCGACCGTTTCGAAGACCTCAATCTGATCGCCAACTTTGACGTCATTATAGTTCTTCACGCCGATACCACACTCCATACCGTTACGAACTTCGTTAACGTCATCCTTGAAGCGACGCAGTGATTCTAGCTCACCTTCGAAGATCACTACGTTGTCACGTAGTACACGGATTGGCGCGCTACGCTTGATGGTACCTTCGGTAACCATACAACCTGCGATAGCACCAATCTTAGGCGACTTGAACACGTCACGCACTTCGGCAAGACCGATGATCTCTTGCTTGAACTCAGGTGCCAACATGCCGCCCATCGCCGCCTTAACTTCATCGATCAGATGATAGATAACGCTGTAGTAACGCAGGTCAACGCTCTCGCTTTCAATCGTCTTACGCGCCTGTGCATCGGCACGAACGTTGAAACCAACCATGATAGCGTTTGACGCAGCCGCCAGGGTCGCATCGGTCTCGGTCAATCCACCTACACCGCTGGCGATGATGTTAACCTTCACCTCATCGGTAGACAGCTTGTTGAGCGAGTCAGAAATCGCTTCCAGCGAGCCTTGTACGTCGGCCTTAAGCACTATGTTCAGCTCTTGGACTTCGCCTTCGGTCATGTTAGCGAACATGTTCTCAAGCTTAGACTTCTGCTGACGGGCCAGTTTGACGTCACGGAACTTACCTTGACGGTAAAGAGCCACTTCACGAGCCTTACGCTCGTCACGAACAACTGTCGCTTCATCACCGGCAGATGGCACACCAGAAAGACCTAAGATCTCAACTGGAATCGATGGACCGGCTTCGGTGATCGACTTACCGTTCTCATCCTTCATCGCACGGACTTTACCGTACTCCAGGCCACAAAGAACGATATCGCCCTGCTTCAGGGTACCTTCTTGTACCAGGATAGTCGCTACAGGACCGCGGCCCTTGTCTAGCTTAGACTCAACCACAACGCCAGCTGCCATGCCTTCGCGTACTGCTTTCAGTTCAAGTACTTCGGCTTCAAGCAAGATGCCTTCCAGCAGCTCGTCGATACCTTCACCAGACTTAGCAGACACGTGAACGAACATGTTGTTTCCGCCCCAATCTTCTGACATCACGCCATGTTGAGACAGTTCAGACTTAACGCGATCAGGATCCGCTTCTGGCTTATCAATCTTGTTCACCGCAACGATAAGCGGTACACCGCCCGCCTTAGCGTGCTGAATCGCTTCGATGGTCTGTGGCATCACGCCATCATCGGCGGCTACTACCAGCACCACGATATCGGTCGCCTTGGCACCACGTGCACGCATCGCGGTAAACGCGGCGTGACCTGGGGTATCCAGGAAGGTGATCATGCCATTGTCGGTTTCAACATGGTATGCACCGATGTGCTGGGTAATACCACCCGCCTCACCAGAAGCCACCTTAGCGCGACGAATATAGTCGAGTAGCGATGTCTTACCATGGTCAACGTGACCCATGATGGTCACAACTGGCGCACGAGGCTCAACCTTAACGTTGCCGTCACGGTCGGCGAGTACTTGATGCTCAAGCTCGTTTTCACGAGTCAGAACCACCTTGTGGCCCATCTCCTCGGCAACCAGCTGCGCAGTTTCCTGATCCAGTACCTGGTTGATGGTAACCATAGAGCCCATCTTCATCATCTGCTTGATGATCTCGGTCGCCTTAACCGCCATCTTCTGTGCCAGCTCGGCAACCGTTACGGTTTCGCCGATAGTCACGTCACGGGTAACGGCCGCAGCAGGCTTGTTAAAGCCATGGTCCATCGACTCTGGCGCATTGCGCTGATTACGGTTGTTACGACCACCACGGGCTTCTTTACCGCCACGCTTCTTGCCGATAGGCTCTTTCTTGCCACCGGCAGGCTTACGCGCACGGCGACCACGTCGCTCGGCATCTCTGTCCGCCGAATCTTCGGCGGCGCGCGCTTCAGTCGATGTGGTCACATGGTGATCGGCGCTGTTTTCAGATTCTTTACGCAGACGCTCTTCTTCTGCCCAACGCTTCTCGTTCTCTTCGGCAAGACGACGTGCTTCTTCGGCTGCAGCCTTAGCTTCTTCATCCGCCTTAGCCTTAGCGGCAGCTTCTTTAGCCGCTAGCAGGCGAGCTTCTTCCACCTTGGCGGCTTTCTCTTCTGCAGTTTCTTCAGCAGCAGGCTTACCTTCTGCAGCCTTCTTCGCCTTAGCTTCTGCCTCGGCCTTAGCCTTAGCTTTTGCTGCGGCTTCCGCCTCAGCTTTCGCCTTGGCTTCCGCGTCTGCCTTGGCCTTAGCTTCTGCTTCGGCAGCTGCCTTAGCTTCGGCTTCTGCCTTAGCCTTAGCTTCTGCCTCGGCTTCAGCCGCTACATCACGCTTGACGAAGGTACGCTTCTTACGCACTTCTACCTTGATATCTTTCGACTGGCCGCCGCTACCCGACACGCTCAGTGTCGAGATAGACTTGCGCTGCAGTGTCATCTTGGTTGGCGCTGAATCGCCACCATGTTGCTTCTTCAAAAACTCAAGCAACTTCTGCTTTTCATCTTCTGAAACTGTGTCGGTCTTACTCTTCTTAATACCGGCCTCAGAAAACTGCTCAACTAAGCGATCAGCACTCTTCCCTACTTCTTCGGCCAGTTTTGCTACTGTGGTATCTGCCATCTGTAAACTCCCCTCTGTTGATCGACTTAAGCTTCTTCGCCAAACCAACAGATGTTGCGGGCCGCCATGATGAGCTCACCAGCCTTTTCTTCTGTTAATTCTTCAATCTCGATCAAATCATCAATGCCTTGTTCGGCTAAATCTTCAAGCGTAATCACGCCTTTACTTGCCAACACATACGCCAAGTGACGCTCTAAACCTTCTAGGGCAAGTAAATCTTCGCTTGGCTCAGCACCGTCAAGTGCTTCCTCGGATGCCAAAGCCCGTGTAGAGATCGCAGCCTTAGCGCGTTCTCTGAGTGCCTCAACGATCTCCTCGTCGAAGCCGTCGATTTCAAGCAACTCTGACTCAGGTACGTAGGCAACTTCTTCAAGTGAGGTGAAACCTTCATCTGCCAGTACTTGAGCAAAATCTTCATCGACATCCAGTGCAGAGACGAACAGGTTAACGATCTTGGCGCTTTCCGCCTGATGCTTAGCCTGCATATCTTCCACTGTCATCACGTTTAGTTCCCAGCCCGATAACTGAGTCGCCAAACGTACGTTTTGACCGTTACGGCCAATAGCTTGCGCCAATGAGTCTGCTTCAACGGCGATATCCATAGAATGGTTATCTTCGTCGACTATGATAGAAGCCACATCGGCCGGCGCCATCGCATTGATCACAAATTGCGCTGGGTTATCATCCCAAAGCACAATATCAACGCGCTCACCGCCTAACTCATTAGACACGGCCTGAACACGCGCGCCGCGCATGCCCACACAAGCACCGATAGGATCGATGCGACGGTCATTAGACTTGACCGCAATCTTAGCGCGAGAACCTGGGTCACGAGCGGCGCCCATGATCTCAATCATCTCGTCGGCAATTTCCGGTACTTCTACGCGAAACAGCTCGATCAGCATGTCTGGCTTGGTACGGGTCAGGAACAGCTGTGCACCACGCGCCTCTGGACGTACGGCGTAGAGCAGCGCACGAACGCGGTCACCAGGACGGAAGCTCTCACGTGAGATAAGATCTTCTTTGAACAGCACGGCGTCGGCGTTGTTACCCAGATCCACAACGACGCTCTCGCGGTTGCTCTTCTTCACCACACCCGTGATCAGCTCGCCTTCTTTTTCCAGGAACTGGTCGACGATCTGAGCGCGCTCGGCTTCACGTACCTTCTGTACGATTACCTGCTTAGCGGTTTGAGTAGTGATACGGTCGAAGACGACTGACTCGATCTCATCTTCGATATACTCGCCCACTTGAATCTCTGGGTTTTCGTAACGGGCCGCTTCAAGGGTGATCTCGCGGAAAGGATTTTCCAGCGCCTGACCTTCATCCTCAACCACCATCCAACGACGGAAGGTTTCGTACTCGCCTGTCTTACGATCGATAGCGACACGAACTTCGATATCGCCTTCATATTTTTTCTTGGTAGCCGTCGCTAACGCAATCTCCAACGCTTCAAAAATCTTTTCGCGTGGCACGGCCTTCTCATTTGAAACCGCCTCAGCGACTAGCAGAATCTCTTTGTTCATTCTCTTGCCTCGTTCAGCTCGAATCCATCAAAACTTAGCGATTAAGTTGCCCTTGCGGATGTTATCCAAGGCAATAATCAGTTCGTTGCCATCTACGGTAAGGGTCAGCATCTGCCCCTCAACGCCCGCGACGGTCCCTTTTAAATTACGACTACCAGCGACAGGCATAGTCAGTTGTACCTTTACGGTTTCACCTAGGTATCGCGCATACTGCTCTGCAGTAAATAATGGTCTATCGACACCCGGTGAGGAAACTTCTAGTGTATATTCGGTCGAAATCGGGTCCTCGACATCGAGCACGGCACTGATCTGGCGACTGACATCGGCACAATCATCGATAAAGATGCCGTTTTCATTATCTATATATACACGCAGCACTGAATGCTTGCCTGCCTGTACATATTCCAATCCCCACAGACTATGGCCCAATGCTTCAACTGGTGCGATAAGCATCTGTTCCAGCTTACTTTCTAAAGTTGCCAAGGTTACCCCCCGAAAAACAAAAAAGGGCATAAAGCCCCAGTACGACATCATCAAATGACGATATTTCAAAAGTCCAGATAACAAAAAACCCCGTAATCACGAGGTCATATCATTCAGAACCTGTAACAGAAATGAAGCGCTGCTTCATCACTGGGAAGCTGGTTGCGGGGGCCGGATTTGAACCGACGACCTTCGGGTTATGAGCCCGACGAGCTACCAAACTGCTCCACCCCGCGTCAACTGCTGCAATTATATTGATTGTGAACAATATTTGCAATGATAAAGGCAGAAACCTCTGCCACTTTATCGATTCAGACCAAGCTAGGCTCAATCTAAATTTGGTGCGGATGGAGGGACTTGAACCCTCACGAGCTAGGCTCACCACCCCCTCAAGATGGCGTGTCTACCAATTCCACCACATCCGCATGTGATCGTTACTTCGACTGGTTAAGAATTTTTATGAGTTTGAGGAGACTCATCTTTTCCAGTCACGCTACCTAAATCAAACTAAGGCCTAATCTAAGTCGCGCTATGCTCTTTCGAGCGATTAGTCAGGGATCTTATCTTCTGACTTTTGTGCGTCTTTTGCTGCATCGGTAACTTGCTCAGTTACGGCCGCCGCATCGGCACCTAAATCTTTCCAAGACTCTTCGGTTTTAGCGTGGTTTGCGCTCAAGTTGCCAATCGTCAGACTCAGGGCAAAGAAGGCAATTGCCAGTATCGCAGTGGAACGAGTTAAAAAGTTACCCGAACCAGAAGAACCGAATAGAGTGGCTGATGCACCGGCGCCGAAAGAGGCCCCCATGTCAGCTCCCTTACCTTGCTGGATGAGGATCAAGCCAATCAGGCCCAACGCAACCAACAAGTAAATAACCATTAGAACTTCGTACATATTATGCGCTCATCGCTATCGAACATAAACTTAAAAACTCGGTAGAGTTTAAGCTAGCACCGCCTATCAGTCCACCATCTACATCAGGTTGAGCAAATAGATCTGCTGCATTACTCGGCGTTACGCTACCACCGTACAAAATCCTGATATTCTCTCCTATATACGGAGACACTTCAGAGAGACGCTTGCGAATAAACGCGTGTACTTCCTGCGCCTGCTCTGGCGTAGCGCTCTTACCTGTCCCTACGGCCCAAAGTGGCTCATAGGCGATAATCGCATTATCAAAAGCCATGGTGCCATTCTTCTCGATGACCACATCCAGCTCTTCGGCAATCACCTCGAAGGTACGTCTTGCTTCACGTGCTGGACCCGACTCACCTACACATAAGATAGGGGTCAAACCATGCTTCTGTGCGGCGGCAAATTTTTCCGCCACGATGTCGCTTGTTTCGCCGTACATTCTACGACGCTCGGAGTGACCAATAATCACATAGCGACATCCAGAATCTTTCAGCATCTGCCCAGATACTTCGCCTGTATAGGCACCGAAGTCATGCTGACTCAGGTTTTGGGCACCCATTCTAACTAAGCAGCCGTTTAACGCTTCTTTGTTAGCATCGAGTTGCTGACGAACACTTTCAAGAAAAATACTTGGTGGACACAAGACCACTTCCGCAGAATCATTTTGAAGCTTGGTAGCAAACTTGGTAAACAACTCTTGCGCTAGCTGCGCAGTACCGTTCATTTTCCAGTTACCAGCGACCATTGGGCGTCTTAGTGCCATCACTGTCTCCTTCTGAAAGCGGGCTGAATAATAGCGAACCACTTGTTAAGTTACAATACCTAAATCTCGAATTTTTGCGATAAAGTGTCGAAGCGATTACTTTTTATCCTCGCGCGGGATAAATAGCACAGGATTTAACCCGGCGAGGCTAAATCCTGTACAAGGGCCTTAAACTAGCGCCTTGATGGCCTCGGCAATATAGTTTGCGTGGGCTTTTACATCGCTGGCGACATCGCCTTCGACCATGACACGAATAAGTGGCTCTGTGCCCGACTTACGCAGCAGTACGCGGCCACGTTCGCCGAGTTTGGCTTCCACTTCCGCCTGGGCGCTCAATACGCTATCGGCCTCTAACGGGTTGTGAGTACCTTCGAATCTGACATTCACCAGCACCTGTGGCAGCATCTTAATGCCTTCGGTCAGCTCCTCAAGGGTCGCCTGCTTACGACACATGGCCGCCAGCACCAGAATACCGGCGACGATACCATCCCCCGTGGTGCCATGATCCAGATTCAGGATATGGCCTGAGTTCTCACCGCCGATGCGCCAATCTTTCTCTTTGAGCAGCTCCATCACATAGCGGTCACCCACCTTAGAGCGGGCAAAGGGAATATCACGGGCCTTGAGTGCCAAATCCAGCCCCAGGTTAGACATCAGGGTACCGACCACGCCGCCTTTGAGCACGCCGCGATCCTGAGCATCACAGGCCAGGATATATAGGATCTCATCGCCGTCGATCACCTTACCATGACGATTCACCATCATGATGCGGTCACCATCGCCATCCAGTGCGATACCCAGATCCGCCTTTTCGGCGATCACTGTCTCGCGGATCTTACCCATAGAGGTAGCGCCCACCTCATGGTTGATGTTGATGCCATCTGGCTTGTCACCTATGGTGATCACCTCGGCGCCAAGCTCGCGAAACACACTCGGCGCGATATGGTAGGTTGCCCCGTGGGCACAATCGACCACTATCTTTAGACCGTTGAGGGTATGCTCGGCAGGGAAATTCCCCTTACAGTATTCGATATAACGACCGGCGGCGTCTTCGATGCGAGACACCTTACCCAGCAGGTGGGACTCGACACACTCCAGCGGCTTTTCAAGCTCACGCTCGATCTCCAGCTCTACCTCGTCATCCAGTTTGCTACCGTCGGTAGAGAAGAACTTGATGCCGTTATCATAGTAAGGATTGTGAGATGCACTGATCACCACACCGGCTTCCGCCCTGAAGGTACGGGTCAGATAGGCCACAGCCGGTGTCGGCATAGGTCCCATCAACATCACATTCAAACCAGCGGCCGACAGGCCGGCTTCCATCGCAGATTCGAACAGATAGCCTGAAATACGCGTATCCTTACCTATGATCACCTTCTTAGTGCCGGTGCGGGATAACACGCGCCCCGCCGCCCAGCCAAGTTTGAGCGCCAATTCCGGGGTCATCTTACCCGCGCCCACCTTGCCTCTGATACCATCGGTTCCGAAGAATTTTCTCACTTGTTATTACCTCTGCCCCATCCCAGGGTCTTTCCTATTTAATCCAATTGGCGTCGCCGCTCTTAGCGCCGCGCATCAATCTATAATGCCTGATAATTGGCGCAAGCCTGCATGACCTTGATCATATCCATGGTCGGTTTTACGTCATGGACACGAATAATATGTGCGCCTTGTTGAATACTCAAGAGCGCGGCGCTCAGGCTGCCCGCCAGACGTTCACTCGGCGGCACGTTAAGCAGGTTGCCTATCATGCTCTTGCGCGACAGGCCGATAAGCAGCGGCAGGCCGAATGCCTTAAGCTCGGCCTGACGGTTTAATAATTCATAGTTGTGTGACAACGTCTTGCCAAAGCCAAAACCTGGGTCCAGCAGCAGATTGTCTCTAGTAATTCCCGCATCCAGACAGGCCTCGATACGCTCCTCAAAGAAGGCGCTGATATCCCCTATGATATCCTGATATACAGGCGCATCTTGCATGGTTCTCGGCTGTCCCTGCATATGCATCAGACAGACGGGCACATTCAGTTTGGCGGCCACGGCTAGGGCACCAGGCTCCTGCAGGGCACGTACATCGTTGATCAGATGGGCGCCGGCAGCAACCGCCTCACTCATCACCTCAGGCTTGCTGGTGTCGACCGAGATCCACACATCGTGATGAGCACTGACATATTCCACCAGAGGGATCACCCTATCCAGCTCATGTTGCACACTGACCTCGGCAGCGCCGGGGCGAGTCGACTCGCCACCGATATCTATGATGCTGGCGCCTTCGCTAACCAAACTATCTGCATGGCGACAGGCAGGCTCAAGATTTGCGAAACGCCCCCCATCGGAGAAGGAGTCCGGTGTCACATTAAGAATGCCCATCACTCTGGGCTGAGAAAGGTCCAGGCATTTATCGCCACAGACAAGTTGAAACCCTTGCTGCAAGAGAGGCTCCTCGATCACACGCTAAAGACGTAAACAAGAAAACCCCGTTAAGGGGTTTTCTTAGACAATGCAATTAATCTATCGCAAAGATGGTTACTTAACTACAGGTGATTCATCACCTTCTTTTGGCTCACTCGCAGGCTCGGCGGCAGGCGCTTCGCTTGGCTCTGGCGATGTAACCGCCTCACCACGACCGCCATTACCCTTGCCGTTTGAACCATTCTCATCCATGTTCCAATCGGCCGGTGCACGCACCTCACGACGGGCCATCAGGTCGTCAATCTGAGTCGCATCTATGGTCTCGTACTTCATCAGCGCATCTTTCATCGCGTGAAGGATATCCATGTTATCTGTCAGGAACTGATGCGCGCGTCCATAGTTATTATCGATCAGCTGTTTCACTTCGAGATCGATAATCGACGCCGTCTCATCCGACATATGCTGCGCCTTAGCCATGCTACGGCCGAGGAACACTTCGCCCTCATCTTCGGCGTACAATACCGGACCTAGCTTGTCCGAGAAGCCCCATTGGGTCACCATGTTGCGCGCAATCGTAGTCGCATACTTGATGTCTTGA
This sequence comes from Shewanella loihica PV-4, assembly GCF_000016065.1. NCBI lineage: Bacteria > Pseudomonadati > Pseudomonadota > Gammaproteobacteria > Alteromonadales > Shewanellaceae > Shewanella > Shewanella loihica. The sequence continues at coordinate 3,359,473 of NC_009092.1, forward strand.
GAAGCACCGGTAGAGACACGCTCGCTACCATAGATCAACTCCTCGGCGATACGTCCACCATAGGCCACAGAGATCTGACTCTCGAGCTTACGACGGCTCTGGCTGATGGCATCGGCCTCAGGTAGGAAGAAGGTCACACCCAGGGCGCGGCCACGAGGAATGATAGTCACCTTGTGCACAGGATCGTGCTCGGGTACCAGACAGCCAACGATAGCGTGACCCGCTTCGTGATAGGCGGTCATCTCTTTCTCTTCTTCAGACATTACCATGGTGCGGCGCTCGGCGCCCATCATGATCTTGTCTTTGGCGCTCTCGAACTCTTCCATGCCCACCACGCGGCGATTACCACGGGCAGCAAACAGCGCCGCTTCGTTTACCAGGTTAGCCAGATCGGCACCAGAGAAGCCTGGTGTACCACGGGCAATCACGCTCGCCTTAACGTCATCGGCCAGCGGCACCTTACGCATATGCACCTTAAGGATCTGCTCACGACCACGTACGTCTGGCAGGCCAACCACCACTTGACGATCGAAACGACCCGGACGCAGTAAGGCAGCATCCAATACGTCTGGACGGTTAGTCGCGGCGATAACGATGATACCTTCGTTACCCTCGAAACCATCCATCTCAACCAGCATCTGGTTAAGGGTCTGCTCACGCTCGTCGTGACCACCACCGACACCCGCGCCACGCTGGCGACCTACGGCATCGATCTCATCGATGAAGATGATACAAGGCGCAGACTTCTTCGCCTGCTCAAACATGTCACGAACACGTGAGGCACCGACACCGACAAACATCTCAACGAAGTCAGAACCGGAAATTGTGAAGAAAGGCACCTTGGCCTCACCGGCAATCGCCTTGGCAAGTAGAGTCTTACCCGTACCTGGAGGACCAACCAGGAGCACACCGGTAGGTATACGGCCACCCAGTTTCTGGAACTTAGTCGGCTCTTTGAGGTAATCGACCAGCTCTTTGACATCTTCCTTGGCCTCGTCGCAACCGGCGACGTCACCGAAGGTGGTCTTGATCTGATCTTCGCTCATCAGCTTGGCTTTACTCTTACCGAAAGACATGGCGCCTTTACCGCCACCGCCCTGCATCTGGCGCATGAAGAAGATCCATACCCCGATGAGCAACAGCATAGGGAACCAAGAGATGAAGATCTGTGTGAGGAAACCTGACTCTTCGGCTTCCTGACCTTTCATGGTCACACCCTTACGGTCAAGATCGTTGATCAGATCCTGATCATACATAGGCATGATAGTGGTAAATTTTTCCCCGGTTCTTTTGGTACCCTCGATGGTACGCTGGTCACTCTTCACCTCGACGGTGTTGATCTGGCCGGAGCGAACATCATCCAAGAAAGTTGAATAATCCATCTTCATGGAGTTCGATGAAGAGGGGGAGTAGCCCTGAAACACTGACATCAGCACGACGGCGATGACAACCCAGAGAATTAAATTTTTTGCCATATCACTCAAAATTACTAGACCTCATACAGTCTTGCGGTTACTGACGTTAGGTTACTACAACTTGTAACCCGTCGCCACAAGATAGACTTCACGCGAACGCGGTCGCGACGAGTCTGGCTTACGTGTTTTAACGGTGGTAAATGCCTCTCTCACCGCCTTCATATACTCATCAAAGCCCTCCCCCTGAAAGACTTTGACAGCAAAACTACCATTTGGTGCCAACACCTGATGACACATATCCAGTGCCAGCTCCACCAAATACATGGCGCGCGGCTGATCTACACCGCCCGTACCACTCATATTAGGTGCCATATCCGACAACACAACATCGACTTTAGCATCGCCGACCCGCTCGAGTAAGGCGTTAAGCACCTTCTCCTCGCGAAAATCACCTTGCAGGAAATCGACGCCGACGATGGGGTCCATAGGCAGGATATCGCAGGCGATAACCTTACCCGTCTCTCCCGCCAGCTTGACGGCAATCTGCGACCAGCCCCCTGGGGCAGCCCCGAGGTCCACCACTGTCATGCCGGGGCGGATCAGCTTATCCTTTTGTTGTATCTCTTCTATTTTAAACGCAGCGCGCGAACGCAATCCCCGTTTCTGCGACAACTTAACATAATGATCATCGAAATGTTCCTGCATCCAACGGGTGGAACTGGCTGTTCGTTTTTTACCTGACATTTAAAATCCGCAACAAATATGAGTTACACAAAGGCTATATGAGGGTAGAATAGCGGTTTTTCAACAGTAACTCAGCATAAAGTTGGTAGAAATGAACTTAACAACCAAACAAAAACAGCATCTAAAAGGCTTAGCGCATAACCTCAAGCCTGTTGTGCAGCTTGGTGCCAATGGCCTGACTGAAGGTGTACTGGCTGAAATTGATAATGCACTCTCTCATCATGAATTAATCAAAGTGAAAGTTGCCTCTGGAGACAGAGAGCTAAAAAATGCAGTCGTTGACGCCATTGTACGCGAAACTCAAGCTGAAAAGGTTCAGCTTATCGGTCACGTATTGGTCCTATTCCGTCAATCTCCAGAGATGAAGATTGCCGTACCAAGAGCGAAATAACTCTTGGACTCATGCCCACAAAAAAGCCGCTATCGATAGCGGCTTTTTTGTGGGCATGAATCGAGCATAAATCAGTTTAGATATACTCTACCGCAGTGATCTCATAATCTGTCATGCCACCCGGGGTCTGAATAGAGACTTCATCCCCTTCCGATTTACCCACCAAGCCGCGAGCGATTGGCGAGGTCACAGAAATAAGGTTCGCCTTAATATCGGCTTCATCTTCACCCACGATGCGGTAGGTAAATTCCTCGTCGCTATCCAGGTTCAGGATGGTTACCGTGGTGCCGAAAATAACACGACCCGTGTTTTCCATCTTGGTGACGTCGATGATCTGTGCATGAGACAGCTTGCCTTCGATATCGCGCACGCGGGCCTCACACAGCCCCTGCTCTTCGCGGGCGGCGTGGTATTCGGCGTTCTCTTTCAGATCGCCCAGTTCACGCGCAATCCCAATGGCCTCGGCAATTTTTGGACGCTTCTCAAACTTCAAAAAATCTAACTCTTCACGCAGTTGATTTGCACCAACAACTGTCATTGGAACCTTATTCATAGGAACACTCGTCTCCTCAAAACAAAAGCAGCCTAGTCAGCCTGACCACTAGGGCCACTGACCAGGAATAAAGAACGCTTGGAATCCATCTATTCTATACCCTGATGCATAGAGAAGCTATCGGATCCCCAAGAGTTTGTTAGCACGCCATCAGAACTGTGTGTTCCATGGCTCGCCCAAGGCAAGCAAGATGGCGCCATTCGCCCAGCATCAAGATTGCCTTGTTATATCTATTTCAACGAATTGAACGCCCATAAAAAAGGCCGCTTGCGCGGCCTTTTCGTAAGGGTTAACCCTTAGCCCTTAATGCGCTGGTGCAGCTCCTGCACTGAGGTCACATTGGTGCGACTGTCGGCAGAGTGCGCCATACAGGTCGCGAAGGCGGCGTTCAAAGTTGTAGTGTAGTTCACCTTGTAACGCAGCGCGCCACGACGCAGCTGACGTGAGTCTTCGATCGCCTGACGGCCTTCGGTAGTGTTCACGATATAGGTGTACTCGTCGTTCTTGATACGGTCAAGAATATGCGGACGCCCTTCGTGTACCTTGTTCACCAAACGAGGATTGATACCCGCCTCGCCCAGCACGACTGCGGTGCCATGGGTAGCATCGATCTCATAGCCCAGCTCAATCAGCTTGGCGGCCAGGTCGGCAACACGCTTCTTGTCGCTGTTACGTACAGAAAGCAGCGCACGGCCAGACTTAGGCACCTCAGAGGTGGCACCCAGCTCAGCCTTAGCATAGGCCTCGGCGAAGGTTGCACCCACGCCCATTACCTCACCGGTAGAGCGCATCTCAGGGCCAAGTAGCGGGTCAACACCCGGGAACTTGTTAAATGGCAGTACCACTTCTTTCACCGAGTAGAAAGGTGGAATTACCTCTTTGGTAAAGCCCTGCTCCTCCAGACTCTGACCGGCCATGACGCGCGCGGCGATCTTAGCTAGCGGTACACCCGTCGCCTTAGAGACGAATGGTACGGTACGGGCCGCACGCGGGTTAACCTCGATCATGTAGATGGTGTTGTCTTGTACCGCGAACTGCACGTTCATCAGACCCACAACGCCGAGTTCCATCGCCAGCTTGCGCACCTGTTCGCGCATCTGATCCTGGATCTCCTGGCTCAGTGTGTAGGGAGGCAGCGAACAACCCGAGTCACCCGAGTGAACACCCGCCTGCTCGATATGCTCCATGATGGCGCCAACCACAACAGTCGTGCCATCACATACCGCATCGATATCCACCTCGGTGGCGTTATCGAGGAAGTGATCCAGCAGCACTGGCGAGGCGTTAGAGACGCTAACCGCTTCGTTAAAGTAACGACGCAGGTCTTGCTCGTCGTAAACGATCTCCATGGCTCGGCCACCCAGTACGTAGGATGGACGTACCACTAGCGGGTAACCGATACGCTCGGCGGAAATAACGGCACCTTCTACCGTAGTCACGGTATCGTTTTCCGGCTGCTTCATCTCCAGGCGTTGAATCGCCTGCTGGAAACGCTCACGGTCTTCGGCGCGGTCAATGGCATCCGGGCTGGTACCGATAATAGGCACACCGGCGGCTTCCAGGTCACGAGCCAGTTTCAGCGGCGTCTGACCACCGTACTGCACGATAACCCCTTTAGGCTGCTCGATGCGGACGATCTCCAGCACATCTTCCAGAGTCACAGATTCGAAATAGAGTCTGTCAGAAGTATCGTAGTCGGTAGAGACTGTCTCTGGGTTACAGTTGACCATGATGGTCTCGTAACCATCTTCACGCAGGGCAAGCGCCGCGTGCACACAGCAGTAATCGAATTCGATACCCTGGCCGATACGGTTAGGACCACCACCCAGCACCATGATCTTATCGCGGTTAGATGGGTTAGCCTCACACTCTTCCTCATAGGTCGAGTACATGTAGGCGGTGTCAGTCGAGAACTCGGCGGCGCAGGTATCGACGCGCTTGTACACAGGGTACACTTCGTGACGGTAACGCAGCTTACGCATCTCAGACTCGCTGACCCCCATCAGGGCCGCCAGACGCGCATCGGAGAAACCTTTACGCTTGAGCTTGTAAAGGAAATCTTTGTCCATGCTAGCCATGCCAGCTTCTTTCACTTGGTTCTCAAGTGATAGCAGCTCTTCAATCTGCACCAGGAACCAAGGGTCGATATTGGTCAGCTTGAAAATGGCATCCAGACTCAGACCGGCGCGAAAGGCATCGGCGATATACCAGATACGCTCGGCGCCTGGCTCTTTCAGCTCGTGGCGAATGCGCGACAGGGCATCGTTATCCTCTACATCGACGATAGGATCCAGGCCATTAACGCCGACCTCGAGGCCGCGCAGTGCTTTTTGCAGCGACTCTTGGAAGGTACGACCAATCGCCATTACCTCGCCCACAGACTTCATCTGAGTGGTCAGACGGTCATTTGCGCCGGCAAATTTCTCGAAGTTGAAGCGTGGCACCTTGGTAACCACATAGTCGATGGCAGGCTCGAACGAGGCTGGGGTGGCACCGCCAGTGATGTCGTTGCTCAGCTCATCCAGGGTGAAGCCCACCGCCAGCTTGGCGGCGATCTTGGCGATAGGGAAACCTGTTGCCTTAGACGCCAGGGCAGATGAACGCGATACACGCGGGTTCATCTCGATGATCACCATACGGCCATCTTTCGGGTTGATACCGAACTGAACGTTTGAACCACCGGTTTCCACGCCGATCTCACGCAGTACCGCCAGTGAAGCGTTACGCATCAGCTGATATTCTTTGTCTGTCAGGGTCTGCGCCGGTGCGACTGTGATTGAGTCGCCGGTGTGCACGCCCATAGGATCGAAGTTTTCGATAGAGCAGACGATAATACTGTTATCGTTGCGGTCACGAACCACTTCCATCTCATATTCTTTCCAACCGATGAGCGACTCATCGATCAGCAGTTCGTTGGTCGGTGACAGCTCGAGACCCTGAGAACAGATCTCCTCGAACTCCTCCTTGTTGTAGGCGATACCACCGCCCGAGCCACCCATGGTGAATGATGGACGGATAATACAAGGGAAACCAACCTGCTCAAGTACCTCGTAGGCATCTTCCATGCTGCGGGCGATACCGGCGCGAGGACACTCGAGACCAATCTTCTTCATCGCCGCATCGAAACGGCTACGGTCTTCGGCCTTGTCGATGGCATCGGCCGTCGCGCCGATCATGTCGACGTTAAATTCGGCCAGCACACCTTCTGCCTCCAGGCGCAGGGCACAGTTCAGTGCAGTCTGACCGCCCATGGTCGGCAGAATCGCATCGGGACGTTCCTTAGCGATGATGTTGCGCACCACTTCCCAGTGGATAGGCTCTATGTAGGTCGCATCGGCCATCTCTGGGTCTGTCATGATGGTCGCTGGGTTAGAGTTCACCAGAATAACCCGGTAACCCTCTTCACGAAGCGCCTTACACGCCTGGGCACCAGAGTAGTCAAACTCACATGCCTGACCGATAACAATCGGGCCAGCACCCAGGATAAGAATACTTTTTATGTCTGTACGTTTTGGCATTGCTGAAACTTTCTCCCGGACTACTTGGCGTTATGACGATATTCTTCGATCAACTCGATAAAGTGATCGAACAGCGGCGCGGCGTCGTGTGGACCCGGGCTTGCCTCAGGGTGGCCCTGGAAGCTGAACGCTGGCTTGTCGGTCAGGTGAATACCCTGTAGCGAGCCATCAAACAGCGACTTGTGAGTCACCTTAACGTTGGCCGGCAGGCTGGTCTCATCGGCAGCAAAACCATGGTTCTGGCTGGTGATCATCACGTTGCCCTTCTCCAGGTTGCTTACCGGATGGTTGGCACCATGGTGACCAAACTTCATCTTCAGCGTCTTAGCGCCAGAGGCCAGTGCCAATAGCTGATGGCCAAGGCAGATACCAAAGAGTGGAATGTCAGTCTTGAGGAAAGCCTGAATCGCTTCGATGGCGTAGTCACATGGCTCTGGGTCACCAGGGCCGTTTGACAGGAAGATGCCATCTGGATTCATCGCCAGCACTTCGGCAGCTGGGGTTTGCGCCGGAACTACGGTCACATCGCAGCCACGGTCAACCAGCATACGCAGGATGTTGCGCTTAACACCGTAGTCGTAGGCCACGACCTTGTATTTCAGTTCTGACTCAGGAGTGTCACTCGGCAGGCCGCCCACCAGACGCCAGCTACCGCTGCGCCATTGGTATTGCTTCTGCGTGGTCACTTCTTTGGCCAAGTCCATGCCTTTCAAGCCAGGGAACGCCTTGGCAGCCGCCAGCGCCTTAGCTTCATCCATGTCACCCACTAAGATGGCACCCGCTTGTGCCCCTTTTTCCCTGAGGATACGTGTTAGTTTACGCGTGTCGATATCGGCAATGCCTACAACATTATTGCTTTTTAGGTAATCGCTAAGGGATTGCTCATTTCTGAAGTTGCTCGCCAGTAGCGGTAGATCGCGGATGATCAGACCACAGGCATGGACGGCTTCAGATTCGGTATCTTCACTATTGGTACCAGTGTTACCAATGTGCGGGTAGGTTAGAGTAACAATTTGACGAGAATAGGAAGGATCCGTGAGGATCTCTTGGTAACCCGTCATGGAAGTGTTAAATACCACTTCACCAACTGCGAGTCCATCAGCACCGATTGCAGTGCCAGAGAATACGGTTCCATCTTCGAGTACGAGTAAGGCAGACTTTGTCAACGCGACCTCCGAAAAGAGCCAAGCCATTGAATAATAAGGTTTTATTTTGTGTTTAAAATACCAACTTCCGCTTAAATACGAAATTTTGACAAATTCCGACAATTTTAAAGGTAATTGTGAAGCTCGTCTATAGATAAGCGGTACTTTCTTTCAAAAAAAAACGCCAAATTGGCGTTTTTTTTAAATACTAATCCTTCAGGCCCAAGACCTGTTGCATGTCGTATAATCCGGGGCCCTGATCACCCAGCCAAAATGCGGCGCGCATGGCACCGTTGGCAAAGGTCATTCGACTCGAGGCCTTATGGGTGATCTCCAGACGCTCACCGATATCGGCAAACATGGCGGTGTGCTCACCCACCAAATCGCCGGCGCGAATGGTAGAGAAGCCTATGGTCTCACGGCTACGCTCTTCGGTGATCCCTTCACGGCCATAGACGGCGCATTTTTCCAGGTCGCGCCCCAAGACTTCGGCGATCACCTCGCCCATCTTGAGTGCTGTACCCGACGGCGCATCTTTCTTATGTCTGTGGTGACCCTCGATGATCTCGATATCTGTGTAGTCGCCCATCACCTCGGCGGCCAGCTCCAGCAGGCGCCACATCAGGTTGACCCCCACAGACATGTTAGGCGCCATCACGATCGGCGTGTTCTCGGCGTAGGCGGCAATCTGCTCTTTCTGGGCATGATTAAAGCCTGTGGTGCCGATGACGATCGCCTTACCGTTGCGGGAACACCAGTCGGTATGCACCACACTGGCCTCGGGTGAGGTAAAATCGATCAGGATATCGAAGTCGTCTACGGCATTGTCCAGCGAATCAGTGATGGCAACATTCATCGCGCCCACACCGGCGAGTTCGCCCGCATCGACACCTATCAATGTGGAACCCGCACGCTCAACCGCCGCACCTAAATAGATATTGCTGCTGAGTTTTGCCGATTCAATAAGAGTTCGGCCCATGCGACCACTGCCACCGGTTATCGCCACTCTTACTTGCTCTGTCATCTAATTCTCCTAAACATTTGCTGCAGTTATTTGAGCACAAGGCTAACGCCAAATCATTTCAAAAAAAAGCCTAAGCAAACGCTTAGGCTTTTTCGATTAGATAATGTCGAGCAATTCCACTTCGAACACGAGTGCCGAATAAGGAGGAATTGAGGCACCTGCGCCACGCTCGCCATAGGCCAGGTGATGCGGTACATACAGCTTCCACTTAGAACCAACAGGCATAAGTTGTAGTGCCTCGGTCCAACCGGCGATCACGCCAGAAACTGGGAACTCGGCAGGCTGGTCGCGCAGTACTGAACTGTCGAATACGTCGCCGCTGATGAAAGTACCATGGTAGTGAGTACGCACAGTCGAATCATAGCTAGGCTTGTCACCTGCACCTTCGGTGATGATTTCGTATTGCAGACCAGACTCTAGAGTCACAACGCCGTCACGCTTTTGGTTTTCAGCCAGGAAAGCTTCGCCTTCGGCCGATGCAGCCGCGGCAGCTTCTTCCTGAACCTTTTGAATACGCTGACTAATCTCAGTGAATGCAGTTTGAAGATCTTGCATAGAGACAGCACTCTCTTTACCTTCAAACGCATCTGACAGACCAACCTGAACAGCTGAAATATCGATACCTTCGAATGAGTTAGCTGCGAGCTGCTCGCCTAATTGGCGGCCAACGCCGTAGCTGGCGTGCTGTTCAATTGTGGTGAACTTATCAGACATAATGATTGTACTCTCATTTATTCAATTAATTTCGCGGCGGATTTTATCACAGACTGTGATAAAAAACCCAAAAATTGACCCTAGTCACAGCGATTTTTTCCACCGGCGCTCGCGGCTCGATAAAGCGGCGTCACCTCTGGCAGCATCTGCTGCAGATCGGCGATGCGATGGTCATGAGACGGATGGGTCGATAACAGCTCGGGACCCTGACTGCCTCCAGCCTTAGCCATGTTCTGCCACAGACTGATGCTCTGGCTGGGGTCAAACCCGGCTCTGGCCATCAGCTCGACGCCCATCACATCGGCCTCGCTCTCCTGGGCACGGCCATAGGGCAGGATAAAGCCATATTGAGCGCCCAGGCCAAGGGCCGACATGTATAGGTCTTTGTTGCTCAGGCCGCTGACATCGATGGCGGCGCCGGCGATCTGCATGCCAACACCTGTCATCTGTGCCCGTGACACATGCTCGTTGCTGTGATTGGCCAGCACGTGGGCCACCTCATGGCCGATAACGGTCGCCAGCTGATCCTGATTCTTCGCCACCTTGAGCAATCCGGTATAGACACCAATGTGGCCACCGGGCAAGGCGAAGGCGTTAACCTGATCCGATTCAAACACCACCACCTCCCAGTTGGGCTGACGGCCCGGCAATACCGAGGTGATGCGGTTGGCCACACAGGCCACATACTGATTGACCTGCTTATCCTGGCTCACCTTCTGCTGCTTCTTCATCTCAGCAAAAGATTCGGCCCCCATCTGATCCATCTGCTGGGCTGAAAACAGCAGGGTCTGTTTACGCCCTGTGGGCGATTGTGTGGTAGCGCAGCCGGCTAATAAAAATATTACCAGCGCTGCGGTTAACTGTTTCATCTCTCATCCCTTCTCGTTATGAAACCTTATTCTTGGCTATTTAAAGATAGCTAATAGCAATCACGGTAAGTAAGTGATCAGAAATAGTGCAGGAAAAACGCTCGAGAACAGGGCAGAATTTTTCGATAAGTAGTTATTCTACAATCAAAAATAGTAACGCAGTTATCGGACGTTTTAACAAACTAGCATGATCAATCATTTACTACGATTGGTATAAAACATATAGCGATAAAAAAACCTCGCATCGCGAGGTTTTTCATTGTGTATCAGCAAGGCTTAGCTGTTCAAGTCCTGAAAGAACTTCTTCACGCCATCGAAGAAGCCTTCCGCCTTAGGGCTGTGCTTCTTTGATGAACCCGTCAGGGTGTTATCGAACTCACGTAGCAGCTCTTTCTGCTTGTCGTTCAGGTTCACAGGCGTTTCCATCACCACCTTACACAATAGGTCGCCAACCGCATGGCTGCGCACCGACTTGACCCCTTTGCCACGCAGACGGAACATACGACCGGTCTGAGTTTCCGATGGGATCTTCAGGTTGACCTTGCCATCAAGTGTCGGCACTTCGATCTCGCCGCCCAATGCCGCCGTGCTAAATGAGATAGGCACTTCGCAGTAAAGGTTGTTACCGTCACGTACGAAGATGGCATGCTCACGCACTGTGACCTGTACATAGAGATCCCCTGGAGGCGCGCCAAACTCGCCCGCTTCCCCTTCGCCCGACAGACGAATGCGATCGCCGGTATCCACACCCGCAGGAATTTTCACCGACAGTGTCTTGCTCTTCTCTACGCGGCCTTCGCCATGACACTTACCGCAAGGATCTTTGATGATCTTACCGCGGCCATGACAGGTAGGACAGGCTTGCTGCACAGCGAAGAAACCTTGGCGCATCTGCACCTGGCCCTGACCGTGACAGGTACCACATGTGGTCGGAGAGCTGCCTTTCTTGGCGCCGCTACCGTCACAGAGGTCACAGGTGGCTAAGGTTGGAATGCGTAGCTCTTTGGTCAGGCCACGCACCGCCTCTTCCAGTGACAGTTCCAGGTTGTAACGCAGATCTGAGCCGCGCGCCGCCTGACGCTGGCCACCACGGCGTCCACCACCGAAGATGTCACCAAATACGTCACCGAATACATCACCGAAGTCGGCGCCGCCGCCAAATCCGCCACCGCCGCGGTTAGGATCGACTCCCGCATGACCAAACTGGTCATAGGCCGCCTTCTTATCGCTGTCGGTTAGAATTTCGTAGGCTTCTTTTACCTCTTTGAAGCTGGCTTCGGCCGCCTTGTCACCTGGGTTACGGTCCGGGTGAAATTTCATGGCGAGGCGCTTATAGGCCTTCTTAATCTCACGCTCGCTGGCGTCGCGACCTACGCCCAATACTTCGTAATAATCTCGCTTTGACATAGTCTCATACTTTCTGCGCTAGGGTCTGTTGACCTTTTAGGTTTACTTTTTGTTCAATCTAAAAAGATCAACTGCCCCTTAAGTTATACGAACGGGCGTTAGAGTTACCCCATAACGCCCGCTGGAAATAATTTAGGCTGGGCCTGAATTATTTTTTGTCGTCTTTAACTTCTTCAAACTCGGCATCGACAACATCATCAGCAGGAGCTTCGTTAGACTGCTGAGCCTGCTCGCCTTGGCCAGCTTGCGCCTTAGCCTGAGCGATCTCCATCAGCTTGGCAGACGCTTCCATCAGGGCTTGCGTTGCCTTTTCGATAGCTTCTTTGTCGTTGCCCTTAGTGGCAGTGTCGACGTCAGCCATCGCAGCTTCGATCTTCTCTTTGTCTTCGCTTGGCAGTGCATCGCCCGCTTCTTCGATCTGCTTCTTAGTCGCGTGAACCATGCCGTCAGCTTGGTTGCGTGCAGACACTAGCTCTTCGAACTTAGCATCTTCATCGGCGTGCGCCTCGGCGTCACGTACCATAGCTTCAACTTCTTCATCGCTCAGACCAGAAGAGGCCTTGATGGTGATATTCTGTGCCTTGCCCGTCTTCTTGTCGGTCGCAGACACGTGCAAAATACCATCGGCGTCGATATCGAAGGCCACTTCAATTTGTGGCATGCCACGTGGTGCAGGCTCGATACCTTCCAGGTTGAACTGACCCAGCGACTTGTTGGCGCTAGATTGCTTACGCTCACCCTGTAGCACGTGAATGGTTACCGCGCTCTGGTTGTCATCTGCCGTTGAGAAGGTCTGACTAGCCTTAGTCGGAATAGTGGTGTTCTTCTCGATAAGCTTAGTCATCACGCTGCCCATGGTTTCGATACCCAGAGACAGTGGCGTTACGTCTAGCAGCAGTACGTCTTTCACGTCACCAGCCAATACACCCGCCTGAACCGCAGCACCGATAGCAACCGCTTCATCTGGGTTAACGTCTTGACGCAGCTCTTTGCCGAAGAAGGCTGAAACTTCTGCACGTACCTTAGGCATACGGGTTTGACCACCCACCAGAATCACTTCGTTGATGTCTGATACAGACAGGTCTGCGTCAGCCAGTGCCACTTTTAGCGGCTCTAGTGAACGTTGGATCAGGTCTTCAACCAGAGACTCAAGCTTGGCGCGAGTGATCTTAACCACTAAGTGCTTAGGACCTGTCGCATCAGCCGTGATGTATGGCAGGTTAACTTCAGTCTGAGTCGTGCTAGACAGCTCGATCTTCGCCTTCTCGGCAGCTTCTTTCAGACGCTGCATCGCCAGAGGATCGTTACGCAGATCCAGAGACTGTTCTTTCTTGAACTCGTCGGCCAGGTAGTTGATCAGACGGTTATCGAAGTCTTCACCACCTAAGTGAGTGTCACCGTTAGTTGCAAGCACTTCGAAAGTTTGCTCGCCATCGACACTGTCGATCTCGATGATAGAGATATCGAAGGTACCACCACCTAAGTCGTATACCGCAACGATGTTGTCACCTTGCTTCTTATCGATACCGTAAGCCAGTGCCGCAGCAGTAGGCTCGTTGATAATACGCTTAACTTCCAGACCAGCGATACGACCGGCGTCTTTTGTCGCCTGACGTTGTGAATCGTTAAAGTAAGCCGGAACGGTAATAACCGCTTCGGTTACTGGCTCGCCCAGGTAGTCTTCGGCAGTCTTCTTCATCTTCTTCAGAATTTCTGCAGAAACTTGTGGCGGTGCCATCTTCTTATCGTGCGCTTCAACCCATGCATCACCGTTGTCTGCCGCGATGATCTTAAATGGCATGATGTCTACGTCGCGCTGCACTTCGTCATCTTTGAAACGACGACCGATAAGACGCTTAATAGCAAAGAAGGTATTCTTTGGGTTTGTTACAGCTTGGCGTTTCGCAGGCTGACCAACTAATACTTCTTCGCCTGTATATGCGATGATCGACGGGGTAGTGCGATCGCCTTCCGCGTTTTCAATCACGCGTGCTTTATCGCCATCAAGTACAGCTACACAAGAGTTAGTTGTACCTAAATCGATACCAATAATTTTACCCATGGAGTCCTCCAAAAAAACTTTTAACTTACGCTAACTTTGTTATCTGATTCAGATATGGGGATAGGCGAATTCGTTTTCAAGCCTAATTTTCCGAGCCAATATCTTTCCTTAACACCCTATATTGGGACAGCAATTGGGATTACAAGGGCAAGAAAGATAAAAATTAACTTAATTGAGTATTTTTTTGATCTTAAAAGCTGCCGGGTAGCCAACAAGAAGCGTATAATGCATGCAATCGAAGTAAAACTCCCTCTGTGCCCCAGGCGCATGGGATTTTTTTAGTTGTCTCGTTTAGTGAGAAGGTTCAGTGAAATCATCCAACCAAGCTTATCTCTATGCCTTAGCGGCCATCTTACTCTGGTCGACCGTCGCCACCGCCTTCAAGTTGGCGCTGAGCCATTTTACGCCGCTACAGCTGGTGTTTGTCGCCGTCTCAACCTCTATCGTCGCCCTAGGCGTCATACTGGCCGCGACCGGTAAGCTGCACCTCATTAAGCGCCAATTTGCCAGTCGTCCCTGGTTCTACCTGCAGACCGGGCTACTGAACCCGTTTCTTTATTATCTGGTGCTGTTCAAGGCCTACGCCCTGCTACCTGCACAGCAGGCGCTGTCACTCAACTACACCTGGGCCATACTGCTGCCGCTGCTGGCGGTGCCGCTACTGAAACAGAAGCTGCGTAAGAGCGATCTCACCGCGGCGCTGGTCGCCTATCTGGGTGTCTTCGTGATTGCCACCAATGGTGAAGTAGCCAGCGTGCGCTTCGAGAGTGCCACCGGGGTACTGCTGGCGCTCACCAGCACCCTGCTTTGGTCCCTCTACTGGATAGTCAACACTAAGGATGAGGGCGACCCAGTGGTGAGCCTGCTGCTGAGCTTCTTGGTGGGACTGCCGTTTATTTTGGTGACCCTGCTGCTGACCCAGTCGCTGCCGAGCTGGGATCTCAAGGCCCTTGGCGCAGGCATCTATGTGGGCCTGTTTGAGATGGGAGTCACCTTCGTCCTCTGGTTAGTGGCGCTGAAGAAAGCGGATCGCACCGCCAGCATGAGTACCCTAGTATTTATCACCCCTGTGCTCTCGGTGGGCTTCATCGCCTGGATCCTGCAAGAGACCATCACCCCATCGACCTTTATCGGCCTGGGACTTATCCTGACCGCGCTGGCGCTGCAGCAGCTATTGCCTCAGCTTAAACGCCTGCGAACCAAAACAGCTCCTGCGCTGACGCCGGAGAACTAAAGTCACCGGCTAACTTAAGCTGTCAGAGATAGACGCCCTTGCATAAAAAAACCGACCCTAGGGTCGGTTTTTTTATCACTTATTGATTTTCGGTGGCTAGTTGCGCACGTCTATCTCGCCCACGCCCACCGAGACATACAGATGGTCATCGCCGGCTGTGCCTTGCTGATGATAGCTCTGGCTCACCAAATTCTGGTTTACCTTGAGGCGCTGACCACCGTCACGAATGCTCACCTCGCCCACGCCTGACTCGAGCGACACATCACCAAAGCTTGCCTGGTGCGTGATCTCCGCGCGGCCTACCCCAAGTTCCACCTCTATGCTGGCGCTCAGGCCATCGACAATCACCTCGCCCACGCCGGCATCTACCTTGAGCGCGGCGTTACGGGGCAGATAGACACGCCACTTCTGATTCACATCATCCTGATCCGCCAGGCGCAGCACCAGCTTGTCACCGTCGTCTAAGATATCGAACTTGGCCGAGCTCACATCGCTGTTTTGCCAGAAGCCAAACCATTTCGAATCGTTGGCCTTCACTACCACCTCGACCCGCACCTTATCCTGGTCGCCGGCGATCAGCTCCGCCTGACCAACATCCATGTCCAGCGCCACCTTCTGGCCGCGATAATCGAACTCATCGTTGAGTGTAATGCTAGAGGCCGCCTGAGCGCCCACGCTCATCAAACCTACTAGCAGACTTAAACTTACCAATGCCTTGTTAACCATGTTGTTTTTCATCTTAAGCTCCGTAACCGACTCCCTGTGAGATTGATTAAGACATAGCAAGCAAGATGCCAAAACTGTAACCTGTTGTAATTAAGCGGATTTAGAGTGATTTCGCATTTTTGTTTTAAGGTTTTCCCCAAACAAGTTGCGAAACTCACCAAGGGATCTGGTCAATTTCATCACTAACGTTAATAAGATAAAGCGACTGAGATAAAGTGACTTATATAGCACTTAGCGAAGCAGAAAAACGAAAAGGAGCCCTAGGGCTCCTTTGTAAACTCACTGTCGGTTAGTTTGAGTTAACCGCGGGCGGTGTAGTCGCCGACGCCAATCCACTTATAGGTGGTGAGCGCCTCGAGCCCCATTGGGCCTCTGGCATGCAGTTTCTGGGTCGATACCGCCACCTCGGCGCCCAGGCCAAACTGGCCACCATCGGTAAAGCGGGTGCTGGCGTTGACATACACGGCCGCCGCATCCACCTCGTTGATGAAACGGGCCGTGGCATGAATGTTATCGCTCAATATCCCCTCAGAGTGACCACTGGAGAAGCGGCGAATATGGGCGATCGCCATATCCATATCATCCACCACCCTGACGCCCAGGTTCAGCGACAGCCACTCTGTGCCAAAGGTCTCATCACTCGCCTGATGAGTGACAGTGCCGGCATCCTTGCCTATCGCCTCGGCTTGGTCACAGGCATGGAAACTCACGCCGAGTGCACTTAAGTGGGCATAAAGCTTAGGCAGAAAAGTTTGGGCGATAGACTGGTGAACCAGCACAGTATCCAGGGCGTTGCACACGGTTGGGCGCTGCACCTTGGCATTGGCGATCACCTCGATGGCTTTTAGCTGATCCACCTCGCTATCCACATAGAGATGGCAGATGCCAATACCACCAAGGATCACCGGAATGGTCGCCTGCTCGGCGCACAGGCGCTGCAGGTTCTGACCACCACGGGGCACTATCATATCCACATATTTGTCGAGCTTAAGTAGGCCAGAGACCAGCGCGCGATCAGGGTCTTGGATCAGCTGCACCGCATCGCTCGGCAGCCCCTGCTCGCTAATGGCTTCCCTAATCGCCTCGCTTAATGCCAGGTTAGAGGCCAGGGTCTCCTTGCCACCACGCAGGATCACCGCATTGCCGGTCTTGAGCGCCAGCACGGCGATATCCACGGTCACATTGGGTCGCGCCTCATAGATAACCCCGAGCACGCCTAGCGGTACTCGGCGGCGGGATAAGCGCAGCCCGTTATCCAGCAGCTGGCTCTCCAGCTCGCTACCGATAGGGTCGGCCAACGCCACCACGTTTTCGATGTCGGCAATCACGCCAGATAGTCGCGACTCGTCCAGCAGCAGTCTGTCTATCATGGCATCATTCAGGCCGTTTTCCCGCGCCTTGGCCACATCCTGCTGGTTAGCTGCAACTATCTGCGCGCGCTTATCGGTAAGCTTGGCGGCAATTGCCCTAAGCAAGTCGCGCTTCTGCGAAGCCGTGAGGCTCGCCATGGCATAGCTGGCCGCCTTGGCCTGCTCACCGAGTGTGTTTAAATACTGCTGTTTATCGTCCATCGTTTCTGTTCCACTCATCTTTAATCTGCACAGATTGACTCTGCCGAAAACCTTACAGGACCACCATGTCGTTACGATGCACTATGGCATCGCCGTAGTCGTAGCCCAGCAGCGACTCAATTTCATCCGAATGTTTACCGGCGATCTTCTGCAGATCTTTGGCGCTGTAACGGCTCATGCCCCTGGCATGCTCCCGCCCCTGCTCGTCCACCAGCTGCAGGGTGGCGCCGCGGTCAAACACACCGCTCACCGACACTATCCCCTTAGAGAGCAGGCTGCGTCCCTTCAGGGTCACGGCGTTGATGGCGCCGCTGTCCAGCACCAGCCGGCCCTTGGTCGCCGGGCCGGCCAAGATCCACTGTTTGCGGCTCTCCAGCGGATTTTCCAGCGCGGTAAAATGAGTACCCACCGGCAGCTGACATACGGCATCTAAGATCACCTTAGGATGATGACCCGAGGCGATCACCACCTCGACCCCGGCGCGGCGGGCAATATCCGCCGCCTGCAGCTTGGTCGCCATGCCACCTGTGCCCAGGCCGGAAACCGCGCCGCCCGCCAGGCTTCGCAGGCTGTCGTCGATGTTCACCACCTGCTTGATAAGCTTGGCATCCGGATTAGCCCTTGGATCGGCATCGAACAGCCCCTTCTGATCCGTCAAAAGGATCAGCAGGTCGGCATCACACAGCAGCGCCGCCCGAGCCGACAGGTTGTCGTTGTCGCCCACCTTGATCTCGTTGGTGGCCACCGCATCGTTCTCGTTGATGATAGGAATGATGCCGTTGGCCAGCAGGGCGTTGAGTGAGTCTCTGGCGTTGAGATAACGCTCCCTGTCGTGCAGATCGGCGCGGGTCAGCAGCAACTGGCCCACATGCAGCCCATAGATGCTAAACAGCTGTGACCAGGCGAGGATCAGTTGACTCTGGCCGACGGCCGCCAGCAGCTGCTTGTTGGCGACCGTATCCGGCAGTGTGGGGTAACCTAAGTGCTCGCGCCCGGCCGCGATGGCGCCCGAGGTGCACAGCACCACTTCGACACCCGACTTCATCAGCTTGGCCATTTGTCTGGCCAGCTCAACCATATGCGCCTTATCCAGCTGGCGCGATCCGGAGGTGAGCACGCTAGTGCCCAACTTTACCACCACACGGCGGTAGCCTATCTCACTTAAGTTCATTGACATTTAGACAGAAAAAAACCGAACCCCAAGTTATACCCAATCCCCAGGGCAAATGGTAGCGGGTAAGATAAAAGATTAGAGCCAGTCTACTTTCCTTCAATAAAAGCCCATAAAAAAGGCCATACATTGTATGACCTTTAATCTAAGCTGACTGGCAGTCAACTTAAGCTAAATTTGGCTCTTGCCAAAAACCTAAGCAAAGATGAACTTAGCCATAGATAGACTTAGCCATAAATAAATTTGGCCAGGAACAGCGCCGCCAGCACCAAGACGCCCAAAGAGAGATCCTTGTAGCGACCACTGAAGAGCTTGATCCCTGCATAGGCAACAAAGCCCATGGCGATCCCGGTCGCGATAGAAAAGGTCAGCGGCATCAGGATACAGACCACCACCACGGGCGCCGCCTCGGTGAGATCTTCCCAGTCCACATGTACCAGGCCAGACATCATCAGGATGGCGACATAGAAGAGTGTGCCCGCAGTCGCGTAAGCTGGCACCATGCCTGCCAGCGGCGAGATAAACAGCGACAGCAGGAACATGATCCCCACCACCACGGCGGTGAGACCGGTACGGCCACCGGCGCTCACCCCGGCCGTACTCTCGATATAACTGGTAGTCGTCGAGGTGCCCAACATGGCGCCGGCTATGGTGGCGCTGCTGTCGGCGGTCAGGGCGCGGCCGAGACGCGGCAGTCTGCCCCTGTCGTCGAGGAAACCGCCTCGCTGGGCAACGGCCACCAGGGTGCCAGAGGTATCAAATAGATCCACGAACAGGAAGGCAAACACCACGGAAAGCATGCTGATCTCAAGCACATTGGAGAGATCCATCTTCATGAAGGTGGGCGCAATCGACGGCGGCGTCGAGATCATGCCGCTATATTGCACATCCCCCAGCAGCAGGCCCAGCGCGGTGATCCCCAGGATGCTGATGATCACCGCCGACTGATAGCCTCTGTGCACCAGGGCGATAATGATGAAGAAGCCCAGCACAGACATCACCGCTGGCAAGGCGGTCACATCGCCCATGGTCACCAGGGTCGCGGGGCTGGCCACCACTATGCCGGCACTCTTGAGGCCGATCAGCGCCAGAAACAGGCCGATACCGGCGGCGATCCCCAGACGCAGCGACATAGGGATGCTGTTGACGATCCACTCGCGGATCTTCACCAAAGACAATATCAGGAAGCAGATACCCGAGAGGAATACCGCGCCCAGCGCCGTTTCCCAGCTGTAGCCCATCTCGCCAACGACGGTATAGGTAAAGAAGGCGTTGAGCCCCATGCCCGGTGCCAGGGCGATAGGATAGTTTGCCACTATGCCCATCACCAGACAGCCCACGGCCGCGGCCAGACAGGTGGCGACGAACACGGCGCCATGGTCCATGCCCGCATCGGCCAACATCATGGGATTGACGAAGATGATATAGGCCATGGTTAAAAAGGTGGTCAATCCGGCCACCACCTCTTGTTTTAACGTTGTCTGGTGCTCGGTTAACTTAAATACTTTTTCTAACATGGAACGAGGTTCCTTGATTTAATTATGGTTTATTTAGGTAGGGTAAAAGTTGAAACCAAGTTAACGACTTGATAACAAGCGACGATTATATACGCAATAATCGCGCAAACGCGAGCCAGTTTAGAGCCATGACTCGAGACGATTGCATAAAGGTGATCTACGCCAGATTTATCGCCGGGGATGCGAGACAGAGATGGCAAATTTCAGGCAAAAAAAAGCCTGCTCAAAGAGCAGGCGAGACATGTTTCAAGTGTTCCGAAAGGAAAGAGTTACCGCGCTAGCGGGTTACACTGGCCTACCGCTCAATGAGCAATAGACAACTTGAGTCTAAAAATCCCCAAATGGGGTAAGGTTGATGGATGATGCAACTACTTTAATCAAGTGAACTAGGTTCAAATGATCTCAGGGGTAGTTAGCCCTTAAAAGTCATAGCGTACAGACCACCGCGAAGGGCATCGGTACAAAACCAAGTATTCTGCCAATAAACGTGCTGAATTCCTGTATAAGACATAGTCATTAACTCCTAACAAAGTTGAAAAAATAATCTCTAGTGAAACTTGGCAGGCCTTTCATTTCCGGGGCCATGCCGCAGTCAACTTGTCGCTCGGTTCCTTGGAGAGTTATCCATCCTGGATAGACTTTGAGGTGGAAGACACTGTGTCTAACCAACGAGAGCCATTATATTTAAATGTAGTTTTATTACAAGCTTTTTTTCTATTTTTTTTAAAAAAACCTTCAAACTGTAATTTTACTACATCAAAACCCCATTGCGAGGCGGGGCAAGATCACGCTTTTTCACCCTATTGTGATCCGGCGACAAAAAGGGGCAAGCCTATGCTTGCCCCGGTCAAATTTTGCGCCCAGCTAGGCTAGGGTCTGCTTGGTTCAGCCGCGTATCAGCTGACACAAACTGACAAGTGGCGCCGCGGTAGGCGTGCCATAAAGGGGGTCACCCTCGGTCGCACTACCGGCAATATCCACATGGGTATAGGCCAGCGGCTTGTCGCTCGTCAGGCCATGGGCCTCCAGCCCTGAGGCTTTCAGCAGGAAGGCCGCCGGATACTGATGACCCCTGGCCGTCACAGAGGAAGGCGCGTTGTTGGACGACAACACATCCGCCGCGCCAGAAGGATCGACAATCTTCTGATAATCGTCACGGCGCAGGCGCGATACTTCTATCGGCTCACCCCAGGCCTCGCTGATCGTCTGCAGGCTATCACCCACCTGCTGCTGACGCGCCACGGCATTTTCAACCACGGCAGTATAGCCGCCGTAGGCGCGCACCACATGGCCGGTCAGAGTCGCTACCGAGAAGAGCTGCGGCGCCACGGCGTCCTGGGCCTTGAGTCTGAGGTGCGATAGCAGATCCGCCAGCACCAAGCGCCCCTCGGCGTCTGTATTACCGATACGCACCCGCACACCGGCGTGGCTGGTGATGATCTCGTCGGTCACGAACGCCTCGCTGCCTATGCTGTTACGCACCAGGCCAAGCTCGGCCACCACACGAACGCCCTTAGGTTTCAGCAGGGCCAGTGTCTTCATCAGACCTGCAACCGCGGCCGCGCCGCCCTTGTCGCGGCTCATCCCCGCCATGGCGCCGCCAACCTTAAGGTCGGCCCCGCCCGTGTCATACACCACGCCCTTACCGGCAAAGAAGTAGCTGCGCTCGATAGGCCCCTCGGCCTTATATTCCAGCTTGACCACTCTAGGCTGATGCCTTGATACCGCAAAAGAGGCGCGGCCCACGGCGCTCAGCAGCGGATAGTCACGCTCCAGCACGTCTCTGTCTTCGACCACAGACATGGTCAAGTCCAGCCCCTCAAGCGCATCGACACAGTACTGGGCAAAAGCTGGCGCTGACATGCGCTCTGGCTCTGTGCCGCAAAGGTCGCGCGCCAGGTGTTTACCCGCCTCGATGGCGCAGAGCAGTTCACCTGCCTTATCGTCCACCAGCAGGCCTATTTGCGAGATGTTGTCCATCTCGCCCAGTACCTCGCGGCGCTCCAGCGACTGCCATAACGCCTGGGCGCAACCCAGCGCGGCAACCCCCATGGACTGCGCATATCTCGCCTGAGTCGATGGCGTGACGATCAGCAGCGGGCGTCTTGCGCCGGCATCGAAGGCCACTTTTATGCCTTGGCGAGCGGCGTCGCTATAGCCGCGCACATCCTGAATATCGCTGTCGCCATCTGCCACCGGCGCCACAATCAGGCGCCCACCGGCCAGCCCGGGGGCAAACAATAGTGTGGTCGAGCGCCCTACCCTGGCATCCACCTGGGCGCCATGGCTGGCGAGCATGGCCAGCTCCTCCTGGGCGATGGCGTCTAGGCCATGGGTTACTAGCACCACGGCATCCCACTGGTTATCGTCAAAAATGGCTTCTGAATCTGTTACATCTATAAATTGAACCCCGGTCATGCCTCATCCTTTTCATCTAGCGGTTTTTCGGTCTTAGCCGAATCAACTGGCACCTATATAAGCCATACAAGCGCCCTGAGCTTTGACAGATCTTTGCCTGCCTATCGTGAATATCAACCTCTCACTAAAAACAATACTAACCCCTGCCATCTCTGTAAGGCCGCTTACCCAAGGTTTGAGGGTTGGGTTAAGGCCATGTCCAGCAAGGTTAAATCGCCGTGAGTGTTGGCATTATTCTCCTATCTGGCGCCAATGCCAAATGAAAATAATGATGTCGCCCCCTAAGGCGCCTTTTGGCGGGTGGCAACTTAGTATGACACTTGATGCATCCCCGCCCGCTTTCATGCCCCCGCACCACTAGAGTCTATGATAGACTATCGCCAAATTAGACCTCAAAGACCTTTATTACAGAGGAGTTTGTCCGTGAGCACATTAAGTCAATTGCAACCTCAGGCACTTTGGCAGTGGTTTGAACAGATCTGCGCCATTCCCCACCCTTCCAAGCATGAGCAGGCGCTAAGCCAATACATCCAAAACTGGGCCAAAGACAAACAACTCAGCGTTGTCGAAGACAAGGTCGGTAACCTAATCATCAAGAAGCCGGCAACCCCTGGCATGGAAAACCGCAAGATCGTGGCCCTGCAGGCGCACATCGACATGGTGCCGCAGAAAAACGCCGACAAGGTGCATGACTTCGAGAAAGATCCTATCGAAGCCTATGTAGACGGCGAGTGGGTTAAGGCCAAGGGCACCACCCTAGGCTCAGACAACGGCATCGGCATGGCATCGGTCCTGGCGATCCTCGGCAGCGACGACATCCCTCACGGCCCGCTGGAAGTGCTGCTGACCATAGATGAAGAAGCTGGCATGACAGGTGCCTTCGGTCTGGAAGCCGGTTACCTTGACGCCGAGATCCTGATCAACACAGACTCAGAGCAGGAAGGCGAGATCTACATGGGCTGCGCCGGCGGCGTCGATGCCCAGATCACTGTACCTATGGTATGGCAGGCGGCCGAGCCTAGCCTGTCGACCTACACCCTAACACTCTCAGGACTTAAGGGCGGTCACTCAGGGGTGAACATTCACCTGGGTCGTGGCAACGCCAACAAGCTGTTGGCCCGCTTCCTGTTTAACCACGCCGACGAGCTGGCACTGGAGCTGACCAACTTCAGCGGCGGTTCGCTGCGTAACGCCATCCCACGTGAGGCCAGCGTCAGCTTCATGCTGCCAAGCGAAAACCTGCCACGCCTGGAAACCCTGATCCAGGAATATACAGATCTGGTGCGTCAGGAACTGGCCATCGCCGACCCTGACATGCTGCTGACCCTCAGCGAGATCCCGGCCGCAACTCAGGTGATGAGCGAAGCCACCCAGCAGACACTGATCGACCTGCTAAACGCCTGCCCTAACGGCGTGATGCGCATGAGCGATGAGATCCAAGGAGTGACCGAAACCTCGCTCAACGTTGGCGTGATCACCACAGAAGCCGAATCGGTAAGCATCCTCTGCCTCATCCGCTCGCTAATCGACTCGGGCCGCGAAGAGGTCGAAGGCTACCTCACCGCCCTGAGCAACCTGGCCGGTGCCGAAGTAGAATTCAGCGGCGCCTACCCTGGCTGGAAGCCAGACAGCAGCTCACCTGTGATGGCGATTGTGAAAGACACCTACGAGTCTATCTACAACAAGGAACCCGTCATCATGGTGATCCACGCGGGTCTGGAGTGTGGCCTGTTCAAGAAGCCTTACCCAGAGATGGATATGGTTTCCATTGGCCCCACCATCCGCTTCCCACACAGCCCAGATGAGATGGTGTTAATCGAAACCGTCGAGCAATACTGGAAGCTACTCCTCGCCGTGCTGGAACGTATTCCAGAAAAAGCATAATAGATAGCGTAACTAGGTAACTGATGAGAAAAGGCGTCTAACAAGACGCCTTTTTTGTTGGCGAAATTTAGGGAGTCTCCTTCGTAAAGGTACAATTTAATGCCTTAGCGTAATAGAGCACGCCTTGATTTGAGCCTCTACCAGACTCTGGCATTTGAAAGGTTATGGAATGTCACCACTTCATGGTGTATCAATTGCCTGCAGCATGCCTTTCGTGCAAACACATTTGTGACACGCTGCTAGCATCCTTGTGAGCTCCACGAGAGCATCTGACCTCCAAGGATGGAGGGAATGCCAAAAAATGTCAGGAACATTTTTGGCCATGCCTCGGAAGGTCACAAATGTATTTACACCGAGTTATCAGTCTTCGATTTGGCCTTTACTTGTATCATCCGAAAATCAAAAGCTAAATCATTTTTGGACATTTCTGCGTTAGGACTTTTGCTCTACTATGTGAGTTTAAATTTAATATTTCTATGGCTAACGCCCACATAAAAGGCGCGCCGTCAGGCGCGTCCAGCGTAACGAAGTGGAGCGATTTTTGATGTATTTGTTAGGTGTTTGCGACATATATTCTCGGTTTGGGTGAATAATACACCCTAAATTCAGTATCGATGTTCTTGGCATTGCAATATACCCGAATAACTTGCTCCTCGCTCCATGCTTGGAACGAAATTGCAGTGATATACTCCTGGTAGATGTTGAAAACAACTATGCCGTTGGAAATTAATTTGGCGCTGAATGAGATATTTCCAAATGGAGAGTGCGTAACAATTAGCTGAGACCCGTCTTCGTATGCATAGATATATGAAAACAAACCTTCATCCGGGTCGTTTTCATCAGATAGCCCAAAACCTCTCTCGAAGAACTCAAGCTCATCTGGATAGTCATAATTCACTGCGATATTTACCATGTGCTATGAGTACACCTAACGCCAAGCTAAGCGGCGCGCGTTAGCGCGTCCTTGCTTGAGCTTTTTGTTATACGTTTTTCCCACTGGATATGAGCTTCAATGATTCTCAAGGTTATTTTCTTTTCTAGAATTGCTAAAAACTGTAGTAAGTACATCGGAGTAAATAGCATCAGTGGGACTAATTGATGCTTGATTCCTGCGACCTCTTGCTTCGGATATACCAAAAACATAATCACGGCAAAAAACATATAAAGTATGGCAACCGTTGCTATGCTCCAATATCTTGCGATTGCCCAATTAACTCTAACTTCATGCTGTCTATTCCGTTTAACTGCTTTCAGCATTCGCAATTTTAACCTGCGAGAAAGCAAATCTCCGTAAGCTGGAATTTTACTTGAAATACTTCTGAATACATTTGGAATCCAGCTAAACAGCAACTTTGTTAGCAAGATGCCTACAAGAACAAAAAATACTCCTGTAAACCACCATGAGGGATCATTCAAATTTTTTAATATTTGGTCCATGAGATTCCTTTACGTATAACGTTCGAATAACGGGCGTTTACTTACCAAAACTGATTGAAACACCTAAATCACAGCGTTTCTATGAAATAATGCGCCACGAGTAAACGTCCCGTTCATTCGCTTGTTATATTTTTTTCAGCAAAACTCCAAGTTCTTTAAATGCTAGACTACCAGAAAACCAGAATCGGCCATATGACTCGCCACCATCGAGGTAAATTTCCGAATTTTGAACCTCTTTTACCTGATAGATAAGCGAATCAATTTCGGTGTAGTACTTTTCAGTACTCTGCAAAGTTCGGACTCTGTGCAAGAGGCTTAGTAACTCAGACAAAATCCAGCGAGCATCGTCCACACTTGCGGGTCGAAGTTTCTGCTCTGCTTTCCACCTAGCTTCGATTGCGTCAGCTTCTCTTAAATAACTGTCATCGAAATCATTAGTTTCAGAGTTTGGCCAAAATGTATGTATAAGACCACCTATGCCTGCGACTAGTCCAATTGCTGGTTCAAATCCCGGTTCGAAGTACAACCACACCCCAAACCCAATAACACTTATAAATGAAAACGCACCAACGACTTTTTGCTTCACTTAAACCTCTAAAAATATAACGCTTATTAGCGAGAATGCCGCCTATGTAAATCACTTGCTACTAATGTACATCGCGGCAAACTTTTTTAACTATCTGAAATTTATATCAATAACAGCATTACATAACAAGGAGAAAATAAGCAGCCCGAAAACAAAGAGAGACTTCATTTAACGAGACCTCCACAACTCCCTATTAAATGGCTGATGCTCAGTTTTTACTAAATTTAATCAATTAGTTACGAATTTTCAAAAAACAAAGCGAGAATCTCAAGATTACATAGTAGGAAGCGAAAGGGGCGCTTTTTTGCAAAATCCCATTATACCTGTATAGATGCGCAATCTAGCGAGTAGAGTTTGGCAACCTGCCGAACACTCATCTAGCCCTCCTACTCACATCAAATGAAGCCAAGTCGAAGAGACGTTAGATATCCAGTGTAAACACGTTTTTGGCCCTCGGCGGCATGGACGCCGTCGTGGAGCGTATAGGGATATATTCACAGCGAGCCAAAAACGTGTTTGCACATAAGCCCACCGCAGGTGATAGATAACCATGAAGCTACAACCTTCAATCGCCTCTCCAGCATCCATGCAGGTCTGAAGGCGTACAGCCTGTCACCAAATGCTATTCAAACAGGACGCCCTAATGACTCCCCTGTTTGTTCCATTTACGAATGATATTTCCATGCTTATCACGCCAACCTTCAATTTCGGGAGTTGAAAGAAGGTAAGCATGAAAAGTAATGATTCCGAGTGTTTTACGAATTCTCTCGGCCCAAACACCACCCGCAATAGCACCGACACCAGCTGTGCCGTAACAGACATTTAAGGCCGTTTCGAAGTCAAAAAGATAAAATCCAAATACACTCAACATACAAAAAATTGCGGTTGCAGAAAGTACGATTTGAAAGTACAGCCATGCAAAGATTAACCAAGCGGTTAGATCTAGATAGCCTTCCAGTGGTTTCATGATTAATTGCTTCAGAAAATTCATATAACTCCATTTATTTACTTCTGAATCTTACGCTTACCAGCTAACGCCTAAGCGCACCTTACTCCCTAAACCACCAAAGACTCGGCATCACTCTCACACGCTGAGCGATACTCATAGGCGGATTCCGCCGATTGGATAGTCTCGGAAATAAGCGTTTCGAATATCTCCATTTGCCCTGCGGGGATCAACTGATTCTGGATCTGTTTGCGTTTCACCGAATCGAACAGACGCTCGGCTAACCAGCCCACTAGATAGAGGAGAGAAAGACAACCACCAGCGGTTGCTATATTCCCCTCTATCACCAGGGGTAGATCCTGAACATCACCGCCCATACCTTGTAGAACCGCCTTAGCATCAGGGTTTGTCGTTAGCTTCTTCCCCTTCAGTAACCCCAGCTCATGAAGCACAAAGGAACCCGCACATATAGAGCCAATCAACTGCCTGCTCGGGTCGAGTTTTAAGGCAGACATAAAATTCTCATCTTGCAGCGCCGCGGGAATACCGCGGTAACCACTGGTTATGAGAACGACATCTTGCTCCTTTACCTCAGACACATGGCCGTCAGTCTTCACTGTCATCCCTAGCTGCGAATGATGTTCGGGTTTAGTGCCGAGTATCCTGACTGTCCAGCTATCAGATGTTCTTCCCAGCAAGTCATTCATCAGAAAGAAATCTACATCGGTAAAGTCATCAAACAACACGATGCCAACTTTATACATAATCCCTGTACCCTTAACCACATTACTCTGAATCGAATCACGCCTTACTGTTAATTAGCTATATCTATGTAGCCGCAAGCTAGCGTGAACATCAAAGAGGCGACACCCAGCCGCCTAAAAACCAATTTATTCAATAGCGGCAATTGGTTATCAGAGTTATATCTCACAAACAACGAAGAAAGCACTCAAAAAAACCGAGCCTCCCCCAGTTCAAACCCAGATATCGAAAAATTCAGCCTTACGACTTATTCAATCAAGAGCGCCACACCGGGCAGGTGTTAGATGGCGATGAAGGTACGACCTTCAACTCATTTAATAAATGAGCATCTCGTTAAATGCTAATCAAAAAAACTTTTGGAAAGCCGAACCTTCATTCCGAGGCCAACACACTTTAGGGCAAAACCAAGTTAGCTGTTGTTCTTCTTTCTGAACCAAATACAGCCAAATCGAAGAGACGTTAGATATCCAGTGTAAACACGTTTTTGGCCCTCGGCGGCATGGACGCCGTCGTGGAGCGTATAGGGATATATTCACAGCGAGCCAAAAACGTGTTTGCACATAAGCCCACCGCAGGTGATAGATAACCATGAAGCTACAACCTTCAATCGCCTCTCCAGCATCCATGCAGGTCTGAAGACGTACAGCGTGTCACAAAATGTATTTGCACATACGTCGTTCCTTCACATCTGACCCATAGGGATTTGGGAAATGTCGGCCTGATGTCGGGAGCATCACTGACCCTGTGACCACGGCATTGGTACTTCCATGTACGGCACCCGCCGGGCAGGCGTTAGATAAAGATGAAGGTGTGACCTTCAACCTTTCAGCCAATAAACAAGGTGGTCAAGGCAATAACTAGATTTCACCACCAAAAATGGCAGGCGAACATTCGCCAAACTACCCCTGTCCCTGCATCAAGGCAGTAATAAACTCCCGCAACCAGCGGTTGGCGTTATCCTGATCGGCGCTGCGATGCCAGTAGAGATGCCACTCTATCGGCTCCACCTCAAAGGGCAGCTTAAGCACCTTAAGGTCGGTATTTTTCGCCAGGCTCTCGGGGACTGTGGTCGCCAGATTCGTCTCGGCCACCAGCTTGGGCGCGGCCTGGTGATGCTTGGTGCGTACCTGGATGTTGCGATGCTTGCCGAGACGGTTTAGCGCCGCATCGACATAACCTACCCCCTGACGGCGGCTGGAAACATGAACATGGGATAGGGCCAAATACTGCTCCAGGCTCAGGGTGTCGCCAACCTCAGGATGATCCTTCCTCACCAGGCAGACATAGGGCACAGTAACCAGTGGATGATGGTAAAGGTCGGGATGGGTCACTATGGGGGCGTCGATGGCCAGGTCCAGCCTGCCGGAGACAAACTCCTTGAGCATCTCCTCTCGCGATACCGGGTAGCTGGAGATAGACAGCCTGGGCGCATGCACCTGCAAGGCGGCAAGCAATGATGGCAACATGGTCTCTTCGGTCACATCGAACATCCCCAGCTGAAAGTGATGCTCCGCAAGTAGGGGGTCGAAGCTGTCCCCAAGGTGCATGCTGCTGCTCAGCAACTTAAGGGCTTCACGCACCTGGCCTATCATATTTTCTGCCACGGGCGTGGGCATCATGGCCTTGGGAGTGCGGATAAACAGGGGGTCGTTGAGGCTGGTTCGCAGCCGGCTCAGGGCATTGCTGACCGCGGGTTGAGTGATACAGAGGCGCTCGGCTGCCCGGGTGAGGTTGCGCTCGGTGTAGATGGCGTCGAACACCACAAACAGATTTAAATCAACATTTTGTAGACGCATTGGCGCTCCCATCGGCAGCTGGTTATATACATCACATGAATAACAAGGTATCAAAATAATAAAGTACGTAAATATTAGTACAGCCACTATACTTTTTTCAACGCAAAGATCGCCAACGGGCGGTCTAAACCATTATTAAAGATGCGAGGATTGAGCATCAATCCGTCACTAGTTTAGGGAGCCCAAGATGAGAGAAGCCGTAATCGTATCCACCGCCCGCACCGGGATGGCAAAGTCATTTCGCGGATCGTTAAACAACACCAAGTCCCCAACCATGCTGGGTCACTGCATCAAGCAAGCCGTCCAGCGCGCCGGGGTCGAGGGCGGCGAGATAGATGATGCCATCATGGGCACAGTGCTCACCGCCGGCACCGCCGGGATGAACATCGCCCGTAACGCCGTGCTGGCCGCCGGCCTGCCCAATACCGTCTCGGCCCAGACCATAGACCGTCAATGCTCATCGGGCTTGATGGCCATCGGCATGGCCGCGAAACAGATCATCGTCGATCAACAGCAGATAGTGGTTGCCGGCGGCCAGGAAAACATCACCGCCGTACAGAATGAATATATGAAGTGGGCCGCCGATAACGCCGACCCCAACGTGATGCAATTCGAGCCCCACGCCTACATGCCAATGCTGAAGACCGCCGAGCATGTGGCCAAGGTCTATGGCGTCAGCCGCGAGGCTCAGGACATCTACGCCTTGATGTCGCAGCAGCGCACCGCGGCCGCCCAGGAGGCCGGCTACTTCGACGACGAAATC
Source organism: Shewanella loihica PV-4 (assembly GCF_000016065.1). NCBI lineage: Bacteria > Pseudomonadati > Pseudomonadota > Gammaproteobacteria > Alteromonadales > Shewanellaceae > Shewanella > Shewanella loihica. Next base: position 3,390,126 of record NC_009092.1, read on the forward strand.
GTGCCCTTCACCACCACCATGGCGATTCAGGACCGCGAGACCAAGGCGATCTCCTACCAGCAGGTAACTCTTGACCGCGACGAGTGTAACCGCCCATCGACCACCATGGAGAGCCTGCAAAATCTGGCGCCTGTGATCGAAGGTGGCTTCATTACCGCGGGTAACGCCAGCCAGCTCAGCGACGGCGCCTCCGCCTGTGTGGTGATGGAACGTAAACTGGCCGAGCAGCGTGGCCTGGCGCCACTTGGCATCTACCGCGGCATTGCGGTAGCCGGCTGCGCGCCGGAAGAGATGGGCATAGGCCCCATCTACGCCATCCCTAAGCTGCTGAAACAGCACGGTCTGACCATAGACGATATCGGACTGTGGGAGATCAACGAGGCCTTCGCGGTGCAGGCGCTCTACTGCCGCGACCACCTGGGGATCGATCCCGCCCGCTACAACGTCAACGGCGGCGGCATCTCTATCGGCCACCCCTACGGCATGACAGGCTCGCGTCTGGTGGGCCATGCGCTCATCGAAGGCAAGCGCCGCGGCGTCAAATATGTGGTCGTCGGTATGTGTATCGGCGGCGGCATGGGCGCGGCCGGCCTGTTCGAAGTCGCCTAACAAGACGCGGCACCAGACTGATGGCAGCGCTCTATCTTATCCGGCACGGTCAGGCCTCCTTTGGCAGCGCCAACTATGATCAACTCTCAAACCTGGGCACCCAGCAGTGCCTCTGGTTGGGTGAGTACCTCAAAGAGCGCAGTATCCGCTTCGAGCGCATCATCTGCGGCGATATGGCGCGCCATCGCCAGTCGGCCGAGGCGATCTGCCAAGGGCTTGGGCACCGCCTCGAATTTGAATGCCACCCTGGCTTCAATGAGTTTGACTTTATGACCCTACTGAAAGGCTTCGGCGAGGCAAACCCGCAGCACGCCATCAAAGATTGGCGCAATCACCGCGAGGTGTATTCCTGCCTCAGGCTCGCCATGTTGGCCTGGTCGGAGAACGCCCTGCCCGCCGAGGTGCCGCTAGAAAGCTGGCAGGCCTTTCAGCAGCGGGTGGCCGACGGACTGGATTTTGCCCGCCGCCAGCCCAAGGGCAACACTCTGGTTGCCACCTCAGGCGGCGCCATCAGCATCGCCCTGAGCCAAATCATGGGCTTTGGCGCCCAGACGGTGGTGAACCTGAATTTGCAGAGCAAGAACTCGGGGATCACCCACTGTTATTTCTCTGACAGCGCCACCTATGTTACCGGCATCAATGCCACCCCCCATCTGGATCGTCCAGATCGATGGGATTCGGTCAGTTACAGCTAAAGGAATCTACCATGAACTTCGAATTCTCACCCAAAGTACAAGCGCTGCGCGAACGTCTGCTGGCCTTCATGGATGAGCACATCTACCCCAACGAATCCCTGTGGGAACAACAGGTCGAAGAAGGCGATCGCTGGGAGTCACCGGCTATCCTGGCCGAGCTGAAGGCCAAGGCCAAAGACGCCGGCCTGTGGAACCTCTTCCTGCCCCAAGTCTACGGCGAGTTCAGCCCAGGCCTGACTAACCTTGAATATGCGCCCCTGGCGGAGATCATGGGCCGGGTCTACTGGGCCTCGGAGGTCTTTAACTGCAGCGCGCCGGACACGGGCAACATGGAGGTACTGGCCCGCTATGGGAACAAAGAGCAACAGGAACGCTGGTTGCAGCCCCTGCTAAATGGCGAGATCCGCTCGGCCTTCTCCATGACTGAACCCGATGTCGCCTCCTCAGATGCCACCAACGTCGAGACCTCCATCGTCCGCGACGGCGACGAGTATGTGATCAACGGCCGCAAGTGGTATATCTCAGGCGCCTGTAACAATCACACCCAGATCCATATCGTGATGGGCAAGACAGACCCCGATAACAGCAACAAATACATTCAGCAGTCTATGATACTTGTGCCGGCCAACACTCCAGGGGTCAAGGTCGTACGCCCCATGAAGGTATTTGGCTATGACGATGCCCCCGAGGGCCATGCAGAGGTGATTTACGACAATGTCCGCGTGCCGGTAAGCAACATGCTGCTGGGTGAAGGACGCGGCTTCGAAATCGCCCAGGGGCGCCTCGGCCCCGGCCGTATTCACCACTGCATGCGCACCGTGGGCCTGGCCCAGCGCGCGCTGGAGCAGATGTGTGAGCGGGCCGAGACCCGCATCGCCTTCGGCAAGCCGCTGAGCAAGCAACAATCTGTGCGTGAAGCCATCGCCAAGTCGGCCTGCGAGGTCGAGCAGGCACGCCTGCTGACCCTCAAGGCCGCAGCCAAAATGGACCAGGGCGGCAACAAGGCCGCGAAAGATCTGATCGCCATGATCAAGATTGTCGCCCCCAACATGGGCTGCGCCGTCATCGACCGCGCCATTCAGCTCCACGGCGGCGGTGGTCTGAGCCAGGACTTCTTCCTGGCCAAGGCCTACACGATAACCCGCTCCATCCGTCTGGCGGACGGCCCGGATCAGGTGCATATGATGCAGCTGGGTCGCAACCTGGCCCGCGACGTTCACGCCCAAAACCTGGCTGCCCAACATCCAGCAAAACCTGTGGGAGCCGTATCATGAGCCGCGCCGTGGAAAACCTGGACCTCGATACCCTGCAGCCCTATCTCGAGGCCCATGTTGCCGGCTTTAAGGGGCCAATGCAGGTCGAGAAGTTTGCCGGCGGCCAGTCTAACCCCACCTTCAAGCTGACGACGGCGTCCGGCACCTATGTGCTGCGCCGCCAGCCGCCGGGCAAGCTGCTCAAATCCGCCCACGCGGTGGATCGTGAGTATCGTGTGCTCAAGGCACTGGCCGACACAGATGTGCCGGTAGCCAAGGTGTATCACCTGTGTGAAGACACCGGCATCATAGGCTCAATGTTCTACCTGATGGAATATTGCGAGGGCCGCATCTATTGGGACGCCGCCCTGCCAGAGGTGGGCCGCGAGGAGCGTGGCCAGCTGTACGACGAGATGAACCGGGTATTAGCGGCGCTGCACAACGTCGATATCGACAAGGTGGGGCTTAGCGATTACGGCCGGCCCGGCAACTACTTCCAGCGCCAGTTCGACCGCTGGAGCAGCCAATACCGCGCCTCGCAGACCGATCATATCGAGGCGATGGAAGCCTTGATGACCTGGCTGGGTAATAACATTCCCGAGGATGATGGCCGGGTGTCCTTGGTCCACGGCGACTACCGACTGGACAACCTGATGTTCCACCCAACTGAGCCAAAAGCCGTCGCCCTGCTGGACTGGGAGCTCTCGACCCTGGGCCACCCCTTTGCCGATCTTGGCTATCTCTGCATGCAGATGCGCATGCCCGCCATAGGCACAGTGTCTGGCCTTCGCGGCAAAGATCTGGCCGAGCTTGGGATCCCTGATGAGCAGGCCTATGTGAACAGCTACTGCCAGCGCACCGGCATAGACAAGATAGACAACTTCGGTTTCTACATCGCCTTTAGCTTCTTCCGCCTGGCCGCCATCATCCAGGGCGTCGCCAAGCGCGCCATAGATGGCAATGCCTCCAACAAGAACGCCGCCGAGCTGGGCCAACATGTGGGGCCGCTGGCGGAAATGGCGCAGGAAGCCATCGCCGATCAGATTAAGGAGTAACGCCATGGACAATAAATCACTGTTTGACCTAAGCGGGCGTATCGCCCTGGTAACCGGCGCCAGCCGCGGCATAGGCGCCGCCATCGCCGAGCTGTTGGCCGCCTATGGCGCCCATGTGATTGTCGCCAGCCGCAAGGCCGAAGGTTGCCAGACGGTGGCCGAGCAGATCATCGACAATGGCGGCAGCGCCGAGGCGATGGCCTGTCATGTGGGGGATCTCGAGGCCATCCAGGCCACCTTCGAGCAGATCCAGGCCAAACACGGCAGGCTGGATATCCTGGTCAACAACGCCGCCACCAACCCCTACTTCGGCCATATTCTCGATACGGATCTCAATGCCTTCAACAAGACCATGGAGGTGAACCTGAGGGGCTACTTCTTTATGTCGGTCACCGCGGGTCGCATGATGCGCGAGCAGGGCCACGGAGTGATCCTCAACACCGCCTCGGTCAATGCGCTTCAGCCCGGGGAGATGCAGGGGATCTACTCCATCAGCAAGGCGGCCGTGGTCAGCATGACTAAGGCCTTCGCCAAGGAGTGCGCGCCGCTTGGGATCCGCTGCAACGCCCTGCTGCCCGGTTTCACTAAGACCCAGTTTGCCGGCGCCCTGTTCAATAACGACAAGATCTATCAGCAGCTGATCGCCAGGATCCCCATGGGCCGCCACGCCGTGCCCAGCGAGATGGCCGGCGCCGTGCTCTATCTGGTCAGCGATGCCAGCAGCTACACCACAGGCGAGACCCTGGTGGTGGATGGCGGCCTGACGCTCTAACAGAGGAAGAATCAATGCAGTCGAATTTTGAAGGTAAGGTGGTGCTCATCACGGGCGCCGCCAGCGGTTTTGGCAAGCTCTTGGCCCAGCGTTTGGCCCCTCAGGGCGCCAAGCTGGTGCTGGGCGATATTAACGACACGGCGCTCGACGCCCTGTGCAGCGAGTTGGGCGAATGCGCGGTCGGTCTGCGCTGTGATGTCAGCATAGAGGCCGAACAGCTGGCCCTGGCTCAGCTGGCCGAAGAGAGCTTTGGCCGTCTGGATATCGCCATCAACAATGCCGGTATCTCGGCCCCCATGAAGAGCCTGCTAGCGACCACAGAGGCCGACATGGACCTTAGCTTCGCCATCAATACCAAGGGGGTGTTCTTCGGCATGAAGGCGCAGATCCCTCTGATGCAGAAACATAAATGTGGGGCGATTCTAAATGTTGCCTCCATGGCCGGCATTAACGGCGCCCCCAAGCTGACCCCTTATGTGGCCGCCAAGCATGCCGTGGTCGGCATTACCCGCACCGCGGCGCTGGAGTTTGCCGCCCAGGGGATCCAGGTCAACGCCATCTGCCCCTTCTTCACCCCAACGCCTATGGTGACCGAGGGGGTCGATCCCGCGCTAATCGAGCAGCTGACCCGCGCCGTGCCCATGCGCCGCCTGGCCGATCCAAACGAGGTGGTCAGCGCCATGCTGCACATGGTCAACCCGGACAACGGCTTTATGACCGGCCAGGCCATTGCCATCGATGGTGGCGTCTCTGCCATCTGATCCTCATTCACAACAATAACAAGGGTATCCCTATGACGAACGCCACCCTGTACCAAATTCATGGACGCACCGCCGTCATCATACTCAACCAGCCTCCTGTTAACAGCCTGGGGCTGGCGCTGCGCACCCACCTGCTGGCCGATCTCAAGAGAGCCGAAGCCGATGAGTCGGTGGACGCCATAGTGCTCGCCTCCTCGGGCAAGCTGTTTTGCGGCGGCGCCGACATCAGCGAGTTTTCTTCCGACGACGCCCTCGCCGAGCCCAACCTGCCTCAGGTATGCGATGCCCTCGAGGCCTCTCCTAAGCTGGTTGTTGCCGCCGTGAACGGCCTAGCGCTGGGCGGCGGTTGTGAGCTGACGCTGGCCTGCGACTATCGCATCGCCCTGCCTGCGGCCAAGCTGGGACTGCCCGAAGTTAATCTCGGTATCCTGCCCGGCGCCGGCGGCACCCAGCGTCTACCCCGCATCGGCGGCGTTCAGCTGGCCCTTGAGATGATCACCAGTGGTCGTCCCCTCGGCGCGGCGGCTATGCTGGATGCTGGCGTGATCGATAATTTGTATCAAGACGGCGGCAACTTCATTCAGGCCGCAGTCGACTTTGCCCAAGAGCTGGTCGCGCAGCACAAGCCTAAGCGCAGCTGCTTCGAGATGAGTGTCGATACCAGCAATATCAGCAGTGAGATCTTTAACGAATTTCGCGCCGCCATTGCCAGACGCAGCCGCGGCTATTACGCCCCCGAGCGCTGCATTCAGGCGGTGGAAGCGGCCTGTGAACTGCCACTGGCCGAGGGCCTCAAGCGTGAGCATCAGCTCTTCATGGAGTGCCTGGATACGCCCCAGGCCCGCGCCCAGCAACATCTGTTCTTCGCCGAGCGTGGCGTTGCCAAGATCCCTGGCATAAACCCTAAAACCACGGCGACCCGCGAGATCCGCAAGGTGGCGGTGATAGGCTCAGGCACCATGGGCGGCGGCATCGCCATGAACTTCATCAACGTGGGGATCCCCACCCAGATCCTGGACCTCAACGGCGAAGCCCTTGAACGTGGCCTTGGGGTGATCCGCAAGAATTACGAATACACCCTCAAGAAGGGCAAACTGAGTCAGGCCCAGCTCGATGAGCGCATGGCGCTGCTCAGCGGCACCACAGATTATGCCGACATCGCCGATGTCGACCTGGTGATCGAAGCCGTGTTCGAGAAGATGGAGATCAAGAAGCAGGTATTTAAGACCCTGGATGCCACCTGTAAGCCCGGCGCCATACTGGCCACCAACACCTCCACCCTGGACGTGGACGAGATAGCGGCGGAGACCTCCCGCCCTCAGGACGTGCTCGGCCTGCACTTCTTCAGCCCGGCGAACGTGATGAGGCTGCTGGAGATAGTGCGCGCTAACAAGACGGCGCCGGATGCCCTGCTCACTACTGTGCAGCTGGCACAGCGGATCAAGAAAGTCCCTGTGGTCTCTGGTGTCTGCTGGGGCTTTATCGGCAACCGGGCGACCGACTCTTACCTGCGTGAGTCCATGTCGCTGATCCTCGAAGGGGCGAGCCCGGCGCAGATAGACAAGGTACACACAGAGTTCGGCATGCCGATGGGGCTGCCCTCCATGGTCGACCTGGCCGGTATCGATGTGGGCATCCTCACCCGGGAAGATCGCAAGGCGTTCACCACAGATCTGGACCCCAGCCACTTCGCCATACTGCACAAGCTCTATGCCAAGCAGCGCTATGGTCAGAAGACGGGTCGCGGCCTCTATATTTATGAAGGGCGCGACAAGCAGGAAGATCCAGAGGTGCTTGAGCTGGCCGCCGAGGCCGCCAAGGAGTTCGGCGTGACCCGCCGCTCGCCAGAGCAGATAAGCGACCAGGAGATCCTCGAGCGCACCATCTACCCCATCATCAACGAAGGGGCGCGGATCCTGGAGGAAGGCATCGCCCTGCGGGCCAGCGATATCGATATCGTGCTGGCTTACGGCTTCGGTTTCCCCATCTTCCGTGGCGGCCCCATGCAGTATGCCGACGAGATAGGCCTGGAGAGGGTGCTAACGGCGCTGAACAAGTATCGCGACACCCTGGACAAGGGAGAGCTGTGGTTTAAGCCTGCGCCCCTGCTGGAGCGACTAGTGAAAGAAGGCAAGACCTTCGCCCAATACCAGGCTTAACTAGCGATTGGCGACCGGCCGTGTAGCTAACTCACGGCCAGTAAATATCAGCTGATAAACAAGGCGCGCCCTAGGGCGCGCTTTCGTCGTGATCGGATTTTGCCGAAGCTGGCTTTGCACCAAACAAGAATCAGCTATCACCAAGCTAAGTGCAAACCTGTCTGGTTCAGACTAGTTGCTGTCGGGCTGCAGGCCACGGAAGAAGATGGCCACCATCTCATCATAGGTGCGTTGATACAGCTCGCCACAGGCCTGCTCCTCAGGCATACAGAGCCAACGCTGCACTATGTCGATACGCAGCAGGTCATACATCTCACAGACGAGCTCTGGGGCGATATCGCCGCGTATGACCCCCTGCTCCTGCGCCCGCTTGACCCTGTCCATCCTCGGCTGGCGATATTCGGGCGGGAATAACAGATTCTTGCCTGCAGGCACCTGGGAGGAGTAATAGACGGAGGCGAAGAGATCCGTGTGGCGCATGATCATCTGCAGAATATGCCTGTGGGCGATCACCCACAGCTGAATCTCATTGAGGTTTGGCGGCACCAGCGCCGAACGCACATCGGTCACATTCTCCGTGGGTGACGGCCAGAGGTTAACCTGGCGCAACCAGCTCAGCAGTAGCTCCTCCAGCAACTGCGCCTTAGTGGGAAAGTAGTTGAAAAAGGTTTTCTGGCTAATGTTGGCCCGCGCCGCGATCTCATCGACCATCACCTCCTCGAAGGGCAAAGTCGAAAAGAGCTCCTCGGCGATAGCCAGTAGGGTTTGACGCATCTGCAGCTTCTTGCGCTCCCTGAGGCTCATCTCGGCTCTCTTACCCCCAGCCTTAACCTCAGCCTTAACCTCAGCCTTAACCTCAGCCTTACCTTTAACCTTCCCCTCAGCCTTACCTTCTGCCATGCCCTCTACCTTCCCCTCAGCCTTACCTTCTGCCATATCGTCCGCCACCTAAAACCTCACCTTGAGCGCGCTTCAAGTGAAAAACGCTTTTCTCGAAAACACTTTTCTTAAAAACGCTTTTTTTGAAAGCACACGAAAAATATCCCGGCATTCTAACTTACCTCCTTGATAAAACGAACTTTCGTTAGCGCGTCGCCAAGCCTGGTCCCCCTCAGAGATGTCACGTTCGCACCACCCTAAATGTAAATTAATTTAACAATAAGTCGTAAGTATTAACATCATAATTGACATATTTTTATAGTTACTGTAATTATACATTTGCTGTATAAGTAATGCCTAATGCCGAAATCCACAGATGGCTGCCGACCAAAATCATGGTCGAAACGGCCGCGGGATACGGTGTCGCAGCGTCAACAAGACTATAAGAAATTTCAAGCAGGACAGTTAATGGCTCCGGCTGCAAGGACTGGGTTGACTTGAATCGAATACGCCAGGTGGTGCCATAGGCTAATCACGGGTTAGCACGATATGACCGGCACCGGCCCATAACAACAATAGCGAGGCAGAAACATGAACGAGCAAACCTATCTCCAACAGGTCAAAGCACTCCAAGCGGCAAGATGGCCCAAAGGCACAACGCGGGAACCCATCTATCCTCATGGCGAAAAGCCGGTCACCGAGTATCTCTCTGCCTGGGCGAGACTCAACCCTACCAAGGTGGCCATCCAGTTCTACGGCTATGAGCTGACCTACGCCCAGTTGGATGAGATGAGCACCCGCTTTGCCAACGTCCTCAGAGGACTTGGCGTGGGCCAGGGTGACGGTGTTGCCGTGTTCATGCCCAACTGCCCGCAGTTTCACATCGCCTTTCTCGGCATCTTAAAGTGCGGCGCCGTGCACATGCCGGTGAGCCCACTGTCGAAAGAGATGGAACTACGCCACCAGCTGGGTGACAGTCAACCTAAGGTCGCCCTATGCTACGACGCCCTGCTGCCCACCATGCGTCCCGTCTGCCAGGAGCTGGGCATAGAGCACATCATCACCACCAGCTATACCGATGTCAGGCCCCGCGCCATCACCGCCGTGCTGCCTGATCTGTTTGAGATCCCCAAGACCCCCTTGGCAGATGGCATTATCGATTTCTTCGAGGCGATAGATAACGCGTCTAAGGAAGTGCTGGACTATATCCCGGCGCTGGACGATCTTGCGGCCATCAACTACACCAGCGGCACCACTGGCATGCCCAAGGGCGTGATGCACACCCACCGCAACATGATAGGCACCATGGCCTCTTACTATCCGGTCACCTTTGGCGAGGTCGGCCCCGAAGGCACAGATCTGGTGATGCTCAGCTTCCTGCCAGAGTTCTGGATTGCCGGCGAAGACACAGGCTTACTGCTCCCCCTGTATTCGGGCGCGACTCTGGTGTTGATGGCCCGCTGGGACACCAAGGCCTTTATGGAGCTGGTACACCACCACAAGGTCAATATGACCATCATGCTGATAGACAGCGTGGATGAGATCCTCAACCACCCTCATCTCCACCAATTCGACCTCACCTCGCTGACCACAGTGCCCTGCATCTCCTTCATCAAGAAACTCAACCGAGACTACCGTCAACGTTGGCGCGAGCTGACCGGCACCACACTGTTCGAGGTGGCCTATGGCATGACAGAGACCCACACCTGTGACACCTTCACCCGCGGCTTCCAGGTGGACGACATGGATCTCTCCTTCGACCCGGCATTCCTTGGCCTGCCCGTGCCCGGCACAGAGATCAAGATCTGCGACTTTGTCACCGGCGAGCTCATGCCCCTGGGCGTGGAAGGCGAGATTCAGATCCGCACCCCTACCCTGCTCAAGGGTTACTGGAATAAGCCAGATCTGAACAAAAACCTGTTTGAAGAGGGTGGCTGGTACCGCACCGGCGACCTGGGAATGATCACCGAGGAAGGCTTCTTCCGTTATCTGGGCCGCCGCAAGGAGATGCTCAAGGTCAACGGCATGAGCGTATTCCCCACCGAGGTGGAAAGCATGCTAGGCCAACATCCGGCCATCGCCTCATGCGGCGTCGTCGGTCGCCCCGACGAGCGCAAGGGGCAGGTGCCCGTGGCCTTCGTTACCCTAAAGCCGGGCTTCGATGAAACCCAAGAGTCCCTGCAGGCCTGGTGTGTGAATGCCATGGCCATCTTCAAGGTGCCGGAGATCCGCATCCAGGAGAGATTACCTATGACCGCCACCGGCAAGATCCGTAAGGTGGATCTGGAGAAAAGTTTATGACACGTGTTTTTAATCGGATCCTGATTGCCAATCGGGGTGAAATCGCTATCCGTATCGCACAGACCTGTGCCGATATGGGCATCGACAGCCTGGCAATCTACGCCGAAGACGACAGTCAGTCGCTACATACCAAGAAGGCTGATCAGGCGGTGGCCCTCAAGGGCCGCGGCGTCAAGGCGTACCTGGATATCGAGCAGCTGATTGCCGTGGCCAAGGCCCATGGGTGTGATGCCGTGCACCCCGGCTATGGCTTTCTGTCTGAAAACAGCAGCTTCTCAAAGCGCTGTCACGAGGAAGGGATCTGCTTCATCGGCTCATCGGCCGAATTGCTTGACTTGCTGGGCAACAAGGCTACCGCCCGGGAAACCGCCCTGCGCTCAGACACGCCGCTCACCGGCGGCATCAACAAGCCCTGCAGCCTGGAAGAGGTGCAAGCCTTCTTTACCAGCCTGGGTGATGGCGCCGCCGTGATGATCAAGGCCCTGGCCGGCGGTGGCGGGCGCGGCATGCGTCCCGTCAGCCGCTATGAGGATCTGGCCGAGGCCTATCGTCAATGCCGCGAGGAGGCGATCATCGCCTTTGGCAGCGGCGAGCTGTATGTGGAGCAACTGGTGCAACATGCCCGTCATATCGAGGTGCAGATCTTGGGCGACGGCACGGGCGCCGCGGTGCATGCCTGGGAGCGCGAGTGCACCCTGCAGCGCCGTAATCAGAAGCTGCTGGAGATCGCCCCCAGCCCGAGCCTTGACGACGCGACGCGCATGCCAATCATCGAGTCGGCATTGCAGCTGGCCAGCGACGTGAAATACCAGGGCCTTGGCACCTTCGAGTTCCTGCTGGATGCAGACGATCACAGCAAGTTCTACTTCATGGAGATCAACCCACGGATCCAGGTGGAGCACACCATCACCGAAGAGATCACCGGCCTGAACCTGGTCAAGTTACAGATATTGCTCGGAGCCGGTAAGACGCTGGCAGAGCTGTCACTGACTGAAGCGCCGATCAAACGCGGCTGCGCCATTCAGGCGCGCATCAATCTGGAGCAGATGCTGCCCGATGGCAGCACCAAGCCTGCCTCTGGGGTGATCAAGGCCTACCAGGTGCCTAACGGCCATAACGTGCGCGTGGATGACTACCTGTACGCAGGTTACAAGGTCAGCCCCAGCTACGACTCATTGGGCGCCAAGATCATCGCCAAGGGCGAAGACTTCAGCGCGGCGCTGAACAAGGTCTACCTCAGCCTCAAGGCGCTGAATATCGACGGGGTGCAGAGCAACAAGGCCCTACTGATGAACCTGCTGCAGCGTGAAGAGGTGCAGCACAACCGCCTCAGCACCCGCTTCGTCGAGGCGCACATGGCCGAGCTGTTGGCCGATGACGACCACCACGAGCACTTCTTCAACATCGCCAGCGACCAGCAAGAGACGGTGCAGGCGGTAAATATTCCCGCCGGCTGTGAGGGGGTCAAGTCTCCCACCGCAGGCGTACTGGTGCAGGTCAACATCGAATCTGGCGACGAGGTGTTCGCTGGCCAGGAGATCGCCGTCATCGAGGCGATGAAGATGGAGATCCCGGTAAAATCTGAACACGCAGGTATCGTCACCGAGGTGCTAACCGGCAATATCGGCGAGGTGATAGACGAGCATCAGATCCTGGCGGTGATTCAGCCGGGCGAGGTCTCAGTCACCGGCGGTCAGACCGAGATGGAGATCGATCTCGATTATATTCGCGCCAACTTAGCCGAGTTCTTCGACCGCCGCGACAAGACACTGGATGAGAGCCGCAGCGAGGCGGTGGCCAAGCGTCATAGCGAGGGCAAGCGCACCGCCCGGGAAAACCTTAACGATCTCCTCGACGAAGGCAGCTTTAACGAATACGGCCAGCTGGCCATCGCCGCCCAGCGGCAGAAGCATGCCATCGACAAGTTGGTGGAGATCAGCCCGGCCGACGGCAAGATCACCGGCATAGGCACGGTCAACGCCGATAGCTTCGGCGAGGAAGCCGCACGCTGCGCCGTGATGTCCTACGACTACACTGTCATGGCGGGCTCACAGGGCCTGGTCAACCATAAGAAGACCGACCGCCTGCTGGAACTCTGTAAGAAGTGGAAACTGCCACTGGTGATATTCGCCGAGGGGGCCGGTGGGCGCCCCTCGGATACCGACTACCCTGGTGTGGCCTTCCTGAACCTGCACACTTTCTCCTCCCTGGGCGAGTTGTCAGGTTTGGTGCCCACCGTGGGTATCGCCGCCGGTAACTGTTTTGCCGGTAACGCGGCCCTCTACGGCGTGTGTGACCTCACCATCGCCACCCGTCAGGCCAGCATTGGCATGGCGGGGCCGGCGATGATCGAAGGCGGTGGCCTAGGCGTCTTCAAACCCGAAGAGGTGGGGCCGCCGTCGGTACTCAGTCCTAACGGGGTGATCGACATCCTGGTTGAGGATGAGGCCGAGGCGGTTGCGGTCACCAAGAAGTACCTCTCCTACTTCCAAGGGGATCTGAGCGAATGGCAAGTGGCGGATCAGCGCAGATTGCGCCATCTGATCCCCGAGAACCGCATGGCCATCTATGACATTCGTGAAGTGATCGACACCCTGTGTGACAAGGACTCGGTATTGGAGCTAAGGCGCGAGTTTGCCAAGAATATGATCACCGCCATGGTGCGTATCGAGGGCAAGGCCTACGGCCTGTACGCCAACGACCCACGCTTCCTCGGCGGCGCCATAGATGCCGATGCCGGCGACAAACTGGCCCGCTTTATTCAGCTGTGTGACGCCCATGATATTCCTATGATCTCCCTGTGCGACACCCCGGGCTTCATGGTGGGCCCTGAGTCGGAAAAACGCGCCACTGTCCGCCATATCTCCCGCCTCTTCGTCCACGGCGCCAACAGCACTGTACCTCTGTTCGCCCTGGTGCTGCGTAAGGGCTACGGCCTGGGTGTCATGGGGATGACGGGTGGCGGCTTCACCGCACCTGTGTTTACCGCCTCCTGGCCAAGTGGCGAGTTTGGTGCCATGGGCATAGAGGGTGCTGTGCGTATCGCGGCCAAGCGACAGCTGGAGGCGATAGCCGATCCAGATGAGCGCGAGGCCACCTTTAAGGCCATGGTCGATAAGCTCTACAGCCACGGCAGCGCCATCAATACCGCCAGCTATCTGGAGCTGGATGCGGTGATCGACCCCATGGAGTCCCGCGACTGGATCGTTCGCGGTCTGGCCTGCCTGCCAAAACCCGAGAAGCGCAGCGGCAAGAAACGTAACTGTATCGATACCTGGTAAAGCCCAAGGCTGTCAAACAACTCATTTTACCGGTATCAGATAAGCCCAAAGCCAGTCTGTGCGACGCACAGGCTGGCTTTTTTTATCCCTGTTTTATAGCGGCTAACCTCCTCTATGACGGTCCTGTCACAGCCCTTCCCAATCGTCTCCTAACCGGCTCACTAAGCAGCGACAAGCAGCGCTAGGCGCCCTGAGGCTGCCCCTAAGCCGATCGAGTGCAACCGGGCAATACAGCGTCTCAACGACACAGAAAGCGCGCAGAGAAGAGGCTGAGCAAGCAGAGAACGCTGAGAAAGGCATGCAGCGATTCGATGAGGCGCAGATAGGAGAAGCAGGGATTCGAGTTAAAGAGCAGAAGAGAACGAGCTGGAGAGAAAGAGCAAGAGATAAGGAGCAGAAGGTAAAAAAATGCCAGCCTGAGATCCCTCTCGACTGGCATTGCTACTGGTTCTGACGTTAAAACTGATATTGCTATCGGCTATCTAAGACCCATGCCTTAGACAGCCCTAGCGTGCCCCCTAGGACTAGAACCAGGCGTCCTGCATATCGAAGGGCACACTGTTATGGCTCTCCAGCAGGGCGATCTGCGGATCGATCTCCGGCAGTTCCCACTCCAGGTAGTAACGCGCCGCCTGCAGCTTACCCTGATAGAAGTTGGCATCATCGACAGACAGAGCCCCCTCTTCGGCCAGCTTGGCCGCGGCGATATTGGCCTGCTGTAGCCAGATCCAGCTGGCGGTGATGCGGCCAAACACGTCCAGATACAGGGTGGCGTTGGCCAGGCCCAAATCCGGATCTTTGGCCAGCATGGGCAGCAGTACGGCATTGAGCCTGCTCAGCTTGCCAAGCGCGGCGAGCAGGGATTGGCCCATCTCGGAAGTCGTTTCCCTCGCAGCGGCCTCGGCGGCAGTGGCTTCCACCGCCTTCACAAACAGCTCATAGGCGGCCATGTTCCCCATAGGCACCTTGCGCCCCAGGATATCCAGGCCGTGGATCGCCTCCGTGCCCTCATGGATTGGATTGAGGCGGTTGTCGCGATAATACTGCTCCACCGGATACTCGCGGATATAACCCGAGCCACCGAGTACCTGTATGGCCAAATCGTTGGCCTTGAGGGCGTACTTTGAGGGCCAGGATTTGACTATGGGCGTCAGCAGATCAAGCAGCATGAAGGCCTGCTGACGGGCCTCTGGCGTATCCGCCGTGTGGCTATCTTCAAACAGCGAGCTGGCATACAGACACAGCGCCAGCGAGCCTTCCACATAGGCCTTCTGCGCCAGCAACATGCGGCGCACATCGGCGTGTTGCACGATAGGGATCTGCTTGGACTCAGGGTCTTTGTTCGATGGCAGACGTCCCTGAGGACGCTCACGGGCGTATTCCAGGGAGGCATTAAAGCCCTGGTAGCCCAGCACCGCCGCCGTGCTGCCGACGAAGATGCGCGCCTCATTCATCATCTGGAACATGTAGGCCAGGCCCTTGTGGGGCTCGCCGACCAGGTAACCCACGGCGCCGCCCTTCTCGCCAAATGACAAGACGGTAGAGGTGGTGTTACGAAAGCCCATCTTGTGCAGCAGACCGGCCAGGGCCACGTCGTTACGCTCCCCCTGGGAGCCATCGTCATTGACCAGGAACTTGGGCACGATAAACAGGGAGATCCCCTTGACGCCGGCCGGGGCGCCCTCGATCTTCGCCAGGGTCATGTGGATAATGTTCTCTGTGATGCTCTGATCACCGCCTGAGATAAACATCTTCTGGCCCGTGATCAGATAGCTGCCGTCGGCCTGTGGCACCGCCTTGGTGGTGATGTCGGCCAGCGCCGAGCCCTGGCCCGGCTCTGTCATCGCCATGGTGCCAGCGAAGCGGCCCTCCTGCATGGGGGGAATAAATTTAGCCTTCTGCTCGTCGCTGCCAAAGCTCTGAATCAGGTTAGCCGCTCCCAGACTCAGGCAAGGATAGCCGGCGGTGGCGGTATTGGCGGCGCTGAAATAGGCCATCGCGGCGCGCAGTATGATCTCTGGCAACTGCATGCCGCCATCTTCGAAGTCATAGTGGGCAGCCAGAAAGCCAGCATCGGCAAAATGGTCCCAGGCCTCCTTGGTTTCCGGGATCATCTGCACCCTTTCACCGTCGAAGGTCGGCTCCTGCTCGTCCCCCTTGTGGTTGTGATTGGCAAAGTATTTCTCGGCGATGGTTTTCGCCGTCTCCAGGGTGGCGTCAAACACCTCGCGGCTGTGCTCGCAATAACGGGGGCGCTGCAGTAGTCCTTCTGTGTCCAGGAATTCATACAGCAGAAAATCCATGTCGCGGGCATTGAGTAGTTGTACTGTCATTGGGAAACTCCATTAACGTCTGCGAAAATTGGCCTAGTGAACCGCACTCTGGCACAGCGCCCTCACGAGTGAGGGCGCTGTGGCGCAGGGACAAGATCTGCCCGGCCGATATAAATTGGGTATCTCGACCTAAACCGACACCCAATAAACTCAATAAGTTATGTGATAAAACGGCAGCACTATCTCCGCCGTTTTATCAACCATTAGGACTAGCAGGCTACAACAGCGGCAAGGCGATTTGCGATGCCTGGGCACCACCTACGCTTAGGGAGAGCTGCGCCTCGGGATACGGCGGCGCCTCCATATTGTCTTTGTCACCGCCCATGATGGCGACACGCAGACGATTGCCTTTGTTGATGCGATACACCACGGGCATGATGTCGAAGTTGGCTTCGACCACCTCACCCGGCGTCAGCAGTTGCTGATCCTCCTTTAAGGCGCGATGCCAGGGGATATCCAGATTATTCCAGGGCGCCTTGTGCTGCTTGCGCAGGGATAATCTCAGATTGCCTTCTGTGATGTAGTTGGAGCGACCATCGGCCTCCACCTCTTCCAGCAGGGCATACACATCCGCATCTGGCGTACTGGCCGAGACTAAGAGTTTGACCAGCGGAATGCCGGCGATCACCATATCCTTGTCGAGGGGCGCCGTCGTAAAGGTCAGCGAATGCCCGTCATTAGCCGTCATATCCGGATAGTTGACCTGGGTGCCATAGTTGGAGTCCCAACGAGTCGCCGTGCCCGTAGTAGTCAGATCGTTGACCTGATAGGCCAGCAGCGCGCTGGCATCGGGTTTCTGCGTCGACAGCACAGGCGCCTGAGTCGACAGCAGATGATCTGTCACCAAGTCGCTCTTGGCGCTGGATTCACCAAAATAGAAGCTGGTGCGGGCCTTCTGGAGGGGGAACTGGGGCAGCGAGATCCACTGCCACTGCTTACGCATGCTATCCACCTCGGCCACATGAATTTGCGGCCCATCCATCACGCCGTTCTTGATCCCCTTCAGCCAGTAGTCGAACCAGCGCTGAAACTCGGCGCCATATACTTTGTCACGCTCCAGCTTTTCCGCCTCGTTATTAGTGACGTGGGACCAGGGGCCAAAGGCCATCTTCTGCGGGCCGTGATAGTTTTCGAAATGCACTAAGGTGTCTGTAGTGTAGGGATCATGCCAGGAGCCGAAATGGTAGATGGCCACGCCAGACTCGTTGAGGGCTGTGTTTATCGCCGAGGGCATATCCTTGTACCAATCGAACTCGGGCGCGGTATCGTCGCGCAGCTTCGCCGCCGCGAGTGGCGCTATAGGGTCGAAGTTGGTGGCATGCTCCTTCACGGCGGCCGCCGCCAGAGTGCCATCGGTATCGGCATCCACCGGCGTTGGCTTGCGTACCTTATCCAGGTACTGGGTGCCCTTGCCCCAGCTTTCCACCAAGTCCTGACGCATTATGCCGCCACGGCGAACGGCGTCATAGAGGCTAAAATAACCGTTTTCCGGGGTGATGGCCTTAAGCGCCGGATGCTTGGTGCTGGCGGCCATGTACTGGGTGATCCCCATGTAAGAGAGGCCATACATACCTATGTTGCCGCTGCTGTACGGCTGCTTGGACAGCCAGTCGATGACATCATAGGCATCGCGGGTCTCGGGCGCGCTGAACAGCCCCTGGTAACGGCCGAAAGAGGCCCCGCCGCCACGCACGTTGACGCTGGCGATCACATAGCCGTGTCTGGCGAGACGCTGCAAGATGGCATCGTCATCTATGTTGGTTACCCCTGGCTCAAACTCCCTGTGGTAGCGAGAATAGGTCCAGAGTACGGGTAACTTTTCTTTCGTCACCACACCATGCTTGGCCGGGCGTGAGATATCCGCCGCCAGTTTGGTGCCGTCGCGCGTGGTGATGTACTCAGAGCTGGTCACCCAGCCATCGAAACGCTCCTGAGAGTAGCCTTGGTAGCGGCCAAAGCTGGACACCTTACTATTTTCACTAATAGCCTGTTCGCTACGAGCCTGTTCGCTCTGCCCAGGCTGGTTTGTGGCAGACTCGGCCGCGGCGATTGGCGCGGCGATTACCACGGGAGTTACACCAGCCGAAATCGTCAACAGGCCGGCGGCCAGCCAGCAAGCGGCGCGCTGTGATTTTCCCCTAACTTGTTCCATGTCTCATTTCCTATCTGTTATTGATCTTATTGCGCTTACACCAACTTAAGCCCTTCCCTCCAGGGTTATCCCTTACCGCAGAGTTATCCCTTAGCGCCCCGCCTTCGAGGCCTGGCGATGCAGACACATCGCCAGGGAAGGAATAAAAAGCGGCTCCCTGACGACAGTGTGCAGTCTTTAAGTCAGGGAAGCCGGGGAAAAGCTGTGCTCTAGTAGTTGTAAGACAGGCTCACACCAAAGGTGCGCGGCGCGTTATATTCGCTATAGCCACTGTCCAAACCATCCAGATAGAAGCTGTTGCGATAGGTCTTGTCGGTCAGGTTGCGTCCCCAGACAGCCACACTCCAGTTATCGGCTGGGCTGAAGATCTCCGCTCGCATATTGACCAGGGTGTAACCCTTCTCGCGATAGATGGGTTCGTTAGACACAGACAGCCAGTAATCATCCTTGAAGGAGGCATCCAACTGAATGAAGCCTTCCAGCTCGGCGCTGAGCTGATAGTGATAACGGGCGATCAGGTTGCCGCTGAACTTAGGCGCGTTGTTGAGTTCGTTACCCTGAATATCGATCACTTCACCGAAGATGTTGGTGATACCGACATCGGCAGACTCGAACTTGGTGACCTTGTCGACTTCGGTGTCGAGCAGGCCGATAGCGGCGCGGATCTCGAAGTCCTCAGTCGCCATCCAGCGCAGATCCAATTCGGCGCCCTGCATGATGACGTCACCCAGGTTACGCAGGCCGTTGAAGACGCCGCCGGTTGACTGGTCAACCTCCTGGATAGCCGACTGGAAGTCGCGGTAGTCGTAATAGAAGGCCGCGCCGTTGATCTGCACGCGATAATCTTCTAGGGTCGACTTGAAGCCCAGTTCCACCCCGTTGTTGCGCTCCGGCTTGTAGGGACGGATAGCATTAGGGTTGGTCAGGAAGCCACCGAAGAAGCCGCCGGACTTAAAGCTGCTGCCCACACTGGCATACAAGAGGGTATCCGGGGTGACCTTCCAGTCGAGGTTAACCTTCCACGACGGGTCGCTCTCGTCATAGTGAGATTTGTTGCCTCGCGCCAGATCGTAGCGGCCGGTAACAGGGTCCCAACCAATGAAGTTGGCGCAGTAGGTCGGACTGTCTGGATCTGTGGTGTTAAGGCCATTAGCCGTACAGATCCAGGTACCGTCGTTGACAAACACGTCGCCGACATAGTCCTTCTTCTCCTGGGTGTAACGCAGGTCCACCGTAGTCGACAGGGTGTCGCTGATGGCATAAGTGAGCTGGGCATAGCCTGAAATCACCTCGGTATCCTGGGTATAGGCCATGGTGCCGCAGCCCGGGAACTGCTTCCAGTCGGCGTAGACGTTGGCGGCAAAGGAGCAGTTTCTCAGGTCGTCCAGGTTATCTTCTGCATACACCAGACCCACCATCCAGTTGAAGTCGCCACCATAGTTGGACAGCAAGCGCAGCTCCTGGCTCCATGAGCTGGTGTCTGAGTCATACTGGGTGACATACATCTCGTTGAGGTCACCACCATTGAGGCGACCATAATCGCGACTGGCTTGCTCCCAGGCCTCTTGATCCTGACCAGGGCCAAGACCCACCGAACCGACACCGTTACGATGCTTAAACTGCATCTGGGTGTAGTTGGTGATAGAGATCAGCGAGTAGTCGGAAAAATCCCAGTTCATGTTTAGCGACACTGAATGGTAGGTATCATCGTTAGGATGCACCCTGGCATCGGCGCCGCTGTATGGGTCGCCATCGGCGCTGGCGCGGTTCATGTTGATACAGCTGGCATCCGGGATACCGGTTTGCAGCACTGCGTCACAATAGGCCGGTGTACCATCCTGGTTGTAGGGAATATTCATCGACGGCAGCCCAGGGAAGCCCGCCAGCGGTCCCTCCCAGTAGGCGTTGCTGTCCAGCAAGCCCGTGACCTCGGGGATCGATGCCTCTGAGGTGTCACGGCCATAGGTATATCTGAGATCTGCCGCAAAATAGTCGGCTGGCTCATAGTGCAGGGTAAAGCGTGCCTGCTGCTTATCTTTGCCACCCTGATCGCGATTCAGATAGGTGTTGTAGTAGTAGCCGTCGCTGGTCTCTGACTGCACGGCGAGGCGCACAGCGGCAACCTCGCCCAGCGGCAGGCTGGCACCGGCGCGGATGTTGAGCGAATTATAGTTACCGTAATCCACCGCCACATTGGCTTCAGTGGTCTCCAGCTCTGGTCGCTTGGAGGAGAAAGAGATGGCGCCGCCGGTAGAGTTGCGTCCGTACAGACCGCCCTGAGGCCCCTTGAGCACCTCTACCCTATCGGTATCGAACATGGCAAAGGCGCTATAGATGCCATAGGGCTGATAAACGTCGTCGACGACCACGGCCGTATTAGGCGTGTTGTTGGTGTTGTAGTCCTGTAGACCCACACCACGGATCACGAAGATAGGGATGCCGCTATCGTCTGAGACGGCGACCTCCATGTTAGGGATAAATTCCGCCAGAGCCGACGCCTGATAGGCACCGAGATCTTCCAGCTCATCGGCTTTAAACGCGGAGATCGCGATGCCGACATCTTGCATACGTTGCACACGTTTTTGCGCCGTCACCTCGATGACTTCGAACGCGCTCGCCTTCTGCTCTTTCGCTTCTTCTGGCGCCTGCGCTTCCTCTGCAAAAACTTGACCTGAAATAGCCCCAAAAACCGCCATGGCCAAACAACTTAGCTTCATGTTGCTCCGACTTACTGCTGCTCGGGAGCGTAATAAGTGATTGGGTTTAATGTATTTTTCCATCATCCTATCCTTCCTTTATTACGTTTTATATTTATTAGGATGTTGGCGATGTGGAAATCAGCCGCACCTCCTTACCGAGTCCTGCACTAACTGCAATATTTATTGCCATAGCACCTATTCCCCCCGCGGTACATCAGGCCACAAACATAAGCAAAGACTGTAAGAATCGAGTATATGGAGCGCGTTACCAATTTTTAAATTTATTATAATGATTGTGTAACATTCATGATGGTGATGATGAATCATTCATCTGCCCCCATAGCTCCCCTAAAAACCCCTACCCCTTGTAGGGGCTCGTTTTTTAAGCAATGCTGGCTCTATTACACCTGGGCAAACGCAATGAATGAGAGAGGAAAACAGCCCCATAGATGGCCCAAACCACCAAGCTCATCGGAGCTGTTACAGAGAATTAAAGCCAATTTGCGCCATAAAAAAGGTCAAATCGAAGAGATAGGATAACCCGGTGTAGATACGTCGGTGAGCTTCCGAAACAGGGATGTTTCGGCAGAGCCTAAAGGGACTTATTCACGGCGTCTCACAGACGTATCTGCACATAAGCCCACCGCAGGTGATAGGTAAGCATTAAGGTTAACCCTTAAAATTCGCCAAATAGTTACAACGCAGCCAGCGGCTACTTCGAAAAAAGAAATGTCTAACCTTCATTTCAAGGTGCACTAAAACCCGAGATCCATCTGCGCCCCATGCACCTCCTCATCGAGCCCGGCCCCCACAGCCTCGCTCTCAAGCCCAACCGACACCCCCAGCAGACGAATGCCTCGGCCCGCGCGGCGCTCCAGCGCCTGTTTAAGCAGGTCGTAAAACAGCTTCACCGAGACCTCGTCGCTGCGCTGCTCTATGGTGGTCTGTTTGAAGTCATCGAACTTGAGCTTAACCACCTGCTTGTGAATACGACGCGACTTGGCGCTGCGACTGATGCGCCCCGACAGCTCCTGGATCAGCTGAGGCATCACCGCCTGACACTGCTCATAAGTGTAGATATCTTTGGCCAGGGTGGTCTCGACACCGACAGACTTACGTTCCCTGTGGGGCGAGATGCCGCGGGGGTCTATCCCCTGCGCCCTGTCATAGAGCACGCCGCCAAACTTACCGAAGCGCTCCATCAGGCTCTGACGGCTACAGGCCTGCACATCGGCGCAGGTAATCAGCCCCATGGTTTCCAACTTGGCGGCGGTCACCTTACCGACACCGGGGATCTTAATCAGCGCCAGTGTCTTCACAAACTCGGGGATCATCTGCGGAGTGATCACATACTGGCCGTTGGGCTTATTGAGATCCGAAGCTATCTTGGCCAGAAACTTCACCGGCGCGATACCGGCAGAGGCGGTGAGCCCGGTCACCTCGAAGATCTCCCGGCGAATCGCCTCGGCGATCAGCGTGGCCGAGCCCTGGTGTTGGGTGCAGTCACTGACATCCAGATAGGCTTCATCCAGGGAGAGCGGCTCGATCAGCTCAGTGTAGCGGGCAAACACCTCACGGATCTGCGCCGACACCTCCTTGTAGACAGACATGCGTCCGGGCACCAGGATGAGATCCGGGCAGAGCTTGAGGGCATAGGCGGAGGCCATGGCCGAGCGCACGCCAAACTTGCGCGCCTCGTAGTTACAGGTGCTGATGACACCGCGGCGATCGCTGCGTCCGCCGACGGCAATGGGCTTGCCCCTAAGCTCGGGAAAATCACGCATCTCGACCGCCGCGAAGAAGCAGTCCATGTCTACATGAATAATCTTTTTCACCTTAATACCTCCACCGCCAAGAATACTGTACATTTAAACAGTATTCAATCACTTCGCGATGAACGACAGCTATGCGTCAGATGACAGGCAGCAAAAAGCCACCCTAAGGTGGCTTTATCTCTGTTTCGTGGCGCCGAATGGCTAATGCATTATATCGGCTCAGTCTATTACATTTTAGACTGGAGGTAGTTCTGCAGACCTATCTTGTCGATGAGGCCCAGCTGCTTCTCTAGCCAGTACATATGATCAGACTCTGTCTCTTCCAGCAAGACCTCTAACAGTTCACGGGAGACGTAATCCTGCTTTTCCTCGCACAGGGCGATGGCTTCACGTAGGTTGGCCGCCACCTGATACTCATAGTTGAGATCATTCTGCAGCATCTCCTGGGGATCTTTACCTATATTCAGCGCCTCGCGGCTGGCCACATCTGGCGTGCCCTCGAGGAACAGAATCCGCTGCACCAGCTTCTTGGCGTGTTCGCGCTCGTCGTCAGACTCGTGGGAGATCCGCTCGTGCAGCTCGTTAAGCCCCCAGTCTTCGTACATCAAGCCGTGGACAAAGTATTGATCCATCGCCGACAACTCACCGGTGAGCAGCTTGTTGAGGGTGTCGATCACTTCCTGATTGCCTTTCATGTTTCTCTCCCTATTCAGATTCCATCTGCGACTGCAGGTAATTTTGAATGCCCGTCATCTTAATCAGATCTTGCTGCGCCTCGATCCAGTCCAGATACTCCTCCTCATCTTCGAGCAGGTCTTCGAGGATCTCGCGGCTCACATAGTCTCGCTCCGTCTCACACAGGGCGATCACGCTGCGCAGCTCGACCAGCTGCTCTTCGAGCATGGTCTTGTCGCACTGCAACATCTCTTCCGGGTTCTCACCTATGCGCAGCTTCTCGAGCTGTTGCAGATTAGGCAGGCCTTCGAGAAACAGCACCCGCTCGATCAGCTTGTCGGCATGCTTCATATCTTTGATCGACTTCTTGTAGCACTTCTCATTGAGCTCTTCCAGACCCCAATTTTTGTACATGCGTGCGTGCAAGAAGTATTGGTTGATGGCCGTCAATTCGAAGGTCAGTATCTTGTTTAACTGACGAATGACGTTCGGATGACCCTTCATTTGATCTCCTTAGTAAGATTTGATCTAAATCAATATTTAAGCCTAGAGCAATTTTCACTCAATTACAAATAAACATTAAGTTTCAATCAGTTATCAAAGAAAATCGTTCTCATTCGCGCTTTGATTACCAAGGCGATTAAAGATAATAAATCCAGCGTGTTAAGGCCGATAGTAAGCACAAGGCGCTAAGGAGCAGAGGAGTCTCGGAGAAGAGTAATGAAAAACAGGGGTAACAAAAAAAGGCCCCGAATGGGACCTTTAATAATGACGCCTCACAGGCGTGGGCTAGATGATACGATCTTTGGCCAGCTTCTCGCGACGGGCCTCTTCTTCGGCCATCTTCGCCTTACGCTTATCGCATGGGTCGTCACAGTCACAGGCCTTCTCGATACCCAGGGCACCCAGACCACCGCAGCTGCCGGCAACCGCCTTCTGTTTCACCAGGTAGCCGATAGACATAAGAACGAAAAACAGTAGTAATACCACAAAAGCCGCTAAAAAAGTGCTCATCACTGACTCCAGATACACATAAGTGGCTGTTTCGCTTATGTGTCTAATCATTCGCTAACTAGTTGACTAGCTCATAGGCTAGCTAATCAACCGACATGCAAGACTGCATTCAAAATGCGCCTAGCCACTATATTAAGCGGGCCGGCGCACCGATGGACGCTATTCTATCACAAACCCACGTAGGGCTTAAAGGCATCGCTATAGTAGACCTTGAAACCTTGCGCTTGCTTCTCGATCAACATGATGGCCAGATGCTCACGTTCGGCCAGCGCCAGCGAGGCCTCTGTGCCCAGCACCATCATGGCGGTGGCGTAACCGTCGGCGATCATGCTCTCCTTAGCCAGCACGGTCACAGAGGCAAGCTTATGGTCGATCGGGTAGCCGTTGCGCGGGTCGATAATATGAGTGAAGCGTTGCCCCTCCTCCTCATAGTAGTTGCGATAGTCGCCCGAAGTCGCCATGGCGATGTTGCCAGGTTCCAGCAGCTGCTGCACCACGCGCTCATCCTCATCGGGCTGCTCTATGGCGATCACCCAAGGGCTGTCGTCGGCCTTGACGCCGAAGAGACTGATCTCGCCTCCTATCTCCACCAGATAACCTTTGGGCTGATACTTGCTCAGCAGCTTGGCCACCTTATCGACCCCAAAGCCCTTGGCGATGGAGGAAAGGTCGACATACAAAGCAGGATTGGTCTTGCTCAGCTTAAGGCCATCGACCTTAAGATACTCGATACCCGTCTTGGCCTTGGTCTCGGCGATCAGCTCGGCGCTTGGCACGCGAGTCGGACGCTTGTCGGGACCGAAGCCCCAGAGGTTTACCAGCGGGCCCAGGGTGATATCCAGGGCGCCATCTGTCTTGCGATAGAGATCGATACCCGTCTGCACTACCTTGGCCGTATCGGGGGATACCGCCAGGCTAGATTCGAGTGTCATCTGATTGAAGCGCGACAGCTCTGAGTCTTTGCGATAGGTGGACATCTGATCGTTCACCTGCTCAAGCGCGAGGTCGATCTCCGCCTGCAGCAGTTGCTCGTCGGGCATCTGCTTGTCGCCGACAAATTTGATGTGGTAGGTGGTGCCCATGGTCTGCCCAGACATGGAGATCATCTTGACAGGTTGGCTACAGGCCGAAATAAAAAAGGCTAGTCCCGCCAGGACTAACCCCTTGATAAAGGTCTTATACATATTGACCATTGTCCTTAATGATAACCCGGTAACACACTCCCTAAGGGCCTTTGGGCGCCTTAGGGAGCACGATAATCACGGCAATAATATCACAAGAATGATTGCTTAGCCGCCGAAGTCATCCAGCAGGATGTTTTCATCTTCAACACCAAGATCTTTAAGCATACCGATAACGGCCGCGTTCATCATTGGAGGTCCACACATGTAGAACTCACAATCTTCTGGCGCGTCGTGGTCACGTAGGTAGTTTTCATACAATACGTTGTGGATGAAGCCAGTGTAACCATCCCAGTTATCTTCGGGTTGTGGGTCAGACAGGGCCACGTGCCATACAAAGTTATCGTTCTCAGCCGCCAGGCCGTCGAAATCTTCAACGTAGAACATCTCACGCTTAGAACGCGCACCGTACCAGAAGCTCATCTTACGCTTAGACTTAAGACGCTTGAGCTGGTCGAAGATGTGTGAACGCATAGGCGCCATACCTGCACCACCACCGATGAATACCATCTCGGCATCGGTGTCTTTCGCGAAGAACTCACCGAATGGACCAGAGATAGTCACCTTGTCGCCAGCCTTCAGGCTCCAGATGTATGAAGACATCTTACCGCAAGGCAGTGACAGGTTACGTGGAGGCGGTGTCGCGATACGTACGTTCAGCATGATGATACCTTCCTCTTCAGGATAGTTCGCCATTGAGTACGCACGGATTGTCTCTTCGTCAACCTTAGACTCTAGCTTGAAGAAGCCAAAGTGCTCCCAGTCACCACGGTATTCTGCTGGTACGTCGAAATCGGCGTACTTAACATGGTGCGCAGGCGCTTCGATCTGGATGTAACCACCGGCACGGAAAGGCACAGACTCGCCATCAGGGATAGCCAGCTTAAGCTCTTTAATGAAGGTCGCCTTGTTATCGTTAGAGATAACGCTGCATTCCCACTTCTTGATACCGAAGATCTCTTCTTCCAGTTCGATCTCCATATCTGACTTAACGTTGACCTGACAAGACAGACGACAACCGTTACGGGCATCGCCCTTAGAGATATGGTCGAGTTCTGTTGGCAGAATATCACCGCCGCCAGACTTAACGATCACCTTACACTGGCCACAAGAACCACCGCCACCACAGGCTGACGATACGAAGATACCGTTACTAGCCAGAGCGCCCAATAGTTTACCGCCCGCCGGTGTTTTAATTGCTTTATCCGCATCATGGTTGATGCCGATAGTAATATCGCCACTCGGAACCAGTTTTGATTTGGCGAACAGAATCACCAACACCAAGACCAGTACGATGGCTGTAAACATACTCACACCGAGGTATACATCGATTGGAGTAGATTCAATAATACCCATTAACTTATCCTTAAAGGTTCAAAATCAGAAGCCGTTAAGGTGTCTCTATTACAGAGACACACCTGAGAACGACATGAAACCTAGCGCCATCAAACCCGCAGTCACGAAGGTAATACCTAGACCACGCAGACCATTAGGGACATCAGCATATTTTAACTTCTCACGGATACCGGCCAGCAGCACAATCGCAAGTGCCCAACCGATACCTGAACCTATGCCGAACACTAAACTTTCACCCAGGTTGTAGTCACGCTCAACCATGAAAGAAACCGCACCGAAAATCGCACAGTTTACTGTGATCAGCGGTAGGAAGATCCCCAGCGCGTTGTATAGCGGTGGGAAATACTTATCCAATGCCATCTCAAGGATTTGAACCAGCGCCGCGATCACACCGATGAAGGTGATGAACTTAAGGAAGCTCAGGTCTGCATCGGGTACACCAGCCCAGGCCAAGGCGCCCGGAGCCAAAATACCCTGATAGATGATTTGGTTAACAGGTACTGAAATTGCCAATACCACGATTACGGCAACACCTAAGCCCATGGCCGTGGTGACTTTCTTAGACACAGCCAAGAAGGTACACATACCAAGGAAGAAGGATAACGCCATGTTTTCAATGAAAACAGAACGGATTAATAGACTAATATAATGTTCCATTACGCTTATCCTTTTGCTTCAACTTGCTCTGGCTTGATGGTACGGATAATCCAGATCAACGATGCAATCAGGAAGAACGCACTTGGTGGCAGCAGAAGCAGACCGTTTGGCTGATACCAGCCGCCCTCAGAGATCTTGCTTAGGATCTCGACACCAAATAGCGAACCGTTACCAAACAATTCACGCACGAAGCCAACTGACAACAAGATGGCACCATAACCCAGACCGTTACCGATACCATCCATGAAGCTCATCATAGGCGGCGTCTTCATCGCGTAAGCTTCGGCGCGGCCCATTACGATACAGTTGGTGATAATCAGACCCACGAATACCGACAGCTGCTTAGCCACGTCATAGGCATAAGCTTGCAGTACCTGGTCAACCACGATCACCAGTGAAGCGATAATGGTCATCTGAACGATAATACGCACACTGCTTGGAATGTGGTTACGTATCATAGAGATGAACAAGTTAGACAAGGCCGTTACGGCAGTCAGAGCTATGGTCATTACCAAGGCAGTTTCCATCTTACTGGTTACCGCCAGGGCACTACATACCCCCAGGATCTGCAACGCAATCGGGTTGTTACTAATGATAGGTCCAGTCAGAACCTGTTTAAGTTCTTTTGCGTCAGCCATTAGCTCAGTCCTCCGTTGCGCGCCTTCTCAAGAAAACGTGCAAAACCTTCTTTACCCAACCAGAAATCCAGTGAGTGCTGTACACCATTACTGGTCAGTGTTGCACCCGATAGTGCGTCAACACCGTGAACGCTCTCTGCAACGGCAGGGTTCTTAGTCACTTTGATAGCCAGGTTGCCTTGGTCATCATAAAGCTTCTTACCCTTCCACTTGGCGATCCACTTAGGGTTCTGAACTTCACCACCTAGGCCCGGAGTTTCACCCGAACCGGTAAAGTCGTAGTACACCAAGCTGCGAACTGTGTTCAGGTCAGACTCAACGGCCAGGAAGGCGTACATGGTTGACCATAGGCCGTAACCTTTAACCGGAATGATCACTGTCTGTAGTGTGCCAGCGTCATCACGTACCAGGTAAACCACGCCCTTGTTCGCCACACGCTTAACTGAAGCGATGTCGTGCTCAGGCTTGAAAGAGGTCTCTAGGGTGCGAGCCGCTTTCTCTGTGTCGAATGTGTCGGCGTTGCCTTCAACCCAGTCACCAGACTTAAGGTCAACCAGCTTAGCTTCAACATACTTGTCGTAAGTCTCAAGGATCTTAGCCTTGCTGACTTCACCAGACTTAGTGTCTACCAGGCCAGCGGCTTCAAGAATGTACTTTTGCTTATCAAGCAATTTGTTTTCTTGTTGAGTTGGCTTAAGCAGTACGGCCGCAGTAGAAACGAATACCGAACAGATAAAACATAATCCAACAACAACAAACAGCGTTCTACCGAACGAATCTTTATTACTAGCCACGAGCAATCCTCCGCTTGATATTCGCTTGAACCACGAAGTGGTCGAATAGCGGCGCAAATAGGTTGGCAAACAGGATGGCCAACATCATACCTTCTGGGAAAGCAGGGTTAATGACACGGATGAATACGGCCATAGCACCAATCAAAATACCGTACGCCCACTTCGCTTGGTTGGTGAAAGACGCAGAAACTGGGTCAGTCGCCATGAACATCATACCGAAGGCAAAGCCACCCAGTACCATGTGCCAGTACCAAGGCATCGCAAACATAGGGTTAGTGTCGCTACCGATAGCGTTAAGCAGCAGAGAGACGGCAATCATACCGACCATCACACCACCAACGATGCGCCATGACGCGATACGGGTATAGATGATGACCAGACCACCTAACAGAATCGCCAGCGTAGACACTTCACCAACAGAACCTGGGATGAAACCAAGGAAGGCGTCCCACCAAGCTTGGTTAAAGCCATATTCCAGTGTGCCCTGTGCCGCTTGGCTCAGCGCCGTCGCACCAGAGAAACCGTCAGCAACCACCCAAGTGGTGTCGCCTGACATGTTTAGCGGGTAAGCGAAGAACAGGAAGGCACGGCCAGCCAGTGCTGGGTTAAGGAAGTTACGTCCGGTACCACCGAAGATCTCTTTCGCCACGACCACACCGAAGGTGATACCCAGCGCCACCATCCATAGCGGAATGGTTGCCGGCAGTGTCAGGGCAAACAGGATAGAGGTAACGAAGAAGCCTTCGTTAACTTCGTGGCCACGTACCGTAGCAAACAGCACTTCCCAGATACCACCCACGGCGAAGGTCACCGCGTAGATAGGCAGGAACCAACAGGCGCCATACCACATCAGGGCAGCAACACCCGAGTCAGCCGTCAGCTCAGTACCGAACAGGCCAAACAATGCAGTTTGCCAGGTATCCGGCGTCGCAAAGCCAGCGAGCAAGGCATCTTGTGCCTGAAGACCCACGTTGTACATACCCACGAACATCGCAGGGAATGCACAGGCCCAAACCGTAATCATCATACGCTTCAGGTCTAAGTTATCACGCACATGGGTACGCCCCTTGTTTACGTGACCTGGGGTATAAAATACCGTGTATGCCGCTTCGAACAGCGCATACCATTTCTCGTATTTCCCGCCCTTCTCAAACTGGGGTTCAATACTTTTGAAAAACTGTTTCAAGCCCATTAGCCTTCCCTCACAATCGTATCTAGGCAGTCGCGTAGGTACGACGCGTAGTCATACTTACCAGGACATACGAAAGTACATAGTGCCAAATCTTCTTCGTCTAACTCTAACGCGCCTAAGGCAGCTGCGCCGTCGGTATCGCCTGACACCAGGTCACGCAATAGCATGGTAGGAAGAATGTCGAGAGGCATAACACGCTCATAGTTGCCGATAGGCACCATGGCACGGTCAGAGCCCCCTGTGCTGGTCGTCATGTTAAACAGACGAGACGGTGACAGGTGACCCAGGAAAGCGCGCGTGATAGAGAACTTGTTGGCACCAGGCATAGCCCAGCCGATAAATTCTTGTTCGCGGCCTTCTTCAAGCAGAGAAACCTGGTTAAAGAAACGTCCCAAGTAGGCGTGTGGGCCAGTTGCCGTCTTACCAGAAAGCACAGAACCTGCGATAACGCGTACATCGCCTTGGGCTGTTTCACCGGCAGTTAGCTCAGCAATAGAGGCGCCACTGTGAGTGCGTACGAGTCTAGGCTTAAGCGCCTTAGGACCCGCAATCGCTACCACGCGCTGAGTGTTTAGCTCACCAGTAGTAAATAGTTGACCGATTGCGATCACATCTTGATAGCCAACATGCCAAACGGTGCGTTTAGCCGATGCAGGCAGAACAAAATGGATATGAGTACCAGCAAGACCCGCAGGGTGCGGACCGGCAAACTCTTCGACTTGTGCGTTGGCCGCAGGAATATCGGCTCCTGGCGCCTTACACAGATACACCTTACCTTCAGTCAATCGTGCAAGGACTCTTAAGCCATTGGCAAAGTCTTCCTTGTGCTCGTTAATGATAACGGCAGGATCGGCAGCAAGCGGTTGGGTATCGATAGCGGTCACAAAAATACCGGCAGGCGTTGAGTCAACTGCGGGTGCTTTGCTGAAAGGACGCGTGCGCAATGCAGGCCACATACCTGATTCGATCAGGTTGTCGCGTACGAGTTGCGGCTCTAGGGTGTCTAACGCTGCGGCATCGTATTTAGCGAAAGAAACGCTGTCGTCTCCCTCTACTTCGATGACGACAGACTGAAGAACACGCTGGGCGCCCCGGTTAATTTCTGAGATGGTGCCACTGGCTAAAGCAGTATATTTAACGCCAGGATTCTTTTTGTCTTCAAAAATCACCTGACCTTTCTGCACTTTATCACCCACTTTGATCTTCATCGTGGGGCGCAGGCCAATATACTCTTCACCCAAAGTAGCTACGTGTTTAATGGCTGGGCCATTATGGATAACTTGCTCTGGTCCGCCTGTTATAGGCAGGTCCAATCCTTTCTTTATTGTAATCATATCCACAAGCACTACGTTTATGAAGGAAAGATAATGCGTCGCGTTCCTGCTAAATGAGATAGATTTCAAACATCAGCTATCGCATTGAGCTAGCGCAGATTTATTACAGAAATGCGATCGCAATCACGCTGGTCGGGCGCATTTTACCGTAAATAATTGCTTATCGCCATGAAAAATACGGGTGTTTTAAAAGGGATGCGGGGATTTTTACAGTGAGGAGTAGATCACAGTTCGAGAGATTTTTATGATTTAGGTAAACGGAAATTAATTTAGCCCCCTGTCCTAGCAGGGTTATATGGATTTGCGAAGCAAAATCGCCCCCTAAAACGCGCTTTTTTTCACCTCTTTTTAACGCATAAAAAATCGGCGAAAAGCCGGACTGTTCGACTAAAGTTTAACCACACCATAAGCCAAACTCAGGCAGAAGTCGGCGTCTATTTGAGCATCACGAGCCAGATGCACACTGCCACCAAGCACTAAAAAGACGATACAGATAGCCAAAAAGCAGCCTAAGCTGCTTTTTATGACATTTTACCACTCAGATTAGCACTCTGATGACGCTAAATTCCGAGGCGAAGTTACAGACCCTTTAGGATCTCATCGCTAAGTTTCAGATCGTCATTGCGATTCACATTCACCCCGGCGGCGATGATGTTCTTGGCGATCTCCTTGGCCTGCTCCAAAGAGTGCATCTCATAGGTGCCACACTGGTATTCGTTCAGCTCAGGGATCTCAGACTGCTGCTTGACCTTGAGCACATCTTCCATGGCGGCCAACCAACACTCGGCCACTTCGGCCTCTTTCGGCGTGCCGATGAGGCTCATGTAGAAACCGGTACGACAACCCATGGGCGAGATATCGATGATCTCGACACGATCGCTGTTGAGGTGGTCACGCATAAAGCCAGCAAAGAGATGCTCCAGGGTGTGAATGCCGCGCTCGCTCAGGATCTCCTTATTAGGCACGCAGAAACGCAGATCGAAGACGGTAATGGTATCGCCCTTGGGGGTGGTCATCGTCTTGGCGACGCGCACGGCAGGGGCGTTCATGCGGGTATGATCTACGGTGAAGCTATCGAGTAACGGCATTATTATTCTCCCAAAATGGTGATGCTCAAACTATCTACTTGCCAACATACTGAGCACCAGTATGGCGTGCGGCGACAGGGTGTTCCCTCGCGCCGCGATAGACCTACACAATATGCGGTAGGTGCCGGGGAAAGTAAAGTGAACTTAGCTCAAGGCCTAGAAACCAAAAAACCACAGCGGCGGTTACCTGCTGTGGTCTTTGTATGGCGCAATCATATGGGTCATTAGGGCCGGTTGCTAGGGTTGAGCCCTTACACCTTTAGCCCTTACATTTTGGCGAGTTAGGCACCTGCACCTCTTGGTCCCACTCTTCGGGGGTAAAGGTGTGCATAGACAGGGCATGGAGCCCGGCGTCGAACTGCGCCTTGAGCGCCTCGTTGACTGCTCGATGACGGCCGATGAGACGCTGGCCCTCGAACGCGGCGCTGGCGACGATCACCTTAAAGTGGGTCTCGGAATTTGGCGGCACATGGTGGTTGTCGCTCTCGTTGATCACCTCAAGATGCACAGGGGCTAAGACTTGGGTGAGCGTATCGATTATCTGCTGTTTTACTGACATGGCTATCGTCTCTATCGAATAGAAAACTTAAGTGGCCGCAGAGTACTGTGAGTGGCAACAAAGATCAACTCTCCATCACCCAGACTCCGCAGGCGATCACTTAACCCACAGTCCTTGCCTCTAGCTTAGGTCAGGCTGACTCTGGCATCTTGGGAGACGTTTTCCAACAGCTCGATAATGCTGTCGCCGCTGATCTCATCGGGCACGGATACAGCCAACTTGGCCGAGAATACCGTCTGCCCCAGGGTAGAGACATGGACCCGGTTGCACTCCATCTGCTCCACCTCGAGATCCAGGTTGGAGAGGATATCGACTATCTCCCGCGTCAGTCCGGGCCTGTCTGAGCAGTCCACATTAAATCTCAGGCTGCGGGTGTGTTCGCTCAAAACCTCGGCCATGTCGCTGAAGCTAAAGACAAGTTCGGGGAACTGCTGCACAAAATCGGCCTGCAGTGAGGCGACTTTATCCCCGGCGATCGCTACCTTCATCAAGGCGGCAAACCAGGCATCCATCTTGATCACCTTGCTGCTTAACCACTCGC
This sequence comes from Shewanella loihica PV-4, assembly GCF_000016065.1. Lineage (NCBI taxonomy): Bacteria > Pseudomonadati > Pseudomonadota > Gammaproteobacteria > Alteromonadales > Shewanellaceae > Shewanella > Shewanella loihica. The sequence goes on from NC_009092.1 coordinate 3,423,879, forward strand.
CACCCGCCTCACGGGTCAGGTTAGCCATCGCCTTCACCACCCCAGGGGTGACAATACCCGTTACCGTGGTCACGAACATCTTATTCATAAGCAACTCCTTCTGGTGGTTATAGGGTCACACAGACATTGTGCGACACACCTGCTCACGATGAGAATAAAACTTTCATCCCTGCAAAGGTGAGAGCTAGCTTACACTTCCCGCCTCGGCGCGATCACTTTACCCCTGATGAAAGTGTGGAATTAAATGCCGATAGGTCAAGTTTAGTCTAGGCTGGGTTACCTTGGCTCGTTTCGGCAGCGCATGTTGCCAGCTCGACTGCATGGGCCAGTGCATGATCAACAGATCGCCGCTATTGAGCATCAGCTCGACCTTGGTGTTACTCTGAGTATGGCGCAGAAAGAAAGAGCGACTGGCCCCGAGTGTCACTGAGGCGATATCCGAGCCCGGCACGATCTCGGCCTCATCGTCGCTGTGCCAGCCCATGGTGTCGCTGCCGTCACGATAATGATTGACCAGCACGCCATTGCTTACCAGGCCAAAGTCACGCTGCAGTTTCTGCCGCAGGCGCAGGGCATACTTGGGCCAAGGCTCGGCGCGAATGAAGAGGCCTGAATAGAGATAATCGCAGCCGTCGTCGCCAAACCATACCTGACGTCTGGGGATGGGATGGGTGCGGCCAAAGAGTGTCAGCGCTGGTCGGCTGAAGGGATAGTGCTCGGCCTCATCGATCAAGGCGCCTTGCTGAGCCTGATTGAGATACCCAGGGATCAGGGTAATAGGCGGCCTGGGAGTCTGTTGCTGCGCAGCCCCTTCATCTTTGGCCTCGTGACCTATATCTTCAAACCCAAACCCTTGCTGTTGCATTTGTCGCTTCCTACTCGCCTAGTCACCTAACTCACACATCGCCAGGCATATACCTCGCGGAGCAAATCTGCGATAATCGCCGCCCCAATTTTCAAAGTAGCAGCCTAGCCATGACAACTCAATTCTCCGTTGCCGATATCGAGCTGAGTCTCTCCCGTTATCCCGCCAATCAGGTCTCTAACCTGCAGGCCTGGGATGCAGCGGACGAGCACCTGATAAAACACCTAAAGGAGATTGAGCAGAAGGCTGATAACACAGCCGTCATCAACGACAGCTTCGGCGCCCTGTGCGCCGCCCTCACCGCCCAGGCGGCCGACTGGCCTATCTGGGTAGAGACAGATGCTAAGACGAGTCAGCTAGGCACGCTGCAAAACTTCAACGCTAATCGGCTTAGCGATAGTAACCTCACCTGGCTCAACAGCCGCGAGCTGCCGCCCCAAGGCATAAACCTGGTGCTGATGAAACTGCCGAAGAACCTCAACTATTTTATCCACCAGCTGCAGCGCCTGTCTCAGTCGCTGGCGCCCAACACCCCTGTGTATATTGGCGCCAAGGCCAAGTCGATCAATAAGGCGCTGCTGGAGACCATCGCCAAGCATCTGGGGCCTGCCAGCGCCAGCCTGGCCTGGAAGAAGACCCGGGTGATCACCTGTATCGCCGACGGTAAACCAAGAGCCCTGCCGAGCGAGGTGAGCTGGGCGGTGAAGGAGTTTAACCTCAGCATCAGCAACCTTAGCAATGTCTTCGCCGCCAACAAGCTGGATATCGGCGCCCGCATCATGCTGGACAATCTGCCCGAAGGCCATTTCGACACCATAGTGGATCTCGGCTGCGGCAACGGCATCCTGGGGCTGCGGGCCAAGCAGTGTTATCCGAACGCTGAGGTTCATTTCGTAGATGACTCAGAGATGGCCATCACCTCGGCGAGACAAAACTGGCAGGCGAACAAGCTCGATAACCCAGAGCAAGCCAAGCCTCAGGGGCACTTTCACTGGGATGACTGCCTGACCCACCTGGGCGATGAGGTGAAACCGGATCTGGTGCTCTGTAATCCCCCCTTTCATCAGGGTGAGGCTATTACAGATCATATCGCCTGGCAGATGTTTCTAGATGCCTTCCACCAGCTCAGGCCAGGCGGCATGTTGCAGGTGGTGGGCAATCGCCACCTGGGCTACCACGTCAAGCTCAAGCGGATCTTTAAAAACTGCGAAACAGCCGCCTCTAACGGCAAGTTTGTGATCTTGCGGGCCATCAAGTCAGCAAAAGAGCCGGTTAAACCGGCTAAAGATGTGAACGAGCCAGACCACCAAAGCTGATGGCTCGGCCAGCAGACCGAATCTGACCAGCGCGTAACTTAACTTGCGAACACAAAAAACAGGGCCTGGGCCCTGTTTTTTTTTATGAGTCGAGCTTAACGGTTAATTAGAGACTACTTCCCTCTAGATCACCAAGCGATTCTTTTATTAATCTTGCTTTTATTAACCTTGCTTTTATGAGGCAAGCTTACGCTCGGGCTCGGCATCGGCATCGGCATCGGCAATCTTATCTTGCGGCTCAGGCGCCGCCGGCGGTGCAAACATCAAAGCAAGGCGCTGCTTAAGGCTTAGCCCAGGCGAGAAAGCCTCGCTAAACATCGCCTTCCACTCGCTAAAGGTAACCACCAAGGGATTAAAGCTGTTCACCGGCTTGGTGATGCCATACTCCACCGTCTCCTCTTCCTTAACATAGGTGCCAAACAGGCGATCCCAGATGATCAACACCCCGGCGTAGTTCTTATCTATATATTGCGGATTGCGCCCATGGTGCACCCTGTGATGGGATGGGGTGTTAAACACCCACTCCAGCGGCCCCAGCGTCTTAATCGCCTGGGTATGGACGAAAAACTGCAGTCCCAGATTAAGCAGCACGGCAAACACCACCCAGTTAGGATCGAAGCCGACCACCACCAGCGGCAGCCAGAAGATCCACATGCCGGCAAAGGGGTACATCAGGCTCTGCCTGAAGGCGGTGCTGAAGTTCATGCGCTCCGAGCTATGGTGCGCCACGTGGGCCGCCCACATCCAGCGCACCCTGTGGCTGGCGCGGTGGAACCAGTAATAACAGAAGTCCTGGGCAATAATCAGTGCGATAAAGCTGCCCAGGCCCATCTGAATATCCAGCAGACGCCAGTCGAACGCCCACAGATAAAGCTTGGCGATCAATAACCCGGTGAGAATATCAGCTCCCTGATGCAGGCCCGCCAGGGTAAAGTTACACAGCACCTCGGGCAGATGATAGCGGGCATTATCGGGCAGACGACCACGACGGTCCCCAAAATACCACTCGGCCAGGATACAGACAAAAAACAGCGGCGCCAGCACGAGTAACAGCACCTCGGGGTGCGCGATGAGTGAATTAAAATCCATCTAATTATTCCTTTATATTCCCTAAGTTATTTCCTAAGCACGTCCTACCAGCGAGCAACGTCCCTACCAGCGGGCAAAGTGATCTTCGGTTAAGCCAAGCAGATTATCTATGTAGTGAGTACGCCCCAGGCCATCGCGGATCTCGCCGTCGAAATAGCCCAGGTACTGCCTGAAGTTACTCTTCAGCAGCCAGAGGTTGAGCTTCTCCTGGCGGCGATTGAGCGGGCGGAAGTTGAGCGCCACCCGGCCGTCCTGGGAGCTTATCTGCCAGCTGGCATCGTCATGTACTTCGGGCGCGCGGCTAAAGGCAAAATGCACCGGCCCCAGCAGATGACGCTCGCCGTTGACCCAAAATACATTCTCGTTGCAGCCGGTCTCATTCACCCCCGCCGCCAGGTTGAGGCCGAGCAAATCATCGCCCTGATAGCCATTGATACTGGCCCAGCGCCAGCTGGTCTCACGGCGCATATAACCGGCGGAAAAATCATAGCCCGCCAGGGCACGGTTGAGGGGCTGTGGCTCATGATGAATGGTGAGGCTGCCGCCTACCTTGAGGCCGTTGTGCTTCTGGGTATAGGTCCAGCCGCTATAGCCTGTCGGGTTGCACATGGCCATGGGCAGGCTAAGGGGCATAGGCGTGAGCACCAACTCGGCCTTGATCTGCCCCGTGTCGACATTAAGCTGCCATATTCCCTCGACTATCTCTATGGTCACCTTCCCTTTGCCGCTAGAGAGCTGCGCCCGGCCATTCCAGGGGGAGTCTGCCAGTTGGCAGCCCATGGCCAGGGGCTTGAGCCAGGTGGTTTCCACCAGCTGATTGGCCTTGATGTCATAGAGGTAACAGAAACCTGTGCCGGCGTAGCGGATATCGGCGATGGCGACCCCAATCACGTACCTTGGCGTCACCACAGAGACAAACTGAAACTGCTTAAAATGAAAATGCCGCGCGAGATGACTGGCGGGCTTGTCCATCACATTGGTATAGCGAAAGTGCTCCAGGCCAAAGGATTTGACCGGACCATCGAAGTGACCATATTGCACCTGGCCCGAGTTTGAGATCAGGCTATCCGGCGCCCCCAGGGTCTGCACCGCGCCGGATTGAATATCCATCTTCATTGCTTGTTATCTTTCTTATCTTTGTTATCTGGCTGACGGCCACTTGGCCGCGCCTTTTTAGTGGAATTTTTACTCTAACGCTTTCTGGTTTAAGTTAAAACCCCGGCGAGCAACAAAGCCTTAACAAACAGGTCACCCACTGGCATCCAATGAGGATTCTGGTATGCTGATGCCACCTTTTTTACAGCATGATTTTCCGCTATGAAACGATTTATTCCCATCATCGCCTGTGCTGGCCTGCTGTTTGGCTGCGCCTCTCATACGCCGACCCATATGGCGCTCAATCCGCAACTGCCTGCGATTGAATCTCAAGGGGTCCCGGCCAAGCCCATCGCCATCGAGATGATAGATACCCGCTCGGCTAACTTTATTGCCCGCTTTAATAATGAAGGGGATGCCGCCAGGCTGGTGAGCCCATCTGAGTCGCCACGCCGCCAGTTAGAGCAGGTGTTTCGCGACGGCTTTACCAAGGCGGGATATCGCATCGACCCAAGCTCGGTGAACCATATGCAGCTGCAACTGGAAAAGCTGCTGACCGATGTCAGCGACACCACCTTTGGCTATCAGGCGACCAACGATATCATTATCAATGTGATCGCCAGTAACGAAAGCAAGACCTTTACCAAGCGTTATACTGCCCGTAACCTGGTATCGGGCCCCTTTAGCGCAGATTTTGCGACCCTGGAGTTGTCGGTCAACGATCTGCTCGGCGATCTGACCGCAAAGATAATCAACGACCCCGAACTCAACCAGTTCATCCAACAATAACTAAGATAAGGAAGTTCACATGAGAATCTGGCTTGGCGCCCTACTATTACTCGCTTTTTCCGGCCTGGCGCAGGCACTGGACATTCAGAGCGACACCATCTATCCCAAGGTCAAACTGGAAACCACCATGGGTAATATAGTGGTCGAGCTGGATCGTAAGCGTGCCCCCATCACGGTAGATAACTTTCTCACCTATGTGGTCAAGGGCCACTACGACAACACCCTGTTTCACCGCATCATCCCTGGCTTCGTGGTGCAGGGCGGCGGCCTCAATCCCAAGCTGGAAGAGAAGCCCTATGGCAAGCCTATCGTTAACGAGTCGGGCAATGGCCTGAGCAACGGCCTGGGCACCATCGCCATGGCCCGCGAAGACGATCCACACTCTGCCACTGCGCAATTTTACTTTAACGTAGGTGACAACAAGCGTCTTGACCCCTCTAAGCGTCGCTGGGGTTACGCCGTCTTCGGTGAAGTCACCGAGGGGATGGAAGTACTGGAAGCCATGGCCGAAGTAGAGACGCAGATCAATACCAAGCTGGGCTGGCCCGACTTCCCGGTGCAGCCGATCATCCTCAAGAAGGCGACCCTGCTACCTAGGCAATAGATGGTGTCTGCTGGCTTGAAAAACCTATAAGGCTTTGCATTCATTCAATATTAATGGCACTTTAATTCAAGATTGATGTTTCTTTCATTAAAGTGCCATAAATCAGAACATTAAATTTTTTATCTCAGACAACTGGCGTTCAATCCACTGGCTATACTTAGGCCTGTAGTAGCAAGGAGGCGGACGATGACACCCAATGAGTTCATCGATAATAAAGCGCCCCAGCTGGCTCAATATGGAAAAGCGTTTTTAAATAATCAACTCGATTTCAATGAGATCCAGCTTTACTTATGGGACACCCTTGAAGAGTGGGCACAGTTCAATCATCAGGGTGATGCGCAAACCGATATCGAGCGAGTGTTTTGGCACTTGATACACGCCTTCGACAGGTGGCCCGACTGGACCATACGGGGCAATCAGTTTTTGCGAAAGCAGATAGACGATTGCTGCGATTTTCTCAGTCTCGGTGGCACCTGCCCAAGTTGTTGTGTCGGTACCAGGCCAAGCTCAATGTCATAGCGACTATCTTTACTAAGGTAAGTCGTCAAAAAGCCAAGCTCAGTCTTTCGGGACTGGGCTTTTTTCATGACGGATTTTTCACTTTTTATTTGCGGCGCCAGCGTTTAAGCTAACCCCACCTAGCCTGACAACGCCGACTGCTATTTTGATTGCATCCCGAGTTTCCCGATTGCGAGACGCCCTCACCATTTATTTCCACAAGCGGGTATTGATTCTGCTGTTTCTCGGCTTCTCCGCCGGCCTGCCCTTGATGCTGGTGTTCTCCACCCTCTCCTTCTGGCTGCGGGAAGCAGGCATAGATCGCACCGCCATCGGCTACTTCAGCTGGATAGCCCTCGCCTATGGCTTTAAGTGGGCCTGGTCGCCTCTGGTGGATCGCATGTCGCTGCCCTTCTTCACCCAAATATTGGGACGGCGCCGCGGCTGGATGCTCTTCGCCCAAATGCTGTTGGTGCTCGCCATCTTAGGCATGAGCCAGAGTGATCCCTTGGCCGACCTGGAGCGCCTGGCGCTGTTCGCCCTCATGGTGGCCTTCGCCTCGGCCACCCAAGATATTGTTATCGATGCCTTTCGTATCGAATCGGCGCCGCAGAAGATGCAGGCCGCCCTCGCCGCCGCCTATCAGGTGGGCTATCGTAGCGCCATGATTGTCGCCACCGCCGGCGCCCTGACCATAGCCGCCTGGGTCGATCCCAATAGCGAGAGCTATGATCTCGCCTCCTGGCAGACTGCTTACCTGGTCATGGCTGGCCTGATGTTTATCGGTATCTTCACCACCCTATTGAGCAGCGAGCCCAAGGTCGAGGCCAAGGAGGCGGACCAGATAGAATCAGACCTGAAGCAGTGCCTATCAGAGCGCTACCCCAGGCCCGTGGCTGCGGCGGCCTCCTGGCTCTATACCGCCAGCATACTGCCCTTCATCGATTTCTTTAAGCGCTATGGGCGTAGCGCCATACTGATCCTGCTGCTGATCTCCTGCTACCGGATCTCAGATATCGTCATGGGGATCATGGCCAACGTCTTCTATGTGGACATGGGCTTCTCTAAGACGGAAATAGCCACCCTCAGTAAGGTCTACGGCCTGATCATGACTTTAGTGGGAGCAGGCGCCGGCGGCATGCTGCTGGCCCGTTACGGCACCATGAAGATCCTCTTTTTGGGCGCCTTCATGGTGGCGGTCACCAACCTACTCTTCGCCTATCAGGCGATGATCGGCTACAACCTAGAGCTATTGACTGTGGTGATCTCCATAGACAACTTCAGCGCCGGCGTCGCCACCGCGGCCTTTATCGCCTACCTCTCCAGCCTGACCAGCAGTGGCTACAGCGCGACTCAGTATGCCCTGCTCTCCTCCATCATGCTGCTGTTTCCCAAGTTTGTGGCGGGCTTCTCGGGCCAATATATCGATGCCTACGGCTATGTGAACTTCTTCGTCGCCGCCAGCGTCATCGGCTTCCCTGTGCTGGGGCTGATTGTCTTGGTGCAGAAATACGCCCCCCATCCCAATGGCGACGAGCAGGCCGAGTCTCTGGACTCATCTAATGGGCAGCAGGCGAGAGACTAGCTGTCTAAGCGTATGTAATCGACGGTATAAACAACAGACAATAAAAAGCCCCGCTCACCGGCGGGGCTTTTTAATCAGAGCTTGACGCTCCTTAGCCTGAAACAGACAAGAATTAGTCTCTGAAGTTATTGAACTGGAACGGCTGGCCTAGATCCGATTCGCGGGCAATCGCCATCACCGCCTGTAGATCATCACGCTTCTTGCCGGTCACTCGAATCGAGTCGCCCTGAATGGCGGCCTGCACCTTAAGCTTGCTGTCTTTGATCAGCTTCACCAGCTTCTTGGCCACCAGGCTGTCGATCCCCTCTTTAAAGGTCACCTTGAGCGAGAAGGTCTTGCCACTGTGAATCGCCTTCTCGGCCACGTCCATAGAGGCAGGGTCTACGTTACGCTTGCTCAGCTGATTACGCAGCATGTCGACCATCTGCTGGCACTGGAAATCAGACTCAGATGACAGGGTCACCTGATGATCTTTATAGGAGACTTCGCTCTCGACACCGCGAAAATCGAAACGGCTATCCAGTTCGCGGCGCGTATTGTCTACCGCGTTACGCAGTTCAACTTCGTTTACTTCCGATACGATATCCATCGAAGGCATATTTATCATCCTCTATTTAGCCACTTTATCTGCCCGCTAGTTTACCCGCTCGGGCCTGTGAGCGCCAAAAATTCTTAATGTTACAACAGGCGTTTCTTAATGACTTTAAGATGACATTTTCCTATGATTGGGCAAAACCACTTAACCTAAGCGACCCGTGAATTCTCGAAAAACCTTTTTTAAGATAGCGCTTCTTCTTGCCATCATAGTGATCAGTTACCTGGTATTCTCCCGCCCTAACTACCCACAAGTGATCCCACACATGGATAAACTTGGTCATCTGGGCAGCTTCTTCTGTCTGGCGCTATTGACCCATCTCGCCTTCGAACCTAAGTGGTACAGCCTGGCAGGCATACTGGCCGGCTATGCCCTCTTTATCGAACTGGTGCAGTCGCGCCTGCCCTATCGCAGCGCCTCCAGCGCCGATTTCATCGCCGACATGGTGGGTGTGCTGCTGTTCTACTTCGGCCTCTGGCTCTACCGCCGCTATATCAAGGCCGCCGTGATCGGTAAAACCCGGGCCAAGACCCAGTCATGACGACAAGTGATATGACTCATGCGAGTAAGATAGTGATCCTGGGCGCCGGCGCCATAGGTCAGCTGATCTTCCACCAGCTATCGGCATACGGAGTCATGCCCGCGCTGCTGGGTAGAGACGCAAGCGCGGATAGCCAGACGCTGGAATTCACCAATCTCGAAGGCAAGACAGTTACGCGCCAGGCGCAGTTTATCGACAAATCAATGCTGGCCAGCTGCGAGCTGCTAATCGTCTGCGTCAAGGCCTATCAGGTCGAGGCGGCCCTGCTACCACTATTAGATGCCCTCCCGACCGATGCCCACATACTCTTGCTGCACAATGGCCTGGGCCCACACCTTAGCGTGGCGCCCCATCTAGCTGGTCGTGGCCTTAGCCTGGGGACCACCTCGCAGGGCGCCCTGAAACTGGGGAGGTGGCAGATCAGACAAACCGGTGCAGGGCTGACACAAGTTGGTCACGCTCAGGGACCAAGGCTTGCGGACAATCTACGCCAAGCGCTACTTGGAGCGATCCACAACAGCGAGTGGTGCGAGCCCATTCTGCCCATGCTGTGGCAGAAGCTCGCCATCAATATCGCCATCAACCCACTGACCGCCATCAACGACTGCCGCAACGGCGAGCTGGCCGGTGCTGAGTTCGAACCAACCATATTTGCACTTGTCCAGGAGGTAGTTACCGTCGCAAACGCCGACGGGATAACACTGGACCAAGCGCAGCTGACCGAGCGCGTCTATCAGGTGATCCAGCTTACCGCTAGTAATTACTCCTCCATGCACCAAGATATCCACCATGGCCGCCAGACGGAGATCGAGGCGATCACCGGCTACCTACTGAGCCGCGCCGCCAAGTACAGCATAGCCACACCGGCCAATAAGGCTATCTACCGCCAGCTAAAATCCCTCGAGCGGGGCAACTAACTCCAAGTATTAAGCTGTGCAATAACCGACTCTCTAGTCAGCTCTCTAACCAACTATCTAGCCAAGCATGGGCAGGACAATTTCTGCCCCACCTCGACATAAGCGTCTAGAATTACTGTTAAAAGGCGCGAGGCTCGAGGTGATCGATGAAACGAGAGCAGTGGAACTCTAGGGTAGGTTTTATTTTGGCGGCAGTCGGCTCTGCCATCGGCCTGGGCAACATCTGGCGGTTCCCCTACATGGCCTATGACAACGGCGGCGGTGCCTTCTTCATCCCCTATCTGTTCGCCATGATCACCGCCGGCATCCCCTTTATGATCATGGAATTTAGCCTGGGCCATAAGATAAAGAAGACCTCACCGCGCATCTTCGCCCAGCTCGGCCACACCCTCGGCTTTAGACTCGAATGGCTCGGCTGGTTTCAGGTGTTTATCGCCGCGGTGATCGCCGTCTATTATGTGGCCATCATAGGCTGGACCCTCTCCTATCTCGGCTTCTCCTTCAGTCAGGCCTGGGGAGACAATCCCAATGACTTCTTCTTCAATCATTATCTTAAACTCGGCAACAACTCACCCTCTCACTTGGGCGAGTTTCAAATCGGCATAGCTATCGCCATGAGCATCGCCTGGCTGATGACCTTTATGGCGGTCTTTACCGGCGTCAAAGGGGGAATCGAACGCGCCAACAAGATCATGATGCCCATGCTGTTTATCATGGTGCTGGTCCTTATTGGCCGAATAATGTTTCTGCCCGGCGCCCTGTCGGGGCTCAACTATTTGTTCGAGCCCGACTTTAGCCGCCTGCTGGATGCCCAGGTCTGGTCCGCCGCCTACGGCCAGATCTTCTTCACCCTCAGCGTCGGCTTCGCCATCATGCTCGCCTACTCAAGCTACCTGCCGACCAAGGCCGACATCAACAACAACGCCTTCATGACGGTACTGATCAACTGCGGCTTCTCGATTCTGGCGGGGATTCTGATCTTCGGCGTGCTCGGCTATATGGCAGAGGAGCAGATGAAACCGCTGACCGAAGTGGTCAGCTCGGGGATAGGCCTGGCATTTGTCACCATACCCACGGCCATCAACCTGATGCCAGCGCCCTATATTCTCGGGCCCCTCTTCTTCATCGCCCTGGTGATCGCCGGACTGAGCTCTCACATCTCCATCATAGAGGCGGTGACCAGTGCAGTGATCGACAAGTTTCATGTGCGCCGCAAGCCCGCGGCCGTGCTGGTGTGTAGCCTGGGCTATCTGGTCTCCATGGCCTTTGCCACCAATGGCGGCCTGCTGCTATTGGACTTAGTAGACTACTTTATTAACAATATCGCCCTGCTGCTCAGCTGCCTGCTGGAGCTGGTGATCATCACCTGGCTGCTCAAGGTGACGGTGATCCATCAGCATGCCAATGAAAATTCGGAGTTTAGGGTCGGCGGCTGGTTTGTTGTCTGTCTGCGCTTCATCAGCCCGGCGATTCTGGCCACCATATTGGCGAAGAATCTCTACAACACCTTAGTCAACGGTTATGGCGACTACCCCATTGCCGATCAGCTCTTCTTAGGCTGGGGCCTGGTGGGCACCATGCTCTTCTTTGCGGTGCTGATCAACTTCACCAGCAAGTCGCCCGGCTATCCAGACCAACATCCGGGAGGTAAAACATGAGTCACAGCGCCCTTATCATGATGCTGTTTGCATTGACGCTGACCTGGGGCGGCGCCGCCTTGTGTATTGGCATCGCCATCAAGCGCAAACAAAAAGAGGAGGCCGACGATTAGCCGGTCTCCTCTTACTCATTTCACCAGAGTCAGTTCAAGCAGATCAGCCCAGCTGACCTATCTGCTGCAGGCTGAAGGCGGTCAGAGGGTCTATCTCCTTGACCAGCTCCTCAATCTTGATGATCGCCTCCAGCGACCCGCTGTCTTTGCGGTAGGAGAGATAGATGGGACGATTCCAGGGCTCCACCCCTTCTACTAGATAGAGTTGCTTAGATTGCAGGAACGGCTCGACGATAGACAGCGGCAGATAGGCCGCCCCCGCCTTATCCAGAATAAAATCCAGCGCGATACGCCCGGTGGAGGTACGCAGATAAGGTGGCGGCATGCGATAGTGGCGCTCGGCGTGCTCGGAGGCGAAACGTGTGCCCCAATCCACATAGACATACTTGTCGCTCAGCGCCTCGCTCTGATCGCAGGGGCGAGTCGAGACCAACACCAGGATAAGGTCGGCCACCTGCTTACACACCAGCTCCTCCGACTTAAGCGGATCGAAGGCAAAAGCCATGTCTAGGGTTCGCTCCAGCAGGTTGCGGTTGAGCTGCTCGCGACTCAGCGCCTCGGCCAGAAAGCCATAGCCACCGAAGGCATCGGTCACCTTACTCAAACAGTGCTGCAGGTAGGCATCCCAGATGTTAGGCGTCCCCGCCATGGTCAGCTGCAACGCCTTATGGTTGGTCAGGGCCAACTCGTTCTTCGCCTGCTCCAGGGTGCTCACCATCACCTCGGCGTAGGGCACCAGACGCTCACCCGAGGTGGTGAGTTGAATGCTGTTGCGATTACGCACAAACAGCGCGGAGTCGAAGAAGGACTCCAGCTGCTTAATACGGGCGCTCACGGCTGCCTGGGTGATATAGAGATTCTCCGCCGCACGGCCGAAATGCCGGGTTCTGGCCACCTCTAAAAAGGTCTTAAATACTTTGACGTCCATTTTATTCTCTCGGTCAATTTCACCGAGAGAATAACAACTAATCCTAATGGTGACGATAAAAAAGTTTTGTTTCTCTTTTAACGACAAAAATCATAATTTCGCGATCGAAAAACCCTGTAGTTACAGCGTTGCTATCACAGTGAGAGGTTGTTATGTCAGAAGATTCATTTCGTTTTGGTCAAAAGCGTTTTTTTGATGACAAAAACTTTCCCCGCGGCTTCAGTAAGTCCGGAGAGTTCACCTTGTCTGAAGCTGAATTGTTGAGCCTATATGGCGACACTATGCAGGCCTTTGAAGCAGGCGATCTCGAGCCTGAAACTGCAGAGGAAAAACACTTTGTTAAGGTACTAAAACACCCCAACAAGGCTAATACCAAGCTTGAGCATGTATGGTTGAAATACACTAAGCTTACCCGCGAACCAAAAAAGTTCCACACCCTAAACAGCACGACTAATAAGCGTGTTGAACAGTATGAATATGTGGAATCTCCCCCAGAAGATGAGGTTGCTTAAAGAATGCACATCTGTTTTTTGATGTACCCGTGGGAGCGTATCGATCCTGAAACCGATACCACCCTGAGATTAGTTCATGAGTGCGCGCAGCGTGGTCATACCGTTGCCATCACCACGACCAGTGGCCTGACCATTCGTGACAGTAGCGTCTACGGGTTTTGTCAAATCATCAAGAAAGGGATGAAGATATCGGACAACATTCCCCGCTTTTACCGCTCCGCCGAATTTCATAAGGCGCGCCTGCCCATGGCCGGCTTCGACTGCATCTTTATGCGCGCCAATCCGCCGCTGGATAACCTGGCGCTTAACTTCCTGGATTCGGTAAAGGGCGACACCCTGATCATCAACGATCTCGAAGGGTTAAGAGTCGCTAACAACAAACTCTACACCGCCAGCATGAGCGGTGCGGCGAGCCAATATATTCCTGCCACCCACGTGTCGAAGAACCGCGACTACCTGCAACGTGTGCTGGAAGAGAGCGAAAGCGATAAGATGATCCTCAAGCCACTCAACGGCTTCGGCGGTCATGGCGTTATCGTAATCGAAAAGAGCGCCCGCCAAAACTTCAGCTCGCTGCTGGACTTCTATATCGGCACCGACGAGCAGAGCAACTATGTGATCCTGCAAGATTACATCGAAGGCGCCGAGGAAGGCGACAAGCGCATCCTGATGCTCAACGGCGAGCCTATTGGCGCCATGCGCCGCGTACCCGCCTCTGGCGAGTTCAGATCTAACGTCCATGCCGGCGGCAGCGTGGTCAGACACACAATTACACGTGAAGAGCGCGAGCTGTGCGCCGCCATCGGCCCTAAGCTGGTGCGCGACGGCCTCTACTTCACAGGCCTGGATGTGATCGGCAACAAGCTGGTCGAGGTTAACGTCCTCAGCCCAGGCGGCATCACGCGTATCAACAAGCTTAACCGCGTCCGCCTGCAGAAGCAGGTGATCGATTTCGCCGAAAACATCATCAACTCCAAAGAGCTATTGGTGCAACGTAAGAGTGCATATCGTCAAGCGGTAGAAAATGCAAATCTATAGTCTCGACCAGATGCTCTCCCTGATTAAACGCGGGGAGACATTCTCAGGCCAACTGGCCTCCTCCGGCTGTGTGATAACCATCCAAGAGTATCTGCCCGTAGTGTGCACCGCGATTCACGCGGGGCACAACCTGCGCCCTGAGCTGATCAAATTATGTCAGCTGAGCGCAGAGGAGCGTTACTTCGAGGAAGATCCCTTCACCGACGAGGTGATCGCCTCCCAGCCTATTACCCTGGCCGGCAGCGACTCGCGCTTCGAGTACGATCTCAATCGCCCTAAGAGCTTGAGTACCTACTACAAGTCCGCCTGGATGAAGCAGGTGTGGCGCAAGCCGCTAAGTGCCAAGCAGCGCGCCATCAGCCATGCCAAACACCAGGATTTCTATCGACTCTACGAGGCGCTGATCGCCAAGTTGGAGAGCATGTTCGGCATGGTGATCGTGTTCGACCTGCACTCCTACAACTACAAGCGTATCGAGAAGGCGACCCCCGTGTTTAACATAGGCACCTCGCAGATCGATATGGAGCGCTGGGGCAGCGTGGTCCACAAGTTCCAGCGTGAACTCAAGACCATCACCCTGCCCAACGTAGAGGTGGACGCCGAGCTGGACGTGGCCTTCGAGGGCCGCGGCTACCTGATCGCCCACACCAACGCCCGCTTCGACCGCACCTTAGTGCTGCCGACGGAGATCAAGAAGGTTTTTATGGATGAGTTGACCGGCGAGGTCTACCCCATAGTGCTGGACGATCTCAAGCTGGGACTTAAGAACGCCTTTAGCGCCACCAGCGCCTACTTCCAGCGCAAGCTCAATCGCCAGAGCAAGACCCGTAGCGCCGACATGCTCAGCAGCGCCATCGAGCCCGAGGTGCTGGAGATAGACGCCGCCCTGTTCCGCCTGGCACAGAAGGTCGACACGCTGAAGTATGTCAACCCGACCAACCTGGCGGCCGAGCGTCGACGCTTCATGAAGGCGCCGAGTCGTTTCAAGCCAAATTTTGCCTATCGTCAGCTGCCTATCGATGCCAACGAGTTCAAGTATCGTCTCTATCGTCTGCCCATAGACAATATTGCCGATCCCGCGCTTAAGCAGCTCTACAAGGATATCGTTAACAAGCTGGGCGAACAGATAGATCTCCTGACCAGCGTCGGTCAGGAAGGCTTCGTCTACAACTCGCTGCGTTATCATGGCCGCCCGGATAAGAGTGCCATCGCCAACGCCAAGTTCCTGCTGTACGCCAAGGAGATCCCCGAAGAGAGAGGGGAAAGCCTGGATGCCCATCAGGTGTGCGAGATGATGAAGCAGAGCGCCGAGCAGTGGCAGATGCGCTGTAAGATTGGCCTCAGCGGCGCCATCGTTGCCCGCGCCATGGTCTGCTCCAATCCGGCGCAGCTGGCGATCAGCACCCATGCCCAGTTCCACGAGAGTGAGGTGCAGCGGCTGATCCAACATGAGCTTGGGGTACACATGGCCACCACGCTCAACGCCAAGCAGCAGTCGCTTAAGGTGTTGCGTCTGGGTCTACCCGGCTCGACCTATACCCAGGAAGGTTTGGCGATTCTGGCGGAGCTTAAGGCGGGCTTCATGGCCCACTCACGCCTCAACACCCTGGCGGCGCGCGTGCTGGCGGTAGACTCAATGCTCAAGGAGCAGGACTTCTATCTCACCTACAGCTATCTCATCGATGAGCTGGAGATGGACAAGGATGATGCCTTCATGACCACGGCCCGCGTCTATCGCGGCGGCGGCTTCACTAAGGATCACCTCTACCTGAGCGGCTTCCTGGATATGTTACACCTGTCTAAGACCCGCAGCCTGGACAACCTACTCGTGGGTAAGACCAGCGTGCAATACCTGGATCTACTCGACGAGCTGGTGCAGCGCGACTGGCTGGTGCCGCCTAAGTACAACGTCATCCCGACCAGTAACTTAGAAGAGAGCCCTAGCCTCAACTACCTGATCGAGAGCCTGCGCAGCTAAGCGAACCCTTTCTCGGTCGCTCGTCATGGCGGCAAGGTTAATGCCTGCCGTCATGACGCTTACTTATTCTCTTCTCTCTTTTATAGATACTCACTTCTCACGCCACCCGTTGTTTTCACGCCCTGACAAACGCTGCGTACAGGCGCTGCGAGAACCAGCTAAAATAAGCAGAGTGTGAAGTAGCAAACTTTGCAAGCTCTCGGATTTGCCTTAGGCTAGGGCTTTCTCCCAAAGATGCACAATTCCATGCTAAAACACCTATTTCCCGGTAGCGCCAAGGGCGCCCTGCTCCTCTATGGCCTGCTGCTTACCCTGGTGCTTATCTCGGTTCACCTTATCGATCGCCAGCTGGCGGATCTGATGCACGCCCAGCAGCTGTCTCACCCCGCACTAAAGCTTCTGAGTAAGACCCCTCTGTTACTGGAGTTTCTGGCAGGGCTGACTATCTTTGCCTGCATCAGCGCGCGCTTTCGCGCCAGGTTCCAGGCCCTCGCCATTGAGCTGGTGCTCACCCTGGCGCTGGCCTTCTCGATTCGCTGGATCGCTAAGTTGCTCTTTGGCCGCACCTGGCCTGAGAGCTGGATAAGTTTAGGCAATGGCCATAATCCCTCCTGGGTAGCCGATCGTATCGAGGCGTTTCATCCCTTTGCCCAAGGGTTCGCCTATGACTCCTTCCCCTCGGGACATGCGCTGCTAACCTTCGCCCTCGCCTTCACCTTCTGGCGCCACACGCCTAAGCTGATGCCCCTCTGGCTTGGCTGCATGTTTGCCGTCATCACCGGGCAGTTGAGCCTCAACTATCACTATCTCGGGGATCTGCTGGCCGGAGCAAGCTTTGGTCTGCTGGCCAGCCAATTGGCGCTGACGCTATACCGCGCCCTCAAGGGACGAATGGCAAGCTTGACCTAGGACAGGTGCGCCGCAACCTATGTAAAAAAAACGTTAAACCATCCTGTATTTATTGGTAAAAAAGGCGTAATTTTAAGGATGTCGCCGCATTTTATTCTACTATTGTCTAAGGCCTCAGCCTTAATTCGAGACGGAAAAAAACTATGAGAGAAGTTAATTTTCGCACCATAGACAAACTCTTCATCAAGATGTCTATTAACGATAAATTTTGGGTCATTGGGGCGCTGTTTTTCATCGCCATCACCTGCATCGGCGTCAGCCGCTATCAAGGCAGCATAGATGCCATAGAACAAGCCTCGATGACGGCGCTGGAAAGTGAGCTATCGGGCATGGTACGCGCCCTGGAAACCAGCGGCCAGACCGATAAGTTTACCAGCCTAAATATTCAACCCAGCGGCCAGGCAAGCTCAAGCCGCAGCCAAGACAGCGTCACCGCCGTGGTGCGCAGCGCCGCGGGGCAAAACCTGTCACTGACGCAGAATGTCGCCAGCCGCGAGCGCGACGCCAAACAATCGGCCCTCTACAGCCTGCTGCTCACCTATCTCTGGTTACTGCCGTTCGCCGTCCTGCTCTACTGGAACGCCACCTTCATCGGCGGCGCCCTCTGGGTGCTATGGACCACCACCAAGAATATCGCCAAGGGTGACCTCACCTCGCGCCTGGGCTTTCATCCGGGGCGTGACGAGTTTGGCACCATAGGCTGCGCACTGGACAACGCCATGGACACACTCACCGAGCTTGTGGTCACGGTGAAAGATAATGCCGAGACGCTGCATCACACCGCCAGCTCCTTTGCCTCGGAGAATCAGGAAAGCGAGCGTCAGATAGAGCAGCAATACCAATCTCTCGACTCGGTTGCCACCGCCATGGAGGAGATGACGGCCTCCGCCGGTGAGGTATCCAACATCTCCAACAGCTCGGTAGAGAAAGTGGAGCAAAACTCACAGTCTATCCGTCAGAGCTATGAGCGGGTGCAGAAGGCGATCAAGGATATCGAGCAGCTGTCGGGCTTTATCGAGCAGACCTCAGATTCGGTCAGCACCCTCAAGGTCAACGCCACCAAGATCAACGAAGTGATCACCACAATCAACGCCATCTCTGAGCAGACCAACCTGCTGGCCCTTAACGCCGCCATCGAGGCCGCCCGCGCCGGCGAGATGGGCCGCGGCTTCGCCGTGGTTGCCGACGAGGTGAGAACCCTGGCCAGCCGCACTCAGTCGGCCACGGTGGAAATTCAGGCGATGATCGAGAACCTGCAGCAGGAAACCAACAACATAGACAACATCACCCAGCGCACGGTGAAGCAGGCCGAATCCAGCCAGTCGCTGATCACCGAGATAGGCACAGACGTCAGCGCCATCAACGAGTCGTCGCAATCGGTTATCGACATGAGCTTCCAGATCGCCGCCTCCTCGGAGGAGCAGAGCGCCGTGGCCAACGATATCGCCTCCGAGTTGAGTGAGATACGCCAGCAGGCCAATGTGATCAAGGAGCTGGCCAACCAATCTTCAATCGGCGTCAGTCAGCTGTCACAAGCCTCTGAGAGTCTGGGCAAGATCCTCGCCCGCTACCAGACAGCCTAAGACCGCATCATCCCCAAATCACCAAGATGGCCGCCACTGCGATAAGCAGCAAGGCGGTCATCTCCTTCGGCTTCACCTTCTGCTTCAGATAACTCCCCGCCACGATTAGGGTAAAAAACACCTCTACCTGACCTAAGGTCTTCACATAGGGCACCGCCTGCAAGGCCATGGCGCTGAACCAACCGATGGAGCCCAGGCAGCTGGTCACGCTGATAGCCAGGGTCAACTTAGGCCGACGCCACAGGGCCGCCAGGGTCTGACGGTCCCGCAAGTAGAGAAACAGCAGCAAGATGACAGTTTGCACGCTTATCACCCAGAACAGCACCCAGGCGGCGCTGTGGGGAAAAGGCAGAGTCAGCACCAGACTTGCCTCTCTGACCCAGAGCGAGGTGAGCGCGAAGGCGCTGCCGCAGGCGAGTCCCAGCAGCAACACCTGAGGCGAGAGCCTGGCAACCCCAGCGCCCTTGCTCATCAGGAGCACGGCCACCGCGCCAATCACCACGCCGAGCCAGCCCAGCGGGCTCAGTTGGGTGCCGAAAAACAGGGCACCAAACACGGCAGCGACGATCGCCTCGCTCTTGGCAAGGCCAGCGCCTATGGCGAAGTCTCTGAGCTGAAACAGTTTCACCATCAAACCCGTGGCCACAATCTGCATCAAGGCAGCGCCGAGCACGAAACCCCAGAAAGGGGCGGGAAACAGCTGCAGGCTCTCTTGCCCCACTTGTTGCCCTGCTTGTTGACCCACTTGTTGCCCCGCTTGTTGCAGGTCGGGCGGCAGGAAGAGGTAAAGCGCGGCAAGATAACAGGCGGCGATGGGTCCGGCCCAGAGAAAACGCGCCAGCGTTACCCCGGCCACCTTGACATCGCGGCTCAGCTGACTCTGCAGGGCATTACGCCAGGACTGCATGAAGGCGGCGAGAAAGGTAAAGACTATCCACATAAGCGACTCTCACAAAAAGGGACTACTAGCCTAACGCCTAACCAGCTGCCGGGCGAGTGAAAATGCCTCATGGAAAGTGAGCCGTGTGATTAAGCTATAGGACGATGGCAGGCTAAAGCGCTGGTGCCAGAGACAATTCAACGGACATCAAAAAGCCCCGCACAGGCGGGGCTTCAGCATTATGTCGACCTCGATTTACAGCAGTCTGAGTGAAGGCTCGCTTACTTGCTGGTATCGATTGGGGCGAAAGATTTCACCAGATCGTCGATCGCCTTCATCTGGGTCAAATAATTTTCCAGCTGATGCAGTGGCAAGGCACATGGGCCGTCACACTTGGCGTTATCTGGATCCGGATGCGCCTCGATAAACAGACCCGCCAGACCCAGCGCCATGCCGCTACGGGCCAGCTCGGTGGCCTGGGCACGACGACCGCCTGCGCTATCGGCACGTCCGCCTGGACGCTGCAGGGCGTGGGTCGCATCGAAGATCACTGGGTAACCCGACTGCTTCATCTCATCCATGCCCAGCATGTCAACCACCAGGTTATTGTAACCGAAGCAAGAGCCACGCTCACATAGGATGATCTCGTCGTTACCCGCCTCGTTAAACTTGGTGATGATATGACGCATCTCATGGGGCGCCAAGAACTGTGGCTTCTTCACGTTGATGATGGCGCCTGTCTTGGCCATGGCTACCACGAGATCCGTCTGACGTGCCAGGAAGGCGGGCAGCTGGATGATATCCACCACCTCGGCCACTGGCTGGCACTGGTAGGGCTCATGCACGTCGGTGATCAGCGGCAGGTTAAAGGTATCTTTAATCTCCTGGAAGATCTTCAGTCCCTCTTCCATGCCTGGGCCACGGTAAGAGTTCACCGAAGAGCGGTTAGCCTTGTCGAACGATGCCTTAAACACATAAGGGATCCCAAGCTTCTGAGTAACTTCCGCATAGGTCTCTGCGATCTGCATGGCCAGGTCTCGCGACTCGAGCACATTCATGCCGCCAAACAGGACAAAAGGCTTGTCGTTTGCAATTTCAATGCTACCTAACTTTATGGTTTTATTACTCATCGCTACTTCTCTCTTAAGAAGCCGGGGCAAGCCCGGCAGGAATCAAATTCTTTATTGGCCTATCACTGAGCCACGACCTGCAGTATCTGACCACACACCCACGCCATATAGGTGCCTACAGCATAGCCTAATACGGCCAGGAGTACACCGACAGGTGCCAGGGCCGGATGGAAGGCCGCGGCCACCACGGGCGCCGAGGCCGCACCGCCGACGTTGGCCTGACTGCCCACCGCCATGTAAAACAGTGGCGCGCGGATAAGCTTGGCCACCAGCAACATGAAACCGGCGTGG
The DNA here is from genome assembly GCF_000016065.1 of Shewanella loihica PV-4. NCBI lineage: Bacteria > Pseudomonadati > Pseudomonadota > Gammaproteobacteria > Alteromonadales > Shewanellaceae > Shewanella > Shewanella loihica. The sequence goes on from NC_009092.1 coordinate 3,444,793, forward strand.
ACTATCATCCAGATGATGCCGATGGCGAAATACCAGAGGTTGGCCGGGTCAAACAGTTTGAACACATCCATATGCAGGCCGATAGTCGCCACCAGGATATAGAGGAACGCCGAGGCGACCTTAGAGGCGCCCGCCGCCTCAAGATGGCGCACAGGGGTAAAGGACATGGCCAGACCTATGGTGGTTACCGTCACGATCAGCCAGAAGAACTTAGAGGTCAGGCTGTAATCGCGAGTCCAGGGATAGTTGGCCTCGAAGAAGGGCCCGAGGAAATCGGCGATCACATGGGCCAGGCCCGTGATACCAAAGCCCACGGCGACTATCATCATTAGATCTCGCAAGCTGGCGATACGGGCGTTTTCGGCGTGATACTTCTCCACCTTCTGCTTGAGGGTCTCGATGGCGCGGGTATCGGCGCCCGTCTTGGCATCGATCTCCTTGGCCTTAGAGGCCATAAACAGCAGCACGGCCATCCAGATGTTGGCCACGATCACATCGACCGTCACCATGATAGAGAAGATGTTGCCACCGGCCTCGTAGATCTCCTTCATCGCCGCCTGGTTGGCGCCGCCGCCGATCCAGCTGCCGGCCAGGGTAGTCATGCCGCGCCAGACCGCATCTGGCCCGCTCACCCCGAGGATCTCAGGGTTGAGGGTCGACACGATAAGTAAGGCAATTGGCCCCCCTATCACTATGCCGACGGTACCGGTTAAAAACATCACAATCGCCTTGGGGCCAAGGCTTAGGATCGCCTTGAGGTCGACACTTAAGATCAGCAGCACCAGACAGGCGGGTAACAGGTAACGGGAGGCGACAAAATAGAGGTTTGAGGTATCGCCATCCAGGATATTAAAGGAGTTTAGCAGCGAAGGCAGAAAGTAGCACAGCAGCAGCGCAGGAATGAAACGATAAAACTTCACCCAGAATGGGTGCTGGCTGCTATTGGTATAAAACACGAATCCTAAGATCACCGCCAACAGGCCCAGGCCCGTGGCATCATTGGTGACTAATGCCGTGGCGTCATTGCTGACTAACGCGGTACTGCTCATCTCATCTCCCTTTTATTTTGTATGGGTTATTTATTGTTGTAGTTATAGTAGTGGCCGCTAAAGCCGATTGGCAATCGCGGTAAATTTCGCCCCCGCGCCAGGCCATCCCGGCCTGGACGCTAAGGGTTAATGATAGACCTCAACCTCGTCGTTGAGCTCTTTTAACTGTAATTTGACCAGCTCGGTTACCGGGTCGTGGGGACTGTTATCGACAAAGTGTCGCAGGTCCGCCGCCGCGACGCTGATACAACCTAGCTGCTGGGCGATAAAGGCCCGCTCCCGGTTAAGATTCAGATCGTCTTGGTGCCACTGCAGCAATAAGTTACAGCACTCCATGGCGCTCTCAAATTTGCTCGCCAGGATGGCGCCGGCCTTGAGCTCATGCAGCATGCGTGACAGCAGGCGCTTGAGGCTCGCAGGCTTCAGATAACGCGGCTTAAAGGGCGCGCCATTACCTAACTCGCCGCGCACCAACACGTGAAGTTGGTGACGAGTCAGGGATTGCCCGGTGAGCGGGTCGATATAGCGAACCTTATCGTCGATACGACAGCTCAGCACTGTGGTGCCCGGCAACAGCAACGGCTGCAATACCAGGTCCAGTTGCTTACCCAGCAGCATGAGCACGCTTGCCAGTGTGGTACTGTTACCCTGCCGCGTGGTGATGCAGCTGGCGAGATCCGCCGCCTCGATACTGAAATAGGACTCTCGCGCACAGAAGCCGAGATCCTGATAGAACCACTGCAACAGCGCCTCGAGACGGGCTTCTCTGTCGACCAGATAGTGGCTAAGTACAGAGCCCGCCAGCTCGTACCAGGCCCACTTAGCCGCTTCCTTATCGGAAAATCCCAGGTGCTCGGAAATATCAAAGGCGCTCTCTGGAAGGGAGAGCGCCTCGTTTAAGATCAGGTTTGTCATTAGCTCATTAATATTGCTTGTTTAAACATGGCAATTTTCGCAGCGTACATCACCCAGGCCAGCGCGCCTAGGGCGGCGAAGGTCTTGAAGAGTTTGTTACGGTTAGCCTTAAGCGAGATGGCCGCCAGGAAGATGTAAGCGATCACTGCGCCTATCTTCTCGGTCAACCAGGCATCCTGAAACGGATACTGCTTGATGATGAAGCATAAGGTTAGGCCGGAGAGCAGCAGGAAGGTATCGATCACATGGGGCGCAATCTTAACAAATTTCTTGTCCATGATGGCTGATTGTTTAAGATGCAGCACAAATCGTACGATAAAAAACAGCACACTCACGGCAATCAAAGTGAGGTGTATATGCTTAATAGCTGGGTATAAACTGTCCATTATATCTTCTTTCGTGGCTCGCAAAGGCGCTAGTGTACCCGATCAAAGGCCGGGGCACCAATATCGGCACAACCGATTTCAACATATCCACTTAAATTGAGTTAACACCTTGGATGATCACGCCTCTCAGGTGTCGAACAGCTCGTTTATCTGCTCCCTCAGCCAAAGGTTTTCTGAGGTGTTTTCGGTCGGCTTATAACTCATCAACGTCAACTTGTAGCTTGGCATAGGCAGAGGGACGTCGAACTCATTGAGCGGTAGGCTATGGGCAAGCAGGCGCGCCGCCTGACGCGGCAGGGTCACCAGATACCCCGACTCCTCCACCAGAAATGGCGCGTTGATGACATTTGGCAGCTGTATGGCGATATCCCGGCTCAGCCCCTGTGAGGCAAGTACCTGATCCACTATCCCTGTATCAGTTCCCCAGGGGGAAACCAGGATATGCCGACTGGCGAGAAAGATGTCACGGTTCATCTTAGTCACCTTGGAGCTTGCCAGGGTGCAATAGTCTCCCTCCCACCATAGGGACTCGCTGATGAGTCTGTGACCCTGGCCCTCGTCATGGGAGAAGTCCAAGGCGAAATCCAATTGACCCGACTCGAAACGGCTCAGGGGCATACGCTGCTCATCGTGAATCAGATTGAGGCGCACCTTGGGCGCCAGGGTGCTGAGCCGCTTGGCAAGACGCGACATTAACATCAGGGCGGTAAAGTCAGTCACCGCAATGCGAAATGCATGCTGACTCTGCACCGGAGAAAATGCCTGTTTGGGTAATAGGCAGTCGCTGAGCCTGTCCAGCACCTGGCCGACCTCGACGCTGATGGAGTCGGCATAGGGAGTTGGGAGCATCGCGCTGGCCGAGCGGATAAACAGTGGGTCATCCAATTGCTGGCGTAGCCTGGAGAGCGCGTGACTAAACGCCGACTGACTCAGATGCATCTGCTGCGCCGCTTGGGTTACACTGCGACAGCAATAGAGCGAATGAAACAACTTAAGAAGATTTAAATCAACATGATACAAACCTTTATGCACAGATTTCATCTCCCAATGCAGATAATGCACTTATCAGATTTATCCCGCTAGTTTAAGCTAGTCGGCATAGGAATCAACATCAAGGTAGTTAATCATGAGCATCACTTTTACCCAAGACGCCAGCCCCGAATTTGCCGAGGCAGTGCAGCAAAAAATCGCCGAGTTTAACTGGCAGCGTTGGGAGGTGAGCGAGCGCTTACCCCTAGGGCTTAAGCTGGAGAATGAGGCAGGAGAGATGATCGCCGGCCTGTCGGCGCGCACATTCGGCAACTGGCTGATGATAGATAACTTCTGGGTGAGCGAGTCGCTCAGAGGACAACAGATCGGCAGCCAGATGTTAGAAGAGGCCGAACGTATCGCCAGGGAACGCGGCTGCATCTACGCCATCTTAGATACCCTAAACTTTCAGGCGCGACCCTTCTACGAGGCCAGAGGCTATTCTCTAGAGTGGACTCAGGAGCAATACCCTAAGACGGGCTGTAAATACTTCATGACCAAGACGCTCTAAGCAATTAAATCTAAGCTAACCAAGCTTAGAGAATCAATTTTGACCGCCTGAGGCTTCTTCAAACATTAACGGCCTCTCTTTTAAGCGCTACTGGCCCTCGGCTTCTTTTAACGCCTTGGCCCGCTTCTCGGCCTCCTCCTGCATCAGGGCGTTCATCTCCTTATCGAAGGTGGCGAGCTCGTCGGGCCGGGTCGGCACCTTAGGACCTGTGCCTTGAGTGGCCTCCAGGGCCGCCTCGGTCTGCTCGCTGAGCACAGGTTGCTTGGCGAGTTGCTGATAATACAAGAGGCCGATGATTAACAAGGCCAGTAACATAGCGATCATTTTCATGGTGTTTTCCTGAGACGCCAGGTCAGCCCTAGCCTGCGACCTGTTGAGTATGGACTATCCTGGGAGGCATTAAAACAGAACGACAATATTACGAAAAGAAAACGCCACAGGCTCAGGCCCATGGCGTTTTTAGTGTCGCGCGGTGAAGTGCTAGTGCTGTGGCTTAAGCTAAGAAGCTATCAAACCCAACTATCTTGGCCAGCGACCCAGGGTACATCTGTCGTTGCTGCCAAAATCGCGTACCGTCGCGACCGCCTCGTAACCCAGCTCGATCATCTTATCGCGCACCGTAAGAGCCTGGCCGAAACCATGCTCAAGCAGCAGATAGCCACCGGGCGCCAGATAGTCGCGCGCCGCCTCGGCGATGTAGAAGAGATCCGCATAGCCGTGTTCACCTGCGGTGAGCGCGCTATGGGGTTCGAAACGCACGTCCCCTTGGGACAGGTGCTCATCTTCCTCATCGATATAGGGCGGATTGGAGACGATCAGGTTGAAGTCGTAGCGATTGATGGCGTCGAACCAGTCACTCTGCAGTACCTCCACCTGAGGCAACTTGAGGTTGTCACGGTTGGCCTTGGCCAGGGCAACGGCCTCGAGCACCTTGTCTACCGCAGTGATCTGCCAGTTACTACGCTCGAAGGCCAGCGACAGGGCGATAGCCCCGGTACCAGTCCCCAGGTCCAGCACCTTAGCATTCTCCGCCAGCGGCAGATTAAGGGCTGTCTCTACCAAAATCTCGGTATCCGGGCGCGGGATCAGCGTGGTGGGATTAACCATGAAGGGCAGCGACCAGAACTCCCGTTCGCCGACGATGTGAGCGATGGGAGTACCTAACTCGCGGCGACCGACCATCTGCTTATACTCGGTCACCTGCTCGCTGGTCAGACGCTCGTCTGGCCAGGTATAGAGATAACTGCGCTGCTTATGAATGATATGCAGCAGCATCACCTCGGCATCGAGCTTGGCACTGTCAGACACATCCTGGAGTCGAGTCGAGGCCCATTCGAGGGCCTGTGCTAACGTCTGGAACAAAGCATATCCTTAATCACCTAGCGGCAATGATAGCAAGATTAACCTTCGGAAAGGGCTGCTAACAGGTCGGCTTGGTTTTCCTGCATCAAGGGGCCGAGGATGGCATCGAGGTCGCCTTCCATCACTTCGCTGAGGCGATAGAGAGTCAGGTTGATTCTGTGCTCGCTCACACGTCCCTGAGGGAAGTTATAGGTACGCACACGCTCCGAGCGGTCACCACTGGCAACCAGGTTACGACGTGTCGATTCCTCTTCGCTGCGGCGCTTCTCATCTTCCACCGCCTGAATACGGGCGGCCAAGACGCTCATCGCCTGGGCGCGGTTTTTATGCTGCGAGCGCTGATCCTGACACTCCACCACGATACCCGAAGGAATATGGGTAATACGGATGGCTGAATCTGTCTTGTTTACGTGCTGACCACCGGCACCCGAGGCGCGGAAGGTGTCGACCTTTAGATCGGCAGGATTGATTTCGATCGCTTCGGCTTCTGGGATCTCAGGCATTACCACCACGGTACAGGCTGAGGTATGCACACGTCCTTGAGATTCTGTTTCAGGCACGCGCTGTACTCGGTGTCCGCCCGACTCGAACTTGAGCTTGCCATAGACGCCATCGCCTGACACTTTAACGATGATCTCTTTGAAGCCACCATGTTCGCCTTCGTTGGCGTTCATGATCTCCATCTGCCAGCGGTTTGCCTCGCAGTAGCGACTGTACATGCGGAACAGGTCACCGGCAAAGATAGCCGCCTCGTCACCACCGGCACCGGCGCGGATCTCGAGGAAGGCGTTGTTGTCATCTTTAGGATCTTTTGGCAGCAGCAGGATCTGCAGCTCGCCTTCCAAGACATCCAGGGTCGCCTTGGCTTCTTTAATCTCTTCTTGCGCCATCTCTTTCAGATCGGCGTCATCTTCGGCGAGCATCTCCTGCGCCGAGGCAAGATCTTCTTCGGCCTGGCGGTAGGCCTTGAAGCTCTTTACCACATCTTCGAGTTGAGAATACTCTTTGGACAGAGCGCGAAAACGCTCCTGATCGGCGATGATTTCCGCATCACTCAGCAGCGCCAAAACCTCTTCATTACGCTCAAGCAAGCCTTCGAGCTTGCGAATAACACTGTCCTTCATTACAACGCTAACCTTAGTCTTTATCTAGTCCGAGCGCTGCTCTTAATTGTCCTAAGCTATTGAGGTCACCGCGGCGACTCGCCTGGGTGAGCGCCTGGGTCGGGGCGTGGATCAACTTATTGGTCAACTTGTTCGCCAGTTCCAGTATTAGCTGCTCGCTATCACCACCCTGGGCCAACTTATTGATCGCTCGCTCGACCAACTCATCTCTGATCGCCATACTCTGGCTTCGGTATTCACGGATGCTGTCGACCGACTCTAACGATCGAATCCACTCCATGAAATGATGAGATTCCTCTTCAACAATTAATTCAGCTTTCTCGGCCGCCTCACGTCGGGAGGCCATATTCTGTTCAATGATGCTTTGCAGATCGTCAACCGTGTATAAGAAGGCATCGTCCAGATCGGCAACTTCGGCCTCGATATCTCTAGGAACTGCTATATCAACCAATAACATAGGTTGATGACGACGCTGCTTAAGCGCTTTTTCTACCATGCCTTTACCCAGTATAGGTAATGGGCTGGCGGTAGAGGATATCACGATATCGGCCTTAGGGAGAAAATCTGGTATCTGTTCGAGCGTAATTGCCGTCGCACCGAACTCTTCACACATGGCTTCGGCGCGGGAAATGGTACGGTTGGCGACTATCATGGAGTCGACACCATTGTCTTTCAGGTGGCGTGCCACCAGCTCTATGGTCTCGCCGGCACCGATCAGCAGCACCTTAGTGGCGCTCAGCGCCGAGAAAATATGTTTGGCCATGCTCACGGCCGCAAAGGCGACCGATACGGCGGCGGCACCGATCTCTGTCTCGGTGCGCACCTTCTTGGCCACCGAGAAGGTATTTTGGAACAGTCTGTCCATGGTGACCGCAACCGTGCCGGCCTCTTTGGCCTTCACGAAAGATTGTTTCACCTGACCTAAGATCTGCGGTTCGCCCAAAATGAGCGAGTCGAGTCCCGACGAGACTCGCATCAGATGCTGTACCACCTGCTGCCCTTGATACTTGTACAGGCAGGGCAATACGTCATCATGAGATAACTGATGATAAGACTCCAGCCAGCTGATCACATCCGCCTCATCACCCGTGTTGCAATAGAGCTCAGTGCGGTTACAGGTCGAGACGATCACTGCCTCCCCTGTCTTAGTCCGACTGGCAAGACTCTTCATCGCTTCATGAATTTTATCAGGCGCAAACGCTACCTTTTCTCGTAGGTCTACAGTGGCTGTTTTATGATTAATACCGATTGCTACAAGGCTCATCTGACTCTTTCTGGTCTCTAGGGTCTGTTAATCTTGCGAGTTCATTGACTACCGGCCATAGGCCCGAATCATCTCACTTAATGCCAGTCATTCTACGCAATTGAGTCGACTAAAAACAGAATACGCTTAACAAAACCGAACAATAATCTGGCTTGTCACAACTTTTTTCTATTAAACCTGAGGCTTAAAATCAAGCCCTCAGGCCCTTGCGAAAATTAGCCATTGCTAACCCTAGCCTAGGCTGGCAGGAAATTTGGGATTAGTCGTTGGTATTTAAAGTCAGCCCTCGTATGATATGCGCTAGTGATTTTAGCCATAGATGAATAATTTGAACTACTTCACAAAAATTTCGGCAAGCTGTGCGGCCTTAGCGCTAATGACCCTCGCCGGCTGTGCCTCCCACAAACCGATCGACTACGCCCCCACACAGGTAGAAAGTGCTAACCAGGCAGAGGCCTGGGAGCTGCAGGGCAAGTTGGCGGTGCGCACCCCAGAAGATAAATTCAGCACCAACCTCTACTGGTTCCATACCCAGACCAATGACGACCTGACCCTGACCACTATGCTGGGCACTACAGTCATGACCCTTAACAAGACCCCTAGCCAGGCGAGCCTGCAGATAGAAGACAAGGTGTATCAGGACAGCGACGCCGAAGAGCTGCTCAGGCGCCTCACCGGCTGGTCGATACCGGTCGACACCCTGCCCCTGTGGATCACGGGGCAGGTTTCCGCTCAGGATGAGGTGGTCGCCGTCGACGAGCAAGGTCGCCCCAAGGAGGTACTCAACCACACAGGCAGTAGCCCCTGGCACGTCAGCTTCAACAGTTGGCAAGAGCAGAGCGGCGCCGAGCTGCCGAGACTGCTGCAGCTAGAGCGCGACGACATTCGTTTAAAGCTACAGGTCAGCCAGTGGCAGGCACTGACACCCAAGCGCGCATCACAACCGGAATCGACAGATGACAAGCAATAGATCCACCGCCTGGCCGGCACCGGCTAAACTCAACCTGTTTCTCCACGTCAACGGCCGCCGCGCCGATGGCTACCATGAACTACAGACCCTGTTTCAGTTTATCGACTACTGCGACTACCTGGATTTTGCCGTCAACGACAGCGGCAGCCTCACCCTGCATTCCGAGATGGAAGCTGTTGTTGCAAATAGCGATAACTTAATTCTAAAAGCTGCAAAATCTTTGCAGGAGTACACAGGTACCCATCAAGGCGCCGAGATCTGGCTGGATAAAAAACTGCCAATGGGCGGCGGCATAGGTGGCGGCTCATCCGATGCGGCCACCACACTGGTCGCCCTGAATCATCTGTGGCAGACTCAATTATCACAGGATGAACTGGCAAAGATTGGCCTGTCTCTTGGCGCTGATGTCCCTGTTTTTATTAATGGTTTAGCGGCATTTGCCGAAGGGGTTGGCGAGAAGTTGATCCCGGTCGAGGCGCCGGAAAATTGGTACCTGATCCTGACCCCGGATGTTCACGTTTCCACCGCCGAGGTGTTTAACGATCCCCTGCTACCACGGGATACGCCTAAGCTCTCCATGGATGATTTAATGAGCAGTGACTGGCACAACGATTGCCAACCCAGAGTCGCCGAGCGATACCCCCAAGTTGCCAAAGCATTGGCGTGGCTGATAGAATATGCGCCGTCCAGAATGACGGGAACCGGAGCATGTGTATTCGGTATCTTCGACACACGCCAGCAGGCAGAGCATGTTTTTGCCAAATTGCCAGCGGGTTTGTGCGGTTTCATCGCCAAGGGGACAAATAAATCACCATTAGCGTTGCGGTTAACGCAGCACTAAGTTCATGCGGGATAGCCTAGGTTATCCCGACAATTACAATGAAGCATACGCCTGAGGTCCATACAGTGCCTGACATTAAACTATTTGCTGGTAACGCAACCCCCAGTCTCGCCAAGAAGATAGCAGATCGCCTATTTTGTAAACTCGGAGACGCTGAGGTTGGCGTTTTCAGTGACGGTGAAATCAGTGTCCAGATTAACGAAAATGTACGTGGGGCGGATGTATTTATCATTCAATCTACGTGTGCACCTACTAACGATAACCTGATGGAACTTATCGTTATGGTAGACGCGTTACGTCGCGCATCTGCTGGCCGTATTACTGCGGTTATTCCTTACTTCGGTTACGCTCGTCAAGACCGTCGTGTACGCAGTGCTCGTGTACCTATTACCGCTAAGGTAGTCGCCGACTTTCTATCAAGCGTTGGTGTTGACCGCGTATTGACCTGTGACCTGCACGCCGAGCAGATCCAGGGCTTCTTCGATGTACCTGTAGACAACGTATTCGGTAGCCCAGTGCTGCTGGAAGATATGCTGGCCAAACAGCTGGACAACCCAGTCGTGGTTTCACCAGATATCGGTGGTGTAGTACGTGCCCGCGCCGTAGCCAAGCTACTGGACGATTCAGATCTGGCTATCATCGACAAGCGTCGCCCACAGGCGAACGTTGCTCAGGTGATGCACATCATTGGTGACGTTCAAGGCCGCGACTGCATCATAGTCGACGACATGATCGACACCGGCGGTACCCTGTGTAAGGCAGCCGAAGCGCTTAAAGAACACGGTGCTAACCGCGTATTCGCCTACGCCACTCACCCAGTATTCTCAGGCAACGCGCCTAAGAACATCGCCGAGTCTGTGATCGACGAAGTGATCGTGACCGACACCATCCCACTGAGTGAAGAGATGGCGGCACTGGATAAAGTGACCCAGCTGACCATGTCTAGCGTGATGGCTGAAGCTATCCGCCGCGTAAGCAACGAAGAGTCTATCTCTGCGATGTTTAAGCACTAATCACCCGCTTTCAAGGGTAACGAAAAAAGCCACTCAATCGAGTGGCTTTTTTGTATCTAGCATGACTTAGTGTCAGCGAATGCTTATCTATGCCTACTCTTATCTGACCGTGCGCCTCAAGGCGTCATCACGCACCGCCAGGGTAAGATCATAGGCGATGGTGCGGCGCAGTTTGACCAGCCAGCCACTGACCTTATCCATGTCGACGTCACACTTCTTGGTGCAGCCTTCGCGCTTGGCATCGATCAGCGTGATGGCGATGCCCTTGTCACTCTCAACCAGCTCGACGTTTATCTCGTAGGTCTTGTAGCTCAGTCTGGCGAAGCGTTTGTCCCCCTCACGCTCGAAGCGCCAGTGGTTGCGAGACACGGCCTTGTCCAGCATATCGTCGTAATCTGTCACATAGCTGCCCAGTGGAATGGGATCTTGATAGAGGTGCAGCCCCTGTGCCTGCAATGGCGCCGCAAGACTCAAACCTATGAGCATTCCTAGCATAATCTTTTTCATCTTCACGCTTCCTTAACGCATTTGCAGCTGTCTGGCGATGCTGGCTCTGAGGTTCTTGATGTAGTTGAAGTAGCCTCGGCCATTCTTATAGCAGATCCCGTCGATGAGATTTGCACACTGATAATCGCCCAGGGCATCTTGATACTTGAGCTGCACCAGGGACTCGTCGTATTCGATGCGCATCACATTGGTGTCGCCGCGATAGTCGAAGCGCGCCAGGATATAACCCTCGCCCTCGCCGTCATACACCCAGGCGAAACCCTTGGTATTCAGCATGCCCATCAGGATGGCGTAACGGGTCTTTTCGAGCCCTATGTTGTGGGTCTCTATCTCTTGATGCACCGCGCGAATATAGCGGTCTGAAGACTTAGGCTTGGTGTTTTGCTTTATCGTTAGTGTGCTGGGCTGTGCCAGCACCAGAGGGCTAATCATAAAAGAGCTAAGCGCCAGCAGGCTCAGACCGCAGACTAATGTTTTAATGCTCAAGGTTGTCACTCCCTGTGATAATAAAAAACTCATGCTATCACAGGGGCCTAGCAGCGACTAGCCAGTTAGATCAAAGCTTGAGTCGGCTCGTGACTTGAAGGCTTCTCGCAAGGATTGAAGCGACGCTTAAATCTCGAATCAGAGGAATCAGATTCAGGCCTGACAGGCAACTGATTGATAAACAAACGACAGATAGGTAAAAGACAGATACAAAAAAACCTGTCACTTGGACAGGCTCTTTGCAATCTTAATAATGGTACGGGAGGAGAGACTTGAACTCTCACACCTTGCGGCACCAGAACCTAAATCTGGCGTGTCTACCAATTCCACCACTCCCGCATCGCTTTACATCTGATTCGATGGCTTAGTTTAACATCTTAAGCTAGATAAAAATGGCTGGGGTACTAGGATTCGAACCTAGGAATGCCGAGATCAAAACCCGGTGCCTTACCGCTTGGCGATACCCCAACAAGCTCGGCTTAGATTACAGGATACACCTATAACCTCAAATAATGGTACGGGAGGAGAGACTTGAACTCTCACACCTTGCGGCACCAGAACCTAAATCTGGCGTGTCTACCAATTCCACCACTCCCGCTTAGCATCTAGTTTTCTATCTTGATGAAGATTCTAGTCATATGTCTGAGCCGAGGCTCAACTAACTAGCAGACCTCAAGTTTTACATCTTGAGCAGATGGCGCCGACAACGGCGGATTTACCTGAAATAAGATGGTAGCTATGGCGGGACTTGAACCTGCGACCCCAGCATTATGAGTGCTGTGCTCTAACCAGCTGAGCTACATAGCCACATTTATCTTACTGATAAATGGCTGGGGTACTAGGATTCGAACCTAGGAATGCCGAGATCAAAACCCGGTGCCTTACCGCTTGGCGATACCCCAAGAATCAAATTAAGCAAGAGGAAAATGGCTGGGGTACTAGGATTCGAACCTAGGAATGCCGAGATCAAAACCCGGTGCCTTACCGCTTGGCGATACCCCAATTTTCTTGCTTAAGACTAAAGGTAGACAACCTCTAGTCAAAAATAAATGGTACGGGAGGAGAGACTTGAACTCTCACACCTTGCGGCACCAGAACCTAAATCTGGCGTGTCTACCAATTCCACCACTCCCGCACTGCTTCTAGTTTTACATCTTGAACAGATGGTGGCGTCTGCCACTATCAATTTTACATCTTGAAAGGATGGTAGCTATGGCGGGACTTGAACCTGCGACCCCAGCATTATGAGTGCTGTGCTCTAACCAGCTGAGCTACATAGCCATCGATATTTCGCGCCCCTCTTGCTGAGGAACGGGGCGTATTATGCTTATTCAGCGTAGGCAGGTCAACAGCTTTTTTTCGCTAATTTAAACTATCTTAGCCGTTCGCCTATAAACTCACCAAAGTGAACAGGCCTTATGCAATTCGCCCCTAAAAACCTGCAATTAACGCCTATTTTTCCCCGTGGGATAAAGCAAAACGGCCCGATGGAGTATCGAGCCGCTTAAGCGTTTATTGGTTTTCGCCGCCAAGAACGGCGTCAACCGCTAAACGTTGAAGAGGAAATGCATCACATCGCCATCTTTAACCACATAGGTCTTACCTTCAACGCGCAGTTTACCCGCTTCTTTGGCACCCGCCTCACCCTTGTAGGCGATGAAATCGTCATAAGACATCACCTGGGCACGAATGAAGCCACGTTCGAAGTCGGTGTGGATAACGCCAGCCGCCTGCGGCGCACAGGCGCCAACTGGTACTGTCCAGGCGCGAACCTCTTTCACACCGGCGGTAAAGTAGGTGTGAAGATCCAGCAGTTGGTAACCGGCGCGGATCACGCGATCTAGACCAGGCTCTTCCAGGCCAAGGTCGGCCATGAACTCGTCACGGTCTTCAGGATCCATCTCGGCCAGCTCAGATTCGATAGCCGCGCACACGGCCACAACTACCGCATTCTCTTTCGCCGCGATCTCGCGTACCGCATCCAGGTGTGGGTTGTTCTCGAAACCATCCTCGGCAACGTTAGCGATATACATGGTTGGCTTGAGGGTCAGGAAGTTAAGGTAGTTAACCGCCGCCAGCTCCTCTTTGCTCAGATCCATAGAGCGCAGCATGTGACCTTCGTCCAGTACTGGGCGCATCTTCTCCAGCACGCTCACCTCGAACTTAGCGTCTTTGTCGCCGCCCTTGGCACGCTTTTGCTGACGCAAAATGGCGCGCTCGCAAGAATCTAAGTCAGCCAGTGCCAGTTCGGTGTTGATCACCTCGATGTCGCTCGCAGGCGAAACCTTGTTGGCGACGTGTACGATATTCTCATCTTCGAAACAACGCACCACGTGACCGATAGCATCGGTTTCACGAATGTTTGCCAGGAACTTGTTACCCAGGCCTTCCCCTTTCGAAGCGCCCGCCACCAGGCCGGCGATATCGACGAATTCCATGGTAGTCGGCAGAACACGTTCAGGCTTAACGATTTCCGCCAGGGCCTCCAAACGTGGATCCGGCACAGGTACCACACCCGTGTTAGGCTCGATCGTACAAAACGGGAAGTTTGACGCTTCGATACCCGCCTTAGTCAAGGCGTTGAACAGAGTCGATTTACCTACGTTTGGTAGGCCGACGATGCCACATTTAAAACCCATATTATTACCTTTATTTAATTAACCTTATCGCCGAGGCGATAATAAAGCTGTTCATTGCCGACGAATCGACTTAACCGGCCTTGTAAGAGTGCAACCTGTGCATCGCCTTACTCATGTCTTCCTTAAAGAGCACCTCGGTGGCGCGCACCGCCTCGTCAATCACCTCTTCGATGAGGCGTTGCTCGGTCTGCGGCGCCTTACCCAGCACATAGTTGCTGACCATGCTCTTGTCGCCTGGATGGCCAATGCCGATCCGCAGTCGATAGAAACCTTTGTCGTTAGCGAGCTTGGCGATGATATCTTTGAGGCCATTATGACCGCCATGACCGCCGCCCAATTTAAACTTAGCCACACCCGGCGGCATATCCAGCTCATCGTGAGCCACTAAGATCTCATCGGGTGCAATACGAAAGAAGTTTGCCAAGGCCCCCACCGACTTGCCACTGAGGTTCATAAAGGTGGTCGGGATCAAAAGGCGCACATCTTTACCGTACAGAGTTGCCCTGGCGGTCAGGCCATAGTATTTGCTGTCGGCCACTAGGCTGACACCGCATACCCGTGCCAGCTCGTTGACATACCATGCACCTGCGTTGTGCCGAGTCTGCTCATATTTGTCGCCTGGATTAGCCAAGCCTACGATAAGCTTTATATTGCTCATTTCACCCTTGTCCATTCGCAAGTGCCAATAAAAAACGCGGCATTTTAGCACTCAATCGAGTCGGCAACAAATTTATCCCGGACAAGGGCAATATGGCCAGAGCTTATAGCCCCATGGCGTATTTGAGTACCTTCTGCTTGATGGGCCCGTCTATGTTCGCCAGCTTGAGGGCGCCGTTTCGCAGCAGTTTCAGCGGCAAGAGCTCGTTGCTAAAGCCGGCGTAGAAGAGATCCATGGTGGTCATCATCAGCTGATTGTCGGTGTAACGCTTAGCCTGATAACTCTTGAGCACCTCGTTATCCCACCAGCATTTATGGTTAGCGATGGCATCAGCGAAGGTGTCTATCAGGGCGCTGACATCCTTAAAGCCCAGGTTGACACCCTGGCCGGCCAGGGGGTTGATGGTATGGGCGGCGTCGCCCAGAATCACCAGGTGATCGTCGAAGTAGCGCTGGGCGTGGCGACGGGTCAGCTTGAAACTTCCCTTAGAGAGTACCTTAAACTCACGCTCCAGACGTTTAGGAAAATGGGCATCTATCTGCTCATACAGCGCCTGATTACTTAGGCTTTGCAGCTGCGCGATACGACTGGCATCGTCGTACCACACCAGGGAGGCGTGCTTACCCGGTAGCGGCAACAGGGAGCGCGGCCCCTTAGGGGTAAACTGCTGCCAGGTGACATCCTGCTCTTCCTGCTCGGTGGCGATATTGATCAGCATGGCCGACTGGGCGTAATCCCAACCCGTCACGCCGATCCCTGCCCACTGGCGCACTTGAGAGTTGGCGCCATCGGCCCCCACCAATAGCCGCGTCTCTATCTCGCTGCCATCCTCCAGCGTGAGACGAATGCCGTCTTCCATGCGGGCAAACTGGCTGACCTTGGCTGGGCAAAGCAGGCTGAGATTGTCATGTCGGTCAAATTGCTGCCACAGGGCCAGCTGCACCAGACGGTTCTCGACGATATGACCAAGATGAGAGGCGCCAATCTGGTCGCTATGAAACTGGGTGATGCAGCCTTCCATCTCCCAGGTCTCCAGCCCCTTGTAGGCCACCTGACGCATCTCGCCGAGTGCCGACAGGGCGCCGAGGCGCTCGAGCAACTGCTCAGAGGCCACGCTGATGGCCGATACCCTAAGATCCAGTTCCTGCTCACTGTCGTAGGCCTTGGGCCCATAGGCCTCAACCACCGCCACCGACAGGCCAAGCTGCGCCAACCCGAGGGCCGTCGCCGCCCCCACCATACCGCCGCCTAACACGACAACATCTTTCACTAAGGTCTTGCGCTGGTTCTGACTCACCTTGGGTTCGACTCCCTACTTCTTATTACCAAATATGTCACATCGACGGATTGCGTGTATAAATGTTACCAGGCAGGCAACTACTCACACTCAGTTACAAAGGCGCGGCGCATAACGCCATTTGCGCCTTTACACTCTCAGTTCACAGCTAACTTGCAATACAGCTACCCATTACTGCTGAGTGTCACGGAGTGTCCTATGAAAAAGTTACTGCTAGCCAGCCTAATCACCGCCGCCAGTCTAGTGTCGGCCTCGGCCCTTGCCACGCCCACCTCTGGGATGGAGAGGATGACTGTAACCTATCGCAACTCGCTTGATTATGCCCTATATCAATATACGATTGAATTAATGAGCCATTATAGGGCGGAGATCCAAACAAGCATACAGCGTCAGGCCAAAAACAGCAGCCAGGCGATGGCCGATGCCTTCTTTACTCAGACGCCCGAGGCGCAGGTCGCCCTGGTGGATTTCCCGGTCAAAGGATCCGCGCGCACCGAGTAAATTCATCCTTATGACGTGCAAAAGCTAGCCAGCAGGCGGCGCAGAGGGTAAAATGTCGCGCTATTTTTCCCAGTAGTTGCAACAACGGCGCAAAACTGATGAGTAAGAAACTCCACATTAAAACCTGGGGCTGTCAGATGAATGAGTATGACTCATCAAAGATGGCCGACCTGCTCGACGAATATCAAGGCTACACCTTGACCGAAGAGGCCGAGGAAGCAGATGTACTGCTACTCAATACCTGCTCTATTCGCGAAAAAGCACAGGAAAAAGTATTCCACCAGCTGGGTCGCTGGAAGACGCTAAAAGACAAGAACCCTAACCTTATCATAGGTGTAGGTGGTTGCGTGGCGTCTCAAGAAGGTAAGGCAATCAAAGACAGAGCTCAGTGTGTCGACCTGATCTTCGGCCCACAGACGCTACATCGTCTGCCAGAGATGATCGAACAGATCCAGCAAGGCGGCAAGGCCGTCATCGACGTCAGCTTCCCCGAGATTGAGAAGTTCGACCGCCTGCCAGAGCCGCGCGCCGAGGGCCCGAGCGCCTTCGTCTCCATCATGGAAGGCTGTAGCAAATATTGCTCTTTCTGCGTGGTGCCATACACACGCGGTGAAGAGGTGAGCCGTCCGGTGGACGACGTGATCCTAGAGATCGCCCAGCTCGCCGAGCAAGGCGTGCGTGAGGTTAACCTGCTAGGCCAGAACGTGAACGCCTATCGCGGCGCGACCCACGATGACGATATCTGTACCTTCGCAGAGCTGCTACGTTATGTGGCCGCCATCGACGGTATCGATCGTATTCGTTTCACTACCAGCCACCCGATCGAGTTTACCCAAGACATCATAGACGTGTATGAAGACACGCCTGAGTTGGTGAGCTTCCTGCATCTGCCGGTGCAATCTGGTTCAGATCTGATCCTCACCCAGATGAAGCGTGGCCACATGGCTATCGAATACAAGTCGATCATCCGTCGTCTACGTAAGGCCAGACCCGACATTCAGATCAGCTCTGACTTCATCGTCGGCTTCCCTGGCGAGTCTAAGCAGGACTTTGCCGATACCATGAAGCTGATTGAAGATGTGCAGTTCGACCACAGCTTCAGCTTTATCTACAGCGCACGCCCGGGTACACCGGCATCGGATCTACCCGATGATGTCTCGCTGGATGAGAAGAAGGAGCGCCTGGCGATTCTGCAAGACAGGATCACCCAGCAGGCGATGCGCTACAGCCGTCAGATGCTAGGCACAGTGCAGCGTATCCTGGTAGAAGGCCCATCGGTTAAGAACCCTATGGAGCTGCGTGGCCGCACCGAAAACAACCGCGTGGTGAACTTCGAAGCCGATCCTAAGCACATAGGTAGCTTCGTCGACGTCGAGATCGTCGATGTGTTTACCAACTCGCTGCGTGGCAAATTCATTCGCGGCGAAGATGAGATGGACCTGCGCCGTGACCTGCGTCCATCAGACATCCTGGCCAAGCATAAGAAAGATGACGATCTTGGGGTGACTCAGTTTATCCCTTAGGCATCTCTAAAATGCGAATTGAAAGCGACCCCAGGGTCGCTTTTTTATTGCACATTTCTATCGTGCATTTTTACTGCGCCTTGAATCCATAAACCTTTTAGGGGCGGCGAATTTTCAATCAAATGGTGCAATCAAATAGCATTAGCAATTAAACTTAATGCCTCGTAAACTGTCACTATAGTCTGTCGGGCATGACACCCGACGGCACACGCATTCACGACAAACGCAACTGGAGCTATTTTTGTCAAACAAACTCACCACGCTCAATCTGTATCTCGAGCCGTCTGATACCCGTAGGCTAGCGTCGCTCTGCGGCCCCTTTGATGACAACATCAAACAGCTCGAGCGTCGCATCGGCGTCGAGATCAACTATCGCAATAACCATTTTCAAATTGTCGGTCAAGCCCGCAACTGCCTGACGGTCAATAATCTGCTCAAAGAACTCTATGTCGAGACGCAGCCGGTACGCGGCAGCACGCCAGACCTCGAGCCCGATAAGGTGCACATGGCGATACAAGAGGCTATCGCCCTCGAGGCCGACGCCCCCCGCGACGACAAAGAGCTCTATATCAAGACCAAGCGCGGCGTGGTCAAGCCCCGCAATCCCAACCAGAGCGATTATGTGGCCAACATAGTGCGCCACGACATCACCTTCGGTATTGGTCCGGCCGGTACGGGTAAGACCTACCTGGCGGTCGCCGCGGCGGTCGATGCCCTGGAGCGTCAGGAAGTGAGACGCATACTGCTGACCCGCCCAGCTGTCGAGGCCGGCGAGAAACTCGGCTTCCTGCCCGGCGATCTCAGCCAGAAGGTCGACCCTTACCTGCGTCCACTGTATGACGCCCTGTTTGAGATGATGGGGTTCGAGAAGGTCGAGCGCCTGATCGAGCGCAGCGTCATCGAAGTCGCGCCCCTGGCCTATATGCGTGGTCGTACCCTGAATGATGCCTTTATTATCCTGGATGAGAGCCAGAACACCACTGTAGAGCAGATGAAGATGTTCCTCACCCGTATCGGCTTCAACTCCCGCGCGGTGATCACCGGCGACATCACCCAGATCGATCTGCCCAAGCATCAGAAATCTGGTCTGCGCCATGCCATCGAGGTGCTTAGCGAAGTCGACGAGGTCAGCTTTAACTTCTTCCAGGCCAAGGATGTGGTGCGCCACCCCGTGGTTGCCCGTATCGTCGAGGCCTATGAGGCGCACGATCAAAAAGTCGCCAGCGAAAAAGCCAAGCGAGAGAGCCAGTTTAAGGCAGAGGAGCCTAAGCACCATGATGCCTGATAGCCCAATAGCACTGCACCTGGATCTACAAGTTGCGACCCAGGCCGAACAATTGCCGAGCCAGGAAGAGTTCGAGTCTTGGGTACGTCTGGCTCTAGGCAACGTCATGCCCGAGGCCGAGATGACCATACGCCTGGTGGATGAGGCTGAAAGTCAGCAGTTAAATCATACCTATAGAGGCAAAGACAAGCCGACAAATGTGCTATCATTCCCGTTCGAGTCGCCACCTGAGGTTGAACTGCCCCTGCTGGGCGACTTAGTTATCTGTGTGCCTGTGGTCGAGCAGGAGGCTGAGATCCAAGGAAAAAGCCTTACAGCCCACTGGGCCCACATGGTTGTACATGGTTGTCTGCATCTGCTAGGGTATGATCATATTATCGATAGCGAAGCAGAAGAAATGGAGTCTTTAGAGACTCAACTTATTGAAAGTTTGGGATTTCCCAATCCTTACAAGGAGCAATAGCCGGCCAATTCTGGTCAGGAAATTACTATGAGTGACGATAACCCACCGAGTAGCAACGCCCATAAGAAGGGCTGGTTTGAAAAAGTAAGTCAGTTATTCCAGGGCGAACCACAGAGTCGCGACGAGTTAGTGGAGGTGATCCACGACGCTGAACAGAGAGAAGTGATCAGCGAAGACACGCGCGAAATGATTAAAGGTGTTTTAGAAGTCTCCGATCTGCGCGTGCGTGACATCATGATCCCACGTGCACAAATTGTGGCGCTAAAAATAGACAACACGGTAGAGGAGCTGCTGTCGACCGTCATAGGCTCGGCCCATTCCCGCTTCCCCGTGGTCAACGAAGATAAAGATCATATCGAAGGCATACTGCTGGCTAAAGACCTGTTGCAGTATGGCTTTAAAAATAACGACGAGCCCTTTTCCCTCGAGCAGGTGATCCGTCCGGCCGTCGTGGTGCCAGAGAGCAAACGTGTCGACGTGCTCCTGAAGGAATTCCGTTCCCAGCGTTACCATATGGCGATCGTCGTCGATGAATATGGTGGCGTTTCCGGTCTGGTCACCATCGAGGATATTCTCGAAGAGATCGTCGGCGAGATCGAAGATGAGTTCGATCACGACTCCGCCGAAGAGACAGAGATCCGCAAGGTGGGCAAACAGATCTACATGGTCAAGGCACTGACCCCTATCGACGACTTCAACGAGACCTTCGGCACTCAGTTTAGTGACGAAGAGTTCGATACCGTCGGCGGCTTGGTCTCCCACGCCTTTGGCCACCTGCCCGAGCGCAACGAGAAGATCACCATAGATGAGATTGAATTTAAGGTGATTAGCGCCGACACCCGCAGGCTGGTTCAGCTCAGGGTGAAACTTCCCGATCCCCAGACCGAAGAAGAAAACGCGTAAACCTTCGGTCCCCTGATGAGGCTATAATGCTGCTACGACTTAGGGCAATTGCCCATCATCCTGTAATACGGCTGGTACTCGCCTATCTGGCGGGTGCCAGTACCGCTCTGGCCTTTGCCCCCTATGCACTTTGGCCCATCTATCCGCTGGCCATGGCGTTCGCCCTCTGGCACAGCCGCCGGCTTACCCCGAAGCAGACATTTCTCTACTGGCTAAGCTTTGGCTTTGGCAGTTTCTCTGTGGGGATCAGCTGGGTGCATGTCAGCATAGACACCTACGGTGGCCTGCCGCTTATCGCCTCACTGGGCCTGATGGCCATCCTGGCCCTCTACCTGGCGCTCTACCCGGCGCTGGCGGCCTACCTCAGCATCAAGCTGGTGCCTAAGTCGCTCACACTGCGCTTTCTAGCCGTCTTCCCTGCCGCTTGGGTGCTGACCGAGTGGGCCAGAGGTTGGGTGCTGACCGGCTTTCCTTGGCTTTGGGGCGGCTATAGCCAAACCAATGGACCACTGGCGCCCCTTGCCAGCAACATAGGCGCCCTGGGTCTCAGCCTGGTACTAGCCATGATCGCCGGCGCCTTAGCCCTTGCCTTTACCCATAGTGCTGAAGGGCAAGGCTCAAATGGGGTGAGCTCAAATGGGGTAAGCTCAAATCGGCCGCGCTCATTGAGCTTGCAAGCAGCACCGCTGCTGATTATCACCTCCCTTGCCGGCCTGGGGTCATTTGCCAGCGCGCAACTATCGCCCATTACCCCGACGGGCAAGTCGGTCAAGGTGGCGCTGGTCCAGGGCAACATCGCCCAGAGCATGAAATGGCAGCCCGAGGCGCTCTGGCCAACCATGATTAAGTATATGGATCTCTCAAGGCAGTCACTGGCCGACACAGATCTGTTTATCTGGCCGGAGGCGGCGATCCCCGCCCCCGAGTATATGGTGGAAGAGTTTCTCGACAACGCCAACAAGGTCGCCAACCTGAATAACAGCGCCATCATCACGGGCATCATCAGCAAGCAGCAGAATCGCTTCTATAACTCGCTGATCGTCCTGGGTAACCACCAGCAGCTACAACAAGAGAGCGCCGATTATCGCGGCGATGGCAGCAACGAGTTTCGTAAGCACCACCTGCTGCCCATCGGCGAGTTTGTGCCGCTGGAAGATCTATTAAGGCCGCTGGCGCCCTTTTTTAACCTGCCCATGTCCTCCTTCGCCAGAGGCGACTTCCAGCAGCCTAACCTGGACGCCGTGGGGCATCAGCTGGCGCCGGCCATCTGTTATGAAATCGCCTTCCCCGAGCAACTCAGGGCTAATGTGAATGCCGGAACAGAGCTGCTGCTCACCGTCTCCAACGATGCCTGGTTCGGCCGCTCAAATGGGCCGTTGCAGCACATGGAGATCGCCCAGATGCGCGCCATCGAACTGGGCAGGCCGCTACTAAGAGCCACCAACAATGGTATCACCGCCGTGGTCGACTCACAGGGCAAGATCACCCACAGCCTGCCGCAGTTTGAAACCGGAGTGCTCAAGGCCGAGGTGCCGCTGGTGTCCGGCAGCACAGGCTTCGCCCGCTGGGGCCAGACGCCACTCCTGCTGCTGTGCACCATCATCTTAATCGGCGCCGTGATCCGCAGACTAAGGCTCTAGCTTTAGCTCTAGAACTGGCCCTCCAAAAAATTTCGAGCAGATACAAAAATCCCCGCATTGGCGGGGATTTTTTATGAGCCGGTCAGACTCACAACTCAGGTTAGATGCTTATGGGTCTGGCGCTCAGGCACCAAGCGCACAACAGATTAAGGCGCTAGCGCCTCACGGGTAAACTGATCGCCATCGCACTCGGGGCAGTCGGGGATCACCCCGGGGAATTCGATGCGCATCTCATGGCCGCAGCCGGTGCAGACCATCACCCCCTGACCCACTATCTCGCCGCTCTGATAATAGCCGTGATGTTTGAAGTCTTGGGTCACCTCATGCCACTCCACCTGGCTCCTGTCGGTGATCTCACTCAACCAATGCCACAGGGTATTCTCGGCGGCGATGACTGTAGGGCTGTGGCTAAGATCCGTGGCGTTCTTTTCGGCCAGGTAGCTGCCGATATCACGCTTTAAAAATTCTTCCACCAGGGCAAGCTCCTCCTCCTTGGCCTGCTCCTTGAGCAGCAAGAACTCCTTACTCGCCGTGACAGTCTTATATAATTCCTTTGCAGTCATTGAGTTATCTTCAGAGAAATCCGATTTCACCTGCTCGAATAGGGCCTGGTAAAGCGCTAGCAACTCGGTACTTCTTTCACTCATGTTCAATACTCCTTCATGCGAACCTTTTTAATGACTCACTTCTAGTTTATTCTATGCAGATCTAACTCGCGCGCAAGATGCGCAAGATCAAATAAATAGGCGGCATGGCCGGGAATCATCAATGCAAGAGCAATATCTACCTTCAGAGATTGAAGCTAAGGTGCAGCAGCACTGGCAAGACACTAAAACATTTGAAGTAACCGAGGACGAAAGCAAAGAGAAGTTTTACTGTCTCTCTATGTTTCCATACCCTTCTGGCCGACTGCATATGGGCCATGTCCGCAACTACACCATAGGCGATGTCGTTGCCCGTTACCAGCGTCTGCAAGGAAAAAACGTATTACAACCCATAGGTTGGGACTCTTTCGGTCTGCCTGCTGAGAACGCCGCCATCAACAACAAGACGGCACCGGCCCCTTGGACCTATGAAAACATCGATTACATGAAAAACCAGCTGAAGATGCTGGGTTTCGGCTACGACTGGAGCCGTGAGATCGCCACCTGTACACCTGAATACTACCGCTGGGAGCAGTGGTTCTTCACCAAGCTGTACGAGAAAGGCCTGGTCTACAAGAAGACCGCCTCGGTTAACTGGTGTCCAAACGATGAAACCGTACTGGCCAACGAGCAGGTTCAAGACGGCTGCTGCTGGCGCTGTGACACCCAAGTGGTGCAAAAAGAGATCCCTCAGTGGTTCATCAAGATCACCGACTACGCCGAAGAGCTGCTGAACGACATCGACCAGCTGGACGAATGGCCAGAGCAGGTCAAGACGATGCAGCGCAACTGGATCGGCCGTAGCGAAGGCATCGAGATGACCTTCCAGGTCGAGGGTAGCGATCAAAGCTTCGACATCTATACCACTCGCCCAGACACAGTAATGGGCGTGACCTATGTGGCGATCGCCGCCGGGCACCCGCTGGCGCAACAAGCGGCCGAGAACAACCCTGTGCTGGCCGAGTTTATCGAAGAGTGCAAGAACGCCGACACCACAGAAGCCGCCATGGCCGCCATGGAGAAGAAGGGTGTCGACACAGGCCTTAAGGCCATCCACCCGCTGACAGGCAAGCTGGTACCTATCTGGGCCGCTAACTTTGTGCTGATGAACTATGGTACTGGCGCCGTGATGTCGGTACCGGGTCACGACCAACGCGACTACGAATTTGCCACTAAGTATGGCCTGCCGATCGTAGGCGTGATCAAGCCTGCAGATGGCGAGCTGGATATCAGCGAAGAAGCCTACACTGAGAAGGGTATCCTGTTTAACTCTGGCGACTCATTCCCAGAGCTGGACGGCCTAGACTTCCAGGCGGCGTTCGATGCCATCGACGCTAAGCTGTCCAGCGAAGGCAAGGGTAAGCGCCAGGTGAACTATCGTCTGCGTGACTGGGGTGTCTCTCGTCAACGTTACTGGGGCGCGCCAATTCCTATGGTCACCCTGGCCGACGGTACCGTGATGCCAACGCCTGAAGATCAACTGCCGGTGATCCTGCCTGAAGATGTGGTCATGGATGGTATCCAGAGCCCAATCAAGGCCGACAAAGAGTGGGCCAAGACCCAGGTTAACGGTCAGGAAGCCTTCAGAGAAACCGATACCTTCGACACCTTTATGGAGTCTTCTTGGTACTATGCCCGCTACTGTAGCCCTAAGGCCGACCAGATGCTGGATCCAGCCAAGGCCAACTACTGGCTGCCGGTGGATCAATATATCGGTGGTATCGAGCACGCCTGTATGCACCTGCTCTACTTCCGTTTCTTCCACAAGCTGCTGCGCGACATCGGCCTGGTTAACAGCGATGAGCCAGCCAAGCGTCTGCTGACCCAGGGCATGGTGCTGGCCGATGCCTTCTACTACACAGACGACAAGGGTGCCCGTGTCTGGGTATCGCCAAACGATGCCAAGGTTACCGAAACCGACGACAAGGGCCGTATCGTCAAGGCCGTCGACAGCCAAGGTCATGAACTGGTTTACACCGGCATGAGCAAGATGTCTAAGTCGAAGAACAATGGTATCGACCCACAAGAGATGGTAGACAAGTACGGCGCCGATACCGTACGTCTATTCATGATGTTCGCCTCGCCACCAGAGCTGACCCTGGAATGGCAAGAGTCGAGCGTCGAAGGAGCTCACCGCTTCATCAAGCGTCTGTGGAAACTGGCCCACGACCATGTGTCACAAGGCCCAACCGTTGCCCTGAATGTTGCCTCACTCGATAGCGCTCAAAAAGAGCTGCGCCGTGAGCTGCACAAGACCATCGCCAAGGTAGGTGACGATATCGAACGTCGTCAGATGTTCAACACCGCCATCGCCTCTGTGATGGAGCTGATGAACCGTCTGCAAAAGGCGCCGATGGAGAGCGAGCAAGACAGAGCCCTGATGCAGGAAGCCCTGTGCGCCGTGGTGCGTCTGCTCTACCCTATCATCCCGCACACCAGCTTCGAGCTGTGGCAGGCACTGGGTCACGAAGAGACAATTGAAAACGTGCTTTGGCCGGTCGTCGATGAGTCGGCGCTGGTCGAAGACAGCAAGCTGATCATAGTACAGGTGAACGGTAAGCTACGCGCCAAGGTAACTGTGGCCGCCGACGCCGACAAAGACACTGTGGAAGCCGCCGGTATGGCAGAGGAAGGCGTTATCAAGCACACCGAAGGCAAGACGGTACGTAAGGTGATTTATGTACCTGGTAAGCTACTCAATATCGTAGCCAACTAACTGCCCGCTTTACTCGGCCACCTCTGGTGGCCGAGTCTTATCAAACATGGAAATAGATGGCTTAGCCTATGCTTATTAAACGCTTATGTTTTGCAATCTTAGCCCTCTCGGTGCTGCTTAGCGCCGGATGTGGTTTTAAACTTCAGCGCAGCTACTCGATCCCAGATTCTCTTAAGACGCTCACCCTGAGCAGCCAGGACGAATATAGCGAGCTGACCCGCCTGGTGCGCGAACGCCTGCGTCTCAACAGCATCACAGTGGTGGAAGATGACGCCAGCGTGCCTGTCGTTAGGATCCTCAACGACTCGCTGGACAGAAGCACTCTCTCCCTCTACCCCACGGGAAATGTGGCGGAATATGAGCTCAACTATCATGTGCGCTTCGCGGTGCAGTATCCCGAGCGTGAGGCCAAGGCCTTCGATGTCGACATTCACCGCGACTACCTGGACGATCCCCGCACCGCACTGGCAAAGAGCCGTGAGATGGAGCTACTCGTAAAAGAGATGCGCATCCAGGCCGCCGACCAGATCATCCAGATCCTGGCCTCTATCGAGACCAACTGATGCGCGTCTACCCGGACCAGCTCGCCAAGCAGCTCTCGCCGCTCAAGCCCTGTTATCTCATCTTTGGTGATGACCCCTGGCTGTGTGAAACCAGCAAGCGGGCGATCTTCGATCAGGCCAAGCGAGAAGGTTTCGAGGAGCGCATAGTGCTCACTCAGGAGACAGGCTTTAACTGGCGCGAATTGCAGGATGAGTGGAATACCATGAGCCTGTTCGCCAGTCGCCGCATCATAGAGCTGCACCTGCCCCAGGCCAAACCCGGCAGCGAGGGCAGTAGCCAGCTACAGAGTCTGATGCAGCAGGTAAATCCGGATATTCTGTTGGTGATCACAGGGCCAAAGCTTGCCAGCGAACAGACCAAGTCGAAATGGTTTAAGCAGCTGGATGACAAAGGGGTTTATATCCCCTGCGCCACGCCAGAAGGGCCACAGTTTCAGCGCTGGTTACAGACCCGCATTCGCGAGGCAGGGCTAAACCTGACTCTGGACGCCCAGCAGCTGTTGCTGAGTCTGTATGAAGGCAACCTGCTGGCGGCGGATCAGGCGATACAACTGCTGGTGCTACTCAGCCCCAGCAGCCAGATCACCAGCGAGCAACTGCAAAGCTACTTCGAAGATCAGTCCCGTTTCAGCGTGTTTCAGCTGGCCGATTGCCTGCTGGCTAATCAACAGGAGAAGGCCCAGCATATCCTGGCCCAGCTCCAGGCAGAGGGCACAGCCCTGCCGATACTGCTGTGGGGCCAGTTTAAGGAGCTGACCACACTGTTACAGCTCAAGCAGGCCCAGGAGGCGGGAACGCCGCTGCAGAGTCTGTGGAGTCAGTTCAGGATCTGGGACAAGCGCAAGGGGCTGTATCAGGGCGCGCTGTCTCGCC
This sequence comes from Shewanella loihica PV-4, assembly GCF_000016065.1. Classification (NCBI taxonomy): domain Bacteria; kingdom Pseudomonadati; phylum Pseudomonadota; class Gammaproteobacteria; order Alteromonadales; family Shewanellaceae; genus Shewanella; species Shewanella loihica. Next base: position 3,471,955 of record NC_009092.1, read on the forward strand.
TGAGTCTAAGTCAGATAGAGACTGCCCTGGCCAGCGCCTCGAAGATCGAGCTAAAGCTCAAGCAGCAGGGGGCTGAGGATTGGACCGCCATGAGTCACCTTTGCCTGCTGTACGATCCCAAGGCTCACAGCCATCTTAGCCATATCGAACTCGGCTAGGGATAAGCAAGATGAAGATAGGCATACTGGGCGGCACCTTCGACCCCATTCACTATGGTCATATCAAGCCATTGCTTGAGGTACAGGCCGCCCTGGGACTAGACGAAGTCTGGCTGATGCCCAACCATATTCCGCCCCACAAGGACGGCACCAACACCTCTACCCGGCATCGTCTGGCGATGGCCCAGCTGGTGTGTCATCAATACCCACAGCTCAAGCTGTGTGATATAGAGGCAAACCGCGACCAGCCCTCCTATTCGGTAGAGACCCTGAAGCACCTGCGTCAGACCCACGGCCAGGATCAGCTAGTGTTTATCATGGGGATGGACTCCTTCGTCGGCCTACCGACCTGGTATCACTGGCGGCAGCTGTTCGATCTCTGTCATATCGCCGTCTGTCAACGCCCGGGCTGGACGTTGTGTGATGACAGCGAGATGGCTGCACAGATTAATACTCGCCGCGCAGACAAGACGGGGCTTGATAAGGCTGCCGAGTCAGATTGCTACGCCGGTCTCATCTTCCCGGTGACCATCACACCTCAGCCCTACTCCTCTACCGAGATTCGCCGGCAGCTGGCCCAAAATCAGCTGGCGACCGATGCCATGCCGCAAGCTATCGCCGACTATATCGCCGCCCATCGGCTCTACCGCTAACAGCCAGATAACAAGGCCTCAACCTTTAGCCAAACTCACGCCCATTAGGGTGCAGACAGGCATTTCGCGCACCGCTAATAGCAATTACTTTAGGGGCATAACCTGTTATACTGCCTCGCTGTTAAAAATGAATGAGGAATTTAGCGTGCAAAGCGCCGAGCTTAAACAGTTTGTAGTCGACAAGGTCGAAGATTTAAAAGCAAAAGATGTTGTAGTACTGGAAGTCACCGACAAGTCGAATGTGACCGACTATATGGTGGTCTGTTCGGGTACTTCTAAGACCCACGTCAGAGCGATCGCCGAGAACGTGGTACTCGAGGCCAAACGTGCCAACCTACATATCCATGGCGTCGAAGGCCGTGACAGCAGCGAATGGGTGCTGGTCGACCTGGGCGACGTGATTGTTCATGTGATGCAAGACAAGACCCGCGACTTCTATCAGCTTGAAAAGCTGTGGTCTGAAAAGCCAGCTTAATGAAGTTACAACTCGTTGCCGTGGGCACTCGCATGCCCGCCTGGGTCACCACAGGTTTCGAAGAGTATCAGCGCCGTTTCCCCAGGGACATGGCGTTCGAACTGATTGAGATCCCTGCCGGCAAGCGCGGTAAGAATGCCGACATCGCCCGCATCTTGCAAAAAGAGGGCGAACAGATGCTGGCGGCTATCCCTAAGGGAAACCATATCGTCAGCCTGGATCTGCCGGGTAAAAACTGGACCACGCCCGAGCTTGCCACTCAGCTCAATCGCTGGCAACTGGACGGTCGCGATGTTAGCCTGCTTATCGGCGGCCCCGAGGGGCTGGCCCCCGCCTGCAAACAGGCGGCGAATCAAAGCTGGTGTTTATCGGCCTTGACCCTGCCCCACCCCTTGGTACGCGTCTTGGTGGCCGAGAGCCTATACCGTGCCTGGAGCATCAACAACAACCACCCGTATCATAGAGAGTAGTGCGCCGCGCGATACTCGAGTCAATCGAGGGATAGACGATGATAGTGACAACCAACATACTGCCGGAGAGAGTATAATTGGCGCCACGTAAACGGATGGCCATGCATGATCATGCCGCCGAAGCCTCGCTGTTCAAACGCCGCGCCATCTTCACCTTTGCCTGCGTGGTGGTCTTGCTAAGCATACTGCTAGGTAACCTCTATCATCTGCAAGTCTTGTCCTACAAGGACTACGAGACCCGCTCCAACGACAACCGCATCCGCGTCGTGCCCGTGGCGCCAAGCCGCGGTTTGATCTACGACAGACACGGCCAACTGCTGGCGGAGAACCAGCCCTTCTACTCGCTGGAGCTGATCCCAGAGAAGGTTAAAGACGTTCCCGCGACCCTGGATGAACTCGCTAAGGTCGTCGAGCTCAGCAAGGATGACAGAGAAAGCCTGGTCGCCTCCCTCAAATACCATCGCCGCTTCAAGCCGATAACGGTCAAGAACCGCCTGTCGGAGGAGGAAGTGGCGATCTTTAGCGTTAACCAACACAGATTCCCTGGCTTCTCCATCGACGCGGGCCTGAAACGCCACTACCCCTACGATGGGCTGCTGACCCATGTGCTGGGCTATGTGGGCCGCATCAACAACAGGGACCAGGCCGCATTGCAACGTAACGGCCAGTGGCAGAACTACGCCGCCACCAAGGATATCGGCAAGCAGGGAATCGAAAAATTTTATGAGAGCCTGCTGCACGGCATGCCGGGTCATCTCGAAGAAGAGGTCAATAACCGCGGCCGCACCATTCGCACCCTTAAATCTGTGGCGCCAGAGCCGGGCCAGGATATCTACCTGACCCTGGATCTTCAGCTACAGAAGAAGGCGATGGAGCTACTGGCGGGTCGCCGCGGCTCAATCGTGGCTATCGATCCTCGCGATGGCGGCATACTGGCCATGGTCTCCAGCCCCAGCTATGACCCGAACCAGTTCGTGCACGGCATCAGCTCCAAGGCCTATAGCGATCTGCTCAACGCTCGCTCACGCCCTTTGATCAACCGCGCCACTCAGGGCCAATACGCCCCGGCATCGACGGTTAAGCCTCACATGGCGCTGCTGGGCCTGGAAGAGAAGGTAGTGACCCCTAAGACCCGGGTGTGGGATCCAGGCTTTTGGCAGATCCCCGGCGTCGAGCGCAAGTATCGCGACTGGAAACGTTGGGGCCACGGCTGGGTCGATGTCAACGGCGCCCTGGTGCACTCCTGTGACACCTACTTCTACGACATGGCCTACAAGACGGGCATAGATAAGATCAGCAACTTCATGCAGCAGTTCGGCTTTGGCGAGCGCACAGGTGTCGATATCTTCGAGGAATCGGCCGGTAACATGCCATCCAAGGACTGGAAGCGCCTCAAATACAATCAGCCCTGGTATATCGGCGATACCATCTCGGTGGGGATCGGCCAGGGTTACTGGACCACCACGCCGCTGCAGCTGGCCAACGCCACCGCCATCATGGCCAACAAGGGCGAGCGTTTCGTGCCGCACCTGTTGAAGTCGATCAAAAATGATACCGTCAAGGTCGACACGCCGGTAGATAAGATGGCGCCCGTGGTGCTTAAGAGTCCACACAACTGGCAGATCATCAACGAGGCGATGCGAGATACCGCCCATAAGTCGCGCTTCGTCGACGCGGGCTATACCGCGGCGATGAAGACGGGTACCGCCCAGGTCTTCAGTGTAGCCGAAGATGAAAAGTATGACGCCGAAAATATCGACGAACACCTGAGGGACAACGCCTTGATCGTCGCCTACGCCCCCTATGAGGCGCCGCGTATCGTGCTGGCAGTGGTACTGGAAAACGCCGGTTGGGGTGGCGCCAACGCAGGCCCCGTGGCCCGCGCCCTGCTGGATGAGTATATGCTTCGCGATAACCTGCCCTTAGAAACCGCCGGGAGCCCACACAATGAACGCCCATAGCCATAGACCCAACATCTGGCAGCGCATGCATATCGACCTGCCATTGCTTCTTGGGCTACTGGCACTCATGTGCTATGGCCTGTTCGTTATCTATTCCGCCGGTGGCGAAGATATGGCGCTGATGGAGCGTCAGCTGATCCGCATGGGACTGTCGCTGGGAATCATGTTGTTCGTGGCGCAGATTAATCCCGAGGTGCTCAGGCGCTGGGCCTTCCCCATCTATATCGCCGGGGTGATTCTGCTGCTCGGTGTGCATTTCTTCGGTGAGATCAACAAGGGCGCCCAGCGCTGGCTCAACCTGGGCTTCATGGAGTTTCAGCCCTCAGAGCTGATTAAGCTGGCCTTCCCCATCACCATGGCCTGGTATATCAGTAAGTTTCCCCTGCCGCCGAAGAAGCGTTATCTGGCCGGTGCCGGGGTAATTCTGCTCATTCCGACACTCTTGATTGCCAAGCAGCCGGATCTCGGTACCTCTATCCTGGTGGCGGCCTCAGGGATCTTCGTGCTGTTTCTCTCCGGCATGAGCTGGGCCATCGTCGGCAGCTTCATCGGCGGCGTGCTGGCCATGCTGCCTGTGCTCTGGTTTTTCCTGATGCACGACTATCAACGTACCCGGGTATTGACCCTGCTGGATCCAGAAAAAGACCCGCTGGGCGCCGGCTATCATATTATTCAGTCCAAGATCGCCATCGGCTCAGGTGGGATCTGGGGCAAAGGCTGGCTCGACGGCACTCAATCTCAGCTGGAGTTCCTGCCTGAGCGCCATACAGATTTCATCTTCGCGGTTATCGGCGAGGAGTTTGGCCTGATCGGCAGCCTTATTCTGCTCTGCCTCTACCTCTATGTGATCGGCCGCGGCCTGGTGATCGCCTCGCGCGCACAAACCAGTTTTGCCCGTTTACTCGCTGGCAGTATTACTTTAACCTTCTTTGTATATGTCTTTGTGAATATTGGCATGGTATCGGGACTACTCCCCGTGGTCGGTGTGCCCCTGCCCCTCATCAGTTACGGCGGTACCTCTATGCTGACCCTGATGACAGGCTTCGGGATCCTGATGAGCATACATACCCATAGACGATTCATTGACCGTTAAAGGAAGACGATTTGAAACCAGTTTCACAGCTATTTTTCGCCCTGATGCTGGGCGGTGCCAGCTTGCTGGCCCAGGCCGATGATAAGGTGATCCCCCAAGAGGGTGACATCAGTGAGTTGAAGACAGCCTTCACCGAGCAGCAACTCGGCGCCGGCTTCACCCAGGCAGAGATAGACAGCTTTCTCAGTAGCGCCCAATACAACCAGAAAGTGATCGACGCCATCACCACCCCTTGGGAAGCCAAGCCCTGGTTTCAATATCACCCCATCTTCCTCACCGATAAGCGTCTGGAAAAGGGACTGAATTTCTGGCGCACCCATGATGCGACCATCGCCAAGGCGGCAAAGACTTATCAGGTAGACCCCGAGATCATCGTTGCCATTATCGGCATCGAGACCTTCTACGGCGGCTACATGGGCACCTATCCGGTGATCGATGCCCTCTACACCCTGGGCTTTCATTACACGCCGCGGGCCGACTTCTTTCGCAAGGAACTCGCCCAGCTACAGACCCTGGCCAAAGAGGAAAAACTGGACCTGACTACGCTAAAAGGCTCCTACGCCGGCGCCATGGGTTATGGTCAGTTCATTCCCTCCAGCTATCGTCATTTCGCGGTGGATTTTAGCGGCGATGGCCGCCGTGACTTGGTCGGCGATCCGGTTGATGCCATCGGCAGTGTCGCCAACTACTTTCATCAACATGGCTGGCAAAAAGGCGGCCTGGTCACCCTACCACTGACGACTCACCATCTGCCCGCGCATCTCAAGGCCTGGTCGGGAGAGAAGCTCTCCTACAAGGTTGCCGACATCCTGTCGCCAACCATCTCCCTGGCGCAGAATGTCGATCTCGACGTGCAACAACCCGCACTACTGGTCGAGCTTGAGCAGCAAGACGGCAAAGACTACTGGCTGGGACTGAACAACTTTTACGTGATCACCCGCTATAACCGCAGCCCGCTGTACGCCATGGCGGTGTATCAATTTAGCCAACAACTCAAAGATGCTTATGCGAAACAGTAACGCCCTGTCACTGCTCTCCTTCATCCTGCTATTGGTTTTGGCGGGCTGCTCGTCGCAGAGCGGCCGCTATAAGATTGCCGACGACGTAGCGCCGACCGATGCGCCCGATGTCTCCAAGGTCGAAGATGCTCATCCCAAGTTTGAGCCCTACAGCCGCGGCGGCAACCGCAAGGAATATACGGTACTGGGCAAGACCTACCGGGTGCTCGACACAGGCAAAGGCTATCAGAAGACAGGCATCGCCTCCTGGTATGGCGCCAAGTTTCATGGTCACCTCACCTCCAATGGCGAGACCTACGACATGTATTCCATGTCGGCGGCCCATAAGACGCTGCCACTGCCAAGCTATGTGAAGGTCACTAACCTGGCCAACGACAAGTCGGTAGTGGTGAGGGTCAACGATCGAGGCCCCTTTCACGATAACCGCATCATAGATCTCTCCTACGCCGCGGCGCATCGCCTGGACATGCTCAAGACGGGCACGGCCAAGGTGCAGCTTGAGGTGATCTACATCGAAAATCCCGAGTCTGTGGCTTTGGCCGCACTGCAGGAAACCAAACTTCACTATGTGCAGGTGATCGCCTCCTCAGATAAGGGGCGCATCGACCATCTGGCACAGACCCTGGCCGATCAGTATCAGGTGCAGACCCGTATCCAACAGAGCGGCAATCTCTATCGCCTGCAACTCGGCCCCATAGGTCGCCAGCAGATCGCCGCCCAGTTGCATCAGACACTGCAGCAAAACGGCTACCCTCAGAGCTATCTGGTGACCGAATAAGGTAACGACCCGAAATCGGTGCGCTTTTCCTTAAGATTAAGGAACCTTCACTGATTTCGATGGTCGACTAATGTTATACTCGCCCGACATAGCGCCCAAATTTTTGCATTCAACCAAAAGACGTGCCTTGATAATATGAAATTACTGAATCACAGCTTTAAAACACTCCTCCTTGTCTCCTCTCTCTCTATCACGGCAGCCAACGCGGCACCCGTTGTTACGCCTGATGCTCCTAAGGTGGCAGCCAAAGCCTTTATCCTGATGGATTACAACTCGGGCCAGATCATCGCCGAAGAGAATGCCTATGAGAGCCTGAACCCAGCCAGTCTCACCAAGATGATGACCAGCTACGTGATAGGCCACGAGATCAAGGTGGGCAACATCTCGCCACAAGACAAGGTGACCATTAGTAAGAATGCCTGGTCGAAGAATTTCCCCGACTCCTCCAAGATGTTTATCGAGGTGGGCAAGCAGGTCTCTGTCGAAGAGCTCAACCGCGGCATCATCATTCAGTCGGGTAACGATGCCTGTGTCGCCATGGCCGAACATATTGCCGGCACAGAAGATGGTTTCGTGGATCTGATGAACTCCTGGGCCAAGCAGCTGGGCATGCGTGACAGCTACTTCGAGAACTCCCACGGCCTGGACTCGGAAAATCACAAGACCACAGCCTACGACATGGCACTGCTGGGCGCCGCGCTGATCCGCGACGTACCCGAGGAGTACCGCGTCTACTCGGAGAAGTCTTTCACCTATAACGGCATCAAGCAGTACAACCGTAACGGTCTGCTATGGGACAAGAGCCTGAACGTCGATGGCATCAAGACGGGCCACACCTCAGGCGCCGGTTACAACCTGGTGACTTCGGCAACCAAAGATGGCATGCGCCTAGTGTCTGTAGTCTTGGGCACCGCCAGCGAGTCGGCCCGTAAGGCCGAGAGCAAGAAGCTTCTCAACTATGGTTTCCGCTTCTTCGAGACCATCACCCCCTACAAGGCGGGCGACAGCTTTGTAACCCAGAAGATCTGGTACGGTGACAGAGAATCAGTGGATCTGGGCGTGCTGACAGATACCCCCATCACCATTAGCCGTGGCCAGGCGAAAAACCTCGAGGCCAACTACGAGCTGAACAAGGAGCTGACTGCCCCGATCGCCAAGGGTGAGACAGTAGGCCGCATCTACTTCCAGCTTAACGGCAAAGACATTGCCCAGTTCCCACTGGTCACCCTACAAGAGGTGAACGAAGGCAGCTGGTTCAGCAAGCTGATGGACTACTTTAAGCAGATGTTTGCCAGCTGGTTTAACTAATTCCACAGCGACAAATGCATGAGATAGTAAAAAGTCACCTAAGGGTGACTTTTTTGTTTTTAGCCTCTCAGGCTTGAATTAGGTATAATAACCCCCATTTTATAGCCATTAAGTTAGGCAAGAGATAGACACCTATGTTAGACACCAAATTTCATGAACTCCTAGACTTCCCCGCGGCCTTCCCTTTCAAAGTCGTGGGCGACGCCAGAGACACACTCGCCGATGACGTCGTTGCCGTTGTGCAGCGTCACGTGCCAGGCGACTATATGCCAACCTCCAGGGCCTCAAGCAAAGGCAGCTACCACTCGATCACCGTCAAGGTAACGGTTCACAGTAAAGAGCAGATCGAACTGCTTTACATCGAGTTAGCGGCTATCGAAGGGGTTAAGCGCGTCCTCTAAGATGCGCCCTCCTGATAGGAAATGTGATCTACCTTACATTTCCTGATTTCGCGCGTATAATAGGCGCACTTAAACGCTGAGGGGAGAGGTTGCCCTTGAAAGATACGGTTTTACATATTCGTCATCTTGGTCGCCAGGATTACGAGTCGGTATGGCACGCCATGCAGGAATATACCGATAATCGCGATGAAACGAGCCGAGATGAGCTTTGGATAGTCGAACATCCTCCGGTGTTCACGCAGGGCCAGGCAGGCAAGAGTGAGCATATTCTCAACCCCGGTGATATCCCCGTCATTCAAGTCGACCGTGGTGGCCAAGTGACCTACCATGGCCCAGGGCAGTTAGTCGCCTACCCACTACTGGACATCAAGCGCCTCAAAATCGGCGTTCGCCAACTGGTGACCGACATAGAGCAGAGTATCGTCAAGATGCTCGCCCTCTATGGTATCGAAGCCTATCCTAAGGCCGATGCTCCTGGCGTCTATGTCGAGGAGCGCAAGATAGCCTCTCTGGGTCTGCGGATCCGTAAAGGCTGCTCCTTCCACGGCCTGGCACTAAACGTCGATATGGATATGTCCCCCTTTCAGCGCATCAACCCCTGCGGTTATGCCGGACTAGAGATGGCTCAATGTAAGCCGCTCAAGGGGCCACAAAGCGTCGAAGAAGCCGGCGAGAAACTGATACAAACCTTTAGCCAAGAATTGGGCTATCAACATCTAGAACATCATCAAGGGTTAACAGACTAATATGAGTAGGCCTGAAAGATTACAACCCGGAGTCAAGTTACGCGATGCCGACAAGGTCTCTCGTATTCCGGTCAAGGTCGTGCCTTCCGAGCGCGAAACCATGCTACGCAAACCCGATTGGTTGAGAGTCAAGCTCCCGGCATCGAATCAACGTATCGTCGACATCAAACAAGCGCTGCGTAAGAACGGTCTGCACTCTGTATGTGAAGAGGCCTCCTGCCCTAACCTTGCCGAATGTTTTAACCATGGTACCGCTACCTTCATGATCTTGGGCGCCATCTGCACCCGTCGCTGCCCCTTCTGCGACGTGGCCCATGGTCGTCCACTCAAGCCTGATGCCGAAGAGCCGGTAAAACTGGCACAAACCATCAGAGACATGAAGCTGAAATATGTGGTGATCACCTCTGTGGATCGTGACGATCTGCGTGATGGTGGTGCCCAGCACTTTGCCGACTGTATTCGCGAGATCCGTAAGCTCAACCCAGAGATCAAGATTGAGATCTTGGTGCCCGACTTTAGGGGCCGCATCGACGCCGCCTTGGAGATTCTGGCCACAGAGCCACCCGATGTCTTCAATCACAACCTGGAAACTGCGCCTAAGCACTACCGTAAGGCTCGTCCAGGGGCGAACTACCAATGGTCACTGGATCTGTTGAAGAAATTCAAAGAACAACACCCACATATTCCGACTAAGTCGGGCCTGATGATGGGTCTGGGTGAGACCAACGAAGAGATCGCCGAGGTGCTTCGCGACCTGCGTGCGCACAATGTTGAGATGCTGACACTCGGTCAATACCTGCAGCCTTCTAAATTCCACCTGCCGGTAGAGCGTTACGTGCCGCCAGCCGAGTTTGACGAGCTGAAAGACTATGCCGAAGAGATAGGCTTTACCCATGCCGCTTGTGGTCCTATGGTGCGTTCTAGCTACCACGCCGACCTGCAGGCGCAAGGTAAAGAGGTTAAATAACCTAAAACCTTAGGCAAGCAATTGTCTTTAGCGTTCAACGCTTAGAAACAAAAATAGCGCCCTTGCGGCGCTATTTTTTTATTCCCGAGTACAAACCCAAACGGCTAGAACAAACGCTCCATCAAGATAGCGTCTTCTTTCCCCTGTTCCAGCTGATAATAGTTGGCTCGCATTCCTACCTGCTCGAAGCCCATCTGGCGATATAAGGCGATTGCCCTTTCATTAGAGGCCCTCACCTCTAACATCATACGTTCGGCCCCCTGAGTGGCTGCCAGCTCGATTAACGCCTCGGTGAGGCGCTTACCCAAACCTTGCCCCTGAGCGTCTGGCCTGACGCAGATATCCATCAGGGTGGCATCTTCGAACAGTTGGTGCAGAATACTGAAGCCCAACATCTCCTCATCATCGAAGAGACCGATAACATGGTAGAAACGCCCGAAACAGGTCTCAAGGTTACTCAGCGACATGGGGAAACTATGGCAGGCCGACTCCAGCTCATGCAACTTAGGAGCGTCTTCCTTGCTCAGTGTCTTAAGCGTTAGCGTCATAGGCATCGCTCTCCCAAATATGCTGCCATAGTTCGCGCTTGGCCTTAGATTCTTGCTCGAGAACGGCGATAGGTGCAGAGCTGATGGCGCATGCCACCTTAGGTAACCTAAGACTTCGCATATCCCAGAACACCTCTTTGGTGCTGCTCAGCGAATCGCTGACGACGACCTGCTTTTCCTGCTCGGGAAAGAGCGCCAATACCTGACGGATAATCGGGTGGTCACCTGAGACGCTCGCGCCTCGATCCACAAGAATATGGTACAGGGGAAGCTCGGCTCCCTTCTCTACCCAGCGGGTTATACCCATCGCATCTAAATATGCACTCGGTTCCAAATCGCCTCCAGACAAATGCTAACCCCTTAAGGATAACCTCTGCCCAGGCGAGTGTCACGACGACCAGAGACTATATGAACTGGAGTGAAAAGATAAAACTCAGAAAAGCAAAAAGCCGTTCATTTCTGAACGGCTTCTCTAGAATGTGGCAGGGGTGGCAGGACTCGAACCCGCAACCATCGGTTTTGGAGACCGCTGTTCTACCAATTGGAACTACACCCCTGTTGACGTGGGGCATTATGCTAAAACCCCTCCCAAAGGTAAAGGACTTTTTATGGCTAACTCGCTCAATTGCGGCTTTTTCATGCAAGATAGCGAATATTAAGTCATATCCTCACTTTCCCACTCAAAAAATGGCCATCCACACCATCATTCAACCTGCTTTTAATGACGTTATACGTCACTGATTAATGGCATATCGAGCCTGAAATCCCCCAAGCAAGTTCTATTAATGATTACCTTCGTAGGCAAATAACAGCCCAGCCTATAGCATCCAAAATAAAGCCTACATAATTTTGCATCGAGCCTCTTCGAGACTAGCATTAGGGGACAAATACATAGAGACCTGCTACCCGCACTTTCCTCTTTCTATCCTAGACACCACAAACGAAAACCTTACTAGCTATTCCACAGATCAATACATCAGCTTTTAGCGACTCAGCCTCCGCCAATATAAGCGAAGAACAGTTCCGCAAAGCGGACCAAATAGACAGTATAAATAGATAGTCCTGTGAGCAAAACTACTCTCAATTGATAGTAGTAGTCTTTAGTCATCGAGGTATCGATGTAGGAAAAAGGCTTAAAAATAGGAGTACGGTTAATTCACACCATAAAGGCTGTAACCCAAGGCTACTGGCTAGAAAGTAAAGACGATTCATAGTGGCTTAAAAGAATAAGTATATGCAAAAGGTTTCTCACATGGGGCGTAGAAGTCCTGCTATGGATGCGCAACATCCAAGGCCTTTGTAGCGCGAAGCACGGACTGATGAGTCGCTACACATAAAAGAAAGGCATTTGCATTGCCAGATCCTACGCAGATACCAGATATTAACTCCCAAATCTCACATGGGGACGTCAGGCATCCTTTTATCAAGCGCAGCTTGATAAAAGGATGCCTGGAGCGCGAAGCAGCTAGGCTGCGAGCTGGGGAGGCTAATGAATAAAGAGAAAAGGTGCCTGTCATGGCCAAATACTAGCTCACCCAATCTCACATGGGGGCGTAAGACATCCGCTTATCAAGCGCAGCTTGATGGATGACTGGAGCGCGAAGCAGCTAAGCTGCGAGCCGGAGACCCCGCTTAGCGGTGGGACGACGTCGGGAGTAGGCATTCATGCCTACATAAGTGAATAAGCCACCTGACTTTAATTAAGGTGGTTTCGAGAGGGGATACTGATAATTTCATAAACCTCAAACGCAAAAAAGCCACCTTATTCAGGTGGCTTCTTCACTTAATTAGGCGCCTGGAAATGACCTACTCTCACATGGGGAGACCCCACACTACCATCGGCGCGATTGCGTTTCACTTCTGAGTTCGGGATGGGATCAGGTGGGACCACAATGCTATGGTTTCCAGACAAATTTGGAAATTCGGAAAGCTGTACTCTTATCTAAGAGTCAATCTGAGTTTTAGTACACGGATGTACTGTATGTCATAAATGCAGGAGCAATTTATGACCTCACTTCAATCAAGTACTTTTGTATTCTTTTGATTACGTAAAACCATCGTACGAAACCCTTTTGGGTTGTATGGTTAAGCCTCACGAGTCATTAGTACAGGTTAGCTCAACGCCTCACAACGCTTACACACCCTGCCTATCAACGTCCTAGTCTCGGACGGCTCTTTAGAGACCTTAAAGGTCTAGGGATGACTCATCTTAGGGCTCGCTTCCCGCTTAGATGCTTTCAGCGGTTATCGATTCCGAACGTAGCTACCGGGCAATGCCATTGGCATGACAACCCGAACACCAGCGGTTCGTCCACTCCGGTCCTCTCGTACTAGGAGCAGCTCCCTTCAATCATCCAACGCCCACGGCAGATAGGGACCGAACTGTCTCACGACGTTCTGAACCCAGCTCGCGTACCACTTTAAATGGCGAACAGCCATACCCTTGGGACCGACTTCAGCCCCAGGATGTGATGAGCCGACATCGAGGTGCCAAACACCGCCGTCGATATGAACTCTTGGGCGGTATCAGCCTGTTATCCCCGGAGTACCTTTTATCCGTTGAGCGATGGCCCTTCCATTCAGAACCACCGGATCACTATGACCTGCTTTCGCACCTGCTCGACGTGTATGTCTCGCAGTTAAGCTGGCTTATGCCATTGCACTAACCGTACGATGTCCGACCGTACTTAGCCAACCTTCGTGCTCCTCCGTTACTCTTTGGGAGGAGACCGCCCCAGTCAAACTACCCACCAGGCACTGTCCTCAACCCCGATTCAGGGGCCAGAGTTAGAACATCAACACTACAAGGGTGGTATTTCAAGGATGACTCCACGAGAACTGGCGTTCCCGCTTCAAAGTCTCCCACCTATCCTACACATGTAGGGTCAATGTTCAGTGCCAAGCTATAGTAAAGGTTCACGGGGTCTTTCCGTCTAGCCGCGGGTATACGGCATCTTCACCGCAATTTCAACTTCACTGAGTCTCGGCTGGAGACAGCGTGGCCATCATTACGCCATTCGTGCAGGTCGGAACTTACCCGACAAGGAATTTCGCTACCTTAGGACCGTTATAGTTACGGCCGCCGTTTACCGGGGCTTCGATCATGAGCTTCTCCGAAGATAACCCAATCAATTAACCTTCCGGCACCGGGCAGGCGTCACACCGTATACGTCATCTTGCGATTTTGCACAGTGCTGTGTTTTTGATAAACAGTTGCAGCCACCTGGTATCTGCGACTCCCGTCAGCTTAGAGAGCAAGTCTCATCACCAACAGGAGCGTACCTTCTCCCGAAGTTACGGTACCATTTTGCCTAGTTCCTTCAGCCGAGTTCTCTCAAGCGCCTTGGTATTCTCTACCCGACCACCTGTGTCGGTTTGGGGTACGATTCCTACTAACCTGAAGCTTAGAAGATTTTCCTGGAAGCATGGCATCAACTACTTCATCACCGTAGTGACTCGTCATCAACTCTCAGTATTAGGTACCCGGATTTGCCTAAGTACCCTACCTACAGCCTTAAACGCGGACAACCAACGCCGCGCTAGCCTAGCCTTCTCCGTCTCTCCATCGCAGTTAGCAGAAGTACGGGAATATTAACCCGTTTCCCATCGACTACGCCTTTCGGCCTCGCCTTAGGGGTCGACTCACCCTGCCCCGATTAACGTTGGACAGGAACCCTTGGTCTTTCGGCGAGGAGGTTTTTCACCCCCTTTATCGTTACTCATGTCAGCATTCGCACTTCTGATACCTCCAGCGTGGGTTACCCCTTCACCTTCAACGGCTTACAGAACGCTCCTCTACCGCACCAGCGCAAGCGCTAGTACCCATAGCTTCGGTGTATTGCTTAGCCCCGTTATATCTTCCGCGCAGGCCGACTCGACTAGTGAGCTATTACGCTTTCTTTAAATGATGGCTGCTTCTAAGCCAACATCCTAGCTGTCTAAGCCTTCCCACATCGTTTCCCACTTAGCAATAACTTTGGGACCTTAGCTGATGGTCTGGGTTGTTTCCCTTTTCACGACGGACGTTAGCACCCGCCGTGTGTCTCCCGAGTAGTACTCATTGGTATTCGGAGTTTGCAAAGGGTTGGTAAGTCGGGATGACCCCCTAGCCTTAACAGTGCTCTACCCCCAATGGTATTCGCTCGAGGCGCTACCTAAATAGCTTTCGAGGAGAACCAGATATCTCCCGGTTTGATTGGCCTTTCACCCCCAGCCACAAGTCATCACCGCATTTTTCAACATACGTGTGTTCGGTCCTCCAGTTGATGTTACTCAACCTTCAACCTGCCCATGGCTAGATCACCGGGTTTCGGGTCTACACCTTGCAACTAAACGCGCAGTTAACACTCGGTTTCCCTACGGCTCCGCTATTCGCTTAACCTCGCTACAAAATGTAAGTCGCTGACCCATTATACAAAAGGTACGCAGTCACGGTCTCAAGAACCGCTCCCACTGCTTGTACGTATACGGTTTCAGGTTCTATTTCACTCCCCTCACAGGGGTTCTTTTCGCCTTTCCCTCACGGTACTGGTTCACTATCGGTCAGTCAGGAGTATTTAGCCTTGGAGGATGGTCCCCCCATATTCGAACAAGATATCACGTGTCCCGTCCTACTCGTTTTCACCTAAAGTTAGTTTTCATGTACGGGGCTATCACCCTGTATCGCTGTGCTTTCCAACACATTCCACTAACACCCTCTAGGCTTAAGGGCTAATCCCCGTTCGCTCGCCGCTACTAGGGGAATCTCGGTTGATTTCTTTTCCTAAGGGTACTTAGATGTTTCAGTTCCCCTCGTTCGCCTCACTAAGCTATGTATTCACTTAGTGATGACACCTTATGGTGCCGGGTTTCCCCATTCGGACATCGTTAGCTCAAATGCTTGTTACTAGCTCGCCAACGCTTTTCGCAAGTTACTACGTCCTTCATCGCCTCTGACTGCCAAGGCATCCACCGTATACGCTTAGTCACTTAACCATACAACCCAAATGAGTTTCATCTGAGTCGCATCGCAACTAACGGTTTCTACTTTCGCCAAAAGAATACTCAAGTCACTTGATTAAAGTGTGTTTTGAGAACTCAATTATTTTTCGCAATAACCTTTCGGTTATTACTATCAGCTTTCCAAATTTTTAAAGAACAAGCATCGTCGCTCGGACGTGCCACTCGCTCTAACAAGAACAAGTTATCTGTGTGAACACTCAACAAATATCAATCAATCGTATAGGTAAGGAGGTGATCCAGCCCCAGGTTCCCCTAGGGCTACCTTGTTACGACTTCACCCCAGTCATGAACCACACCGTGGTAAACGCCCTCCCGAAGGTTAAGCTATCTACTTCTGGTGCAGCCCACTCCCATGGTGTGACGGGCGGTGTGTACAAGGCCCGGGAACGTATTCACCGTGGCATTCTGATCCACGATTACTAGCGATTCCGACTTCATGGAGTCGAGTTGCAGACTCCAATCCGGACTACGACCGGCTTTGTGAGATTAGCTCCACCTCGCGGCTTCGCAACCCTCTGTACCGACCATTGTAGCACGTGTGTAGCCCTACTCGTAAGGGCCATGATGACTTGACGTCGTCCCCACCTTCCTCCGGTTTATCACCGGCAGTCTCCCTAAAGTTCCCGGCATTACCCGCTGGCAAGTAAGGATAAGGGTTGCGCTCGTTGCGGGACTTAACCCAACATTTCACAACACGAGCTGACGACAGCCATGCAGCACCTGTCTCAGAGTTCCCGAAGGCACCAATCCATCTCTGGAAAGTTCTCTGGATGTCAAGAGTAGGTAAGGTTCTTCGCGTTGCATCGAATTAAACCACATGCTCCACCGCTTGTGCGGGCCCCCGTCAATTCATTTGAGTTTTAACCTTGCGGCCGTACTCCCCAGGCGGTCTACTTAATGCGTTAGCTTGAGAACCCAGTGTTCAAGACACCAAATTCCGAGTAGACATCGTTTACGGCGTGGACTACCAGGGTATCTAATCCTGTTTGCTCCCCACGCTTTCGTACCTGAGCGTCAGTCTTTGTCCAGGGGGCCGCCTTCGCCACCGGTATTCCTTCAGATCTCTACGCATTTCACCGCTACACCTGAAATTCTACCCCCCTCTACAAGACTCTAGTTGACCAGTTCGAAATGCAGTTCCCAGGTTAAGCCCGGGGCTTTCACATCTCGCTTAATCAACCGCCTGCGTACGCTTTACGCCCAGTAATTCCGATTAACGCTTGCACCCCTCGTATTACCGCGGCTGCTGGCACGAAGTTAGCCGGTGCTTCTTCTGCGAGTAACGTCACAGCTAACGGGTATTAACCGTTAACCTTTCCTCCTCGCTGAAAGTGCTTTACAACCCGAAGGCCTTCTTCACACACGCGGCATGGCTGCATCAGGCTTGCGCCCATTGTGCAATATTCCCCACTGCTGCCTCCCGTAGGAGTCTGGGCCGTGTCTCAGTCCCAGTGTGGCTGATCATCCTCTCAGAACAGCTAGGGATCGTCGCCTAGGTGAGCCATTACCTCACCTACTAGCTAATCCCACCTAGGTACATCCAATCGCAGAAGGTCCGAAGATCCCCTCTTTTCCCCCGTAGGGCGTATGCGGTATTAGCAGTCGTTTCCAACTGTTATCCCCCTCGACTGGGCAGTTCCCTAGGCATTACTCACCCGTCCGCCGCTCGTCATCTTCAAAAGCAAGCTTTTGAAATGTTACCGCTCGACTTGCATGTGTTAGGCCTGCCGCCAGCGTTCAATCTGAGCCATGATCAAACTCTTCAATTAAAAGTTTTTTTGTTTGGCTTGCGCCAAACGACTCAATGAATTCTGATTCACATAAATGACTCGGAAGAATCATCTACATGTTTGTACATATTGCTATGAACACTCATCGTTGCATTGAGATTTAAATCGTTTTCGATTAACTCAATACCTGTGAGTGTCCACACAGATTTCTTGTTTTATCTTGTTAAAGAACGTTTGCCTCATACTGGACTCCAGCGGGCTAGGGCTGCGTATTCTACGCCTCTCCCTGTCGGCGTCAAGCGCTTTTTTCAAAAGATTTTTAAGTGGTTAATTACTGTGCTTTCGCGCTGTAACTACCGGCTTAAAAACTCGAACCGCTTATCGCCTTGACTCGACATCCGTTACCTACTCACTTGGTAAGTAGCGCCGTTTGCCGTGTCAGTGGGAGCGCATTATAGGGAGCCAAATCTTTTGCGCAAGGGCTTTTTTAACGAAAAACATCGATCGAACAAAAAACATGCAGAACGAGATGGATTCAGCGAAAAGCCACACACAAAGGCAACATGCGAGTAACGACAACACCACAAACTATCGGTTTGGTGACTCGCTTGTTTGAAACCGGAAAATAAGTTTGGCACAAAAATTTCGACTCTGCCAAAAATCTGAGCTGCCTGATTGCAAGACTGCCCTGCAGGCTTATTTAGCCCTTATAGCATGTGTGCTTTTGCCGCCTTGTCTCAGTATCGTCTTATCTCAGTATCGTCTTATCTCAGTATCGTCTTATATCTGTGTCGCCTTACATCTGTAACGCCTTCTCTTGTCGCCTTCTTTTGGCTCCTTATATGGGTATAGGCTTAGAATATAAGCTTAAGTGCTACTGCTTCTTATCGGCATCTGAATCATCTTGCTCAGTTGGTTTGGATTCATCAGTCTCTTGAGTAATATCTATATCGGTTTCGTTCTCATCGCCCACCACATGGCTCACCTTTAACTTCTTCACCGTGCGTATGGTGTAGATGGGACCGGAGAGTGCGTAGAGACTAAAGACGATAAACAGAATAGTGGCCGGTTGAACCGAGACCACCACAAACAAGCCTACCAGGGCCAGGATCACCATGAAGTTAACCCGGCCGCGCCAGTCATAGTCTTTGAAAGAGTAGTAGCGGAAGTTACTCACCATCAAGAGGCCCGCACCAGCTGTCATTAACAGCGCCAGTATACTTACCTGCTGGCCTTCTATCTCATAATAGGTGCCAGTCCAGATAGCGCCGGCAATAATGGCCGCTGCGGCCGGACTCGCCAACCCTTGAAAATAGCGCTTATCTGCGACGCCGACCTGGGTATTGAAGCGTGCAAGCCTGAGCGCGGCGCCGGCACAATAGATAAATGCCGCCAACCAACCTACCTTGCCCAGATCGGCCAAGGCCCAGTTATAGGCGATTAACGCCGGGGCCACCCCGAAGGAGACCATGTCGGCCATGCTGTCATATTCGGCGCCGAATGCACTCTGGGTATTGGTCATCCTGGCGACCCGCCCATCGAGGCCATCGAAGATCATGGCGACGAAGATGGCAATGGCTGCCGCTTCGAAATGACCATTCATGGAGGCGATCACCGCATAAAAGCCGGAAAACAATCCAGCCGTAGTGAACAAGTTGGGTAAAAGGTAGATACCGCGGTTCTTCACCGTCTCTTTGTTTAAATTTTGCATATACTAAGGAGCAAGGTTATCTTGATAAAATAAAAAGATAACACAGATTTAAGCTCACTTTTTATACGGACCTCTAATTGTTGGCAGATGAGTCACTCCTACACTCTCTCCCGGCCTGGATATGGAAACTATGATGACCGGAAAATTTTATCTCAGCGCACTGTTAAGCCTATTCCTTTGCGCCCCAACATTTGCAACGACCATCTATAAGTGGGTAGATGAAAACGGTGTCACCCACTATAGTCAGGAAAAGCCCCCCGAGGCAAAGACAGAAAAGCTCTATAGCGAAGATATCGAACAGAAAAAAGTTGGCTTCACCGCCCCTAAGGTCGTCGAAAAAAAGGGTGAGCAGAAGAGCGAGGCCGCATTAGCCGCCGAAGCGATCAACGAGAAAGATAAGGCTCAGGCCAAGGCCATCTGCGAAAATGCCAAGCATCAGTTAAATGTGCTCGAGACCCATACTCGCCTGACACGTAAAAATGAAGAAAATGGCGAAATGGTGCGTATGACTGAGGAAGACAGGCAGTCAGAGATCTCCGCGCAGAAACAGCGCATCAAGCTCTTCTGCGAAAAGTAGCCCTGCTAATTTAAACAGCCTTCTTTCCTAAGCTCTTCTCTCCAGATACAGAGAAGCAGAGAAAAAATAGAGAAGCGACAACCCAAATGACTCTGGCTGTCGCTTCTTATTTTTAGGTTTACCGTCCAAAAAGCCTTAACCGACCGAATCTAGCCGCTCGCTTTCACCGTATACATAGAACGGCTCACCCCATCCTGACAGGCCTGAGTACCGGCGTCCCAGCCTTTATCAAACTCAGTCAAACCATCTAACACCATATCCTTCATTCCTTCTAAGGTATCGGCGCCTGGGTTTTGCTTCAGGTAACCGGCACTACGGCAACCTGTGTTGTAGCCATAGTGATAGAGGCTGTCATAATCGACACTGCCGACGCCGACAAAGGCCGGGCCACTGCTTTGCTCTGGTGCTGAGCTACATGCCGTCATCAACACGGCCAGAGATGCTATAACTGCTAACCTTGCTTTCATCCAGTACTCCTTCACAGTATAAAAACTTAAATTAGGAAGAGATCTCACCCTTTGCAAGCTAGTGCAAATAATAGCCAAATGCAATCTGATGCCAGTGATAAAAAAAGCCCAAACCTAGGTTTGGGCTTCTTGCATAAGGCTAAGGCTTATTGATGGAAGGCGAGTTCGCCACCCGCGGCATCGACCTTGATTGGCGCACCAGGTAACAGTTCACCACTCAAGAGTTTCTGAGCCAGCGGATTTTCCACCTCTTGCTGCAGCGCGCGTTTCAACGGCCTTGCACCATAGACGGGATCGAATCCGGCCTGAGCAATTAAGGCTAAGGCATCATCACTCACCTCAAGCTCAAAGTCTTTCTCCGCCAGACGCGCCTTCAGATTATCTATCTGGATCTGCGCGATATGGGCGATATGTTCAGACTCAAGTGGATGGAAGACCACGCTTTCATCGATTCGGTTGAGGAACTCGGGTCTGAAGCTGTGGGTCACCACATTCATCACCTCGCTCTTCATCTCGGCATAACTGGCGATACCGAAGCGCTCCTGAATCACATCTGACCCCAGGTTAGAGGTCATGATCACCACGGAATTACGAAAATCGACCGTGCGTCCCTGGCCATCGGTCAGACGACCGTCGTCCAGCACCTGCAACAGTATGTTGAACACATCGGGGTGCGCCTTTTCCACCTCATCGAGCAGGATCACCGAATAAGGCTTACGCCTCACCGCCTCGGTCAGATAACCGCCCTCTTCATAGCCCACATAACCTGGAGGCGCACCGACCAGACGCGACACCGAATGCTTCTCCATAAACTCGGACATATCGATACGCACCATTGCCGCTTCGGTATCGAACAGGAACTTCGCCAGCGACTTACACAGCTCAGTCTTACCCACACCGGTAGGGCCAAGGAAGAGGAAGGAACCGATAGGACGATTCGGATCCGCAAGGCCAGCGCGGCTACGACGGATGGCGTTGGCCACCGCATCCACTGCCTCATTCTGACCAATCACCCGGGTATGCAGCGCCTCTTCCATGTGCAGCAGCTTCTCTTTCTCCCCTTCGAGCATCTTAGATACAGGGATACCGGTCGCCTTGGACAGCACCTCGGCGATCTCCACATCGGAAACCTTGTTACGCAGCAGCGTCATATCCTGCATCTCGGCCTGAGCGGCCAGATCCAGCTGCTTCTCCAGCTCTGGGATACGGCCATATTGCAGCTCGGACATGCGGGTCAGATCGCCGGCGCGTCTGGCTACCTCAAGATCCATACGGGCCTGCTCGAGATCCGCCTTGATATGCTGAGTGCCCGCCAGCGCCGCCTTCTCGGTATGCCATACCTCATTAAGTTCGGCCGCCTTGGCCTCGACCTCGGCAAGCTCGCTACGCAAGGTGGAGAGTCGACGCAGACTCGCTTCATCACTCTCCTTGCTCAGGGCCTGCTCCTCCAGCTTAAGCTGTATGGTGCGGCGCTCTAATCTGTCCAGCGGCTCAGGTTTTGAGTCTATCTGCATGCGAATACTGGACGCCGCCTCATCGATAAGATCGATCGCCTTATCGGGCAGCTTCCTGTCTGAGATATAACGATGCGACATGCTGGCCGCCGCCACGATAGCGGGATCTGTGATCTCCACATGGTGGTGCAGCTCATAACGCTCTTTCAGACCGCGCAGGATGGCGATGGTGTCTTCGACACTCGGCTCATCCACCAGCACCTTCTGAAAACGTCGCTCGAGGGCGGCGTCTTTCTCGATATATTGACGGTACTCGTCTAGAGTTGTCGCGCCGACGCAGTGCAGGTCGCCCCTGGCCAGAGCTGGCTTGAGCATATTCCCCGCATCCATGGCGCCATCGCTCTTACCGGCGCCCACCATGGTATGCAGCTCATCAATGAAGAGGATCACCTGGCCCTCTTCCTGAGCCAGCTCATTGAGCACCGCCTTGAGGCGTTCCTCGAATTCACCGCGATATTTGGCTCCGGCTACCAAGGCGCCCAAGTCGAGTGACAAGACCCGCTTATTCTTGATCCCCTCAGGCACCTCGCCATTGATGATGCGCTGCGCCAGCCCTTCGACGATGGCCGTCTTACCCACGCCCGGCTCACCGATGAGCACAGGGTTATTCTTACTGCGGCGTTGCAGCACCTGGATGGTGCGGCGGATCTCATCATCACGACCGATCACTGGGTCTAGCTTGCCCTGCTCGGCGCGCTCGGTGAGATCCACGGTAAACTTCTTCAGTGCCTGGCGCTGATCTTCGGCATTAGGGTCGTCGATATTCTTGCCCAGACGCACCTCTTCTATGGTCTTCTCCAGCAGCTCCTTGGTAGCGCCCGATTTCTTCAGGCACTGCGCCAACGCATCGCTACCCTCGAGGGCGGCCAACACGAAGAGTTCGCTGGAGATATATTTGTCTTTGCGCTTTTGCGCCAGCTTGTCACACAGGTTAAGCAGACGAATCAGCGCCTGCGAGAGCTGGACATCGCCGCCCGTGCCCTCAATTTGCGGTAATCGTTCAAGCTCCTGGCTCAGGGCGGAACGCAAGGTGCTGACCGAGATCCCGGCCTGGGTCAGCAGTGGATGAATTGAGCCACCATCTTGATTAAGCAGCGCCATCATCAGATGGATCGGCTCAATAAACTGATGGTCACGCCCCAACGCTAATGACTGAGCATCGGAGATTGCTATCTGGAATTTGTTCGTCATACGATCGAGTCGCATACAGCCTCCTAAAAATTAACGAATGAAGGAAACCTTCAGTGCTTTGTTACCAGTATAAATGGGGACTTTTTAGGAGGATTCAAGCAACAAGGAAGAAATTGCTGAAAATTTGCGCTATTTTTCCAGCCAGATAAATGAGGCCATGCGCCCGGTTTTTGCCTCGCGGCGGTAGGAGAAATAATCTGCGCTCATGCTATAGGTGCAGTGTGTCAGTTGATAGACGGAAGCGATGCCGAGACGCTCTGCCCGGTAACGAGCGATCCCTTGCAGGTCGGCCAAAAACTTATCGTCTTTGGGGGTAAAAAAGGCATCTGTTTCGGCATGCTGGGCGATAAACTGCGCCCTGACTTCCGCCCCAACCTCGAAGGCCTTGGGGCCGATACAGGGGCCAAGATAGACGAGTAGCTCATCGGCGGGCGCATCGAACTCGGCGATAGCGGCCTCGACTATGCCGTTACACAAGCCGCGCCAACCGGCGTGCACCGCCGCCACCTGAGTCGCCGCGCGATCGCAGATAAGCACAGGCAGACAGTCGGCGGTCATCACCACACACGTATGCTCGCCACTGCGGCTGAAGCTACCATCGGCGATACGGTTAGTGTCCAGATCTAGGTTTACCAGCTCAATACCATGAACTTGCTGCAGCCAGGCTGGCTTACCAGACATGCCCAAGGCCTGAGCCGCAAGCAGACGATTTTGGCGAACATGATCGGGATCGTCCCCGACATGGTCACCAAGATTGAGACTATCGAAGGGAGCCTGGCTCACACCGCCCTGACGCCGGCTAAAAGCCAGCTTCACGCCAGGGGGAATGAACCAGTCTTGAGGCAGCATTAATATTCCACCGGATGAGCCTTAGTGTCGTCACGCAGGGCGCGGGTCAAGGCCACCATATCTTCTGGGATTGGCGCCTGCCAGCTCATGATCTCACAGGTGAAGGGGTGTGCCAGCTCGAGGCGCACCGCATGCAGCGCCTGACGCTTAAAGCCGTTCAGCGCCTCCATCAATTCAGGTGTCGCCTTCTTCGGTGGACGAGGACGACCACCATAGACGGGATCCCCCACCAAGATGTGACCTATGTGCGCCATGTGCACCCTGATCTGGTGGGTACGACCGGTTTCCAGACGCAGACGCAGACGGGTATGGGCGCGGAACTTCTCTGCCACACGGTAGTGGGTCACAGAGGGGCGGCCACTATGATGCACAGCCATATGGGTACGCTTGGTTGGGTGACGGGCAATCGGCTCATCCACCACGCCGCCGGCCGTCATGGTGCCACTCACGATCGCCTCATACTCACGGGTGATCTCGCGGGCCTGCAGGGCAGCGACCAGATGGGTCTGGGCCTCGACTGTCTTGGCCACCACCATCAAGCCTGTGGTGTCCTTATCGAGACGATGGACGATACCGGCCCTGGGAACGAGCTCAATCTCGGGGCAATGGTGCAGCAGCGCGTTCATCAGGGTGCCGTCGCTGTTACCCGCTCCCGGATGAACTACCAGACCCGCCTGTTTGTTGATCACGATAATATGGTCATCTTCGTAGACGATATCCAGATCGATCGCCTGAGCCTCGGCCTTGATCTCTTCCTTCAGAGTGGCTTCGATCTCAATTTCCTGGCCTTCGAGCACCTTTTCTCTCGGCTTAGTCTGCACCATACCATCGACGTAGACGGCACCAGCCTGTATCCACTCTTTAATACGTGTACGGGAGTAATCAGGGAACAACTCAGCCAGAGTTTGGTCTAATCTCTGCCCGGTTTGTGTTGCTGTGATCTCGCTTTTTAGATTAATCTCTTGTGTCATAGGAACCGTACCCGCGTTTTGGGGTCCAAATTAAAGTGCTATCTGTTACAATCGTATTGTTTCTATTTTATCGTGAAATGGAAAAATTCTTAAACAACAACTTACAAAGAATCGAATTCAAGTATGCATAATTTTGCTAAAGGCGCAGCTATCGCCTTGTTGTCATTGGCCTTAGCGGCGTGTAGTAGTAAACCAGAAGATGATATCGAACTGAGTAAATCTTCCCCCGAAGTCCTCTATTCTCAAGCCAGAACCTCGATGGAGCTGGGCAACTATAGTAAAGCGGTGCGCTCTTTGGAAGCACTAGACTCTCGCTATCCCTTCGGTCCACACAAGACTCAGGTACAATTAGACCTGATCTACGCATACTACAAGTTGGACGATTCGGCATCGGGCATCGCCAATATCGATCGCTTCATTCGCCTTAACCCCACACATAAAGATATCGACTATGTCTACTATATGCGTGGTCTGGTGAACATGCAGTCGGACAACTATATGTTCCACGACATGCTCAACATCGACAGAACCGACCGAGATCCCAAGGCGGCGCAGGACGCCTTTAAAGACTTCGATCGTCTGATCAAGCAGTATCCTAACAGCAAGTATGCCGCCGATGCGCAGAAACGCATGCAGTTCTTGAAAAACCGCCTGGCCAAGTACGCCATTACCGTCGCAGAATACTACATCAAGATGAATGCCTGGAGCGCCGCCGCCGTGCGCGCCCAGACAGTGCTGGAAACCTACCCGGGTACGCCATCTACCGAGCGCGCCCTGGAGATCATGGCAACCGCCTACGAGGAACTCGGCCAGCAGAAACTCAAAGATCACGTACTCATGGTGATGCAGAGTAACTTCCCTAACAATGATATGCTCAAGTAAGTCTGGCAATAATTGAATTAAGAGGCCCCGCAACTGCGGGGCTTTTTTTGATCTGTTTTTATCTCGGGAGCCTCTTACTCGCTATCTAGCCTCTTACCCACCACATGGCCCAACTGTCGGCACAAATTACCATTACACCTTATCGGTTGTTACACCTTGCCCGTTATTACCGAAATAACCATCCATTCCGCCTATAAGCAGTCAGATTTCACCGAGATGAACGACCAAGAACTAACTCCCCAGTCCACGTCCTTTCTCACTCCTCCCTGAGGCCTTACAGCGACATTTGATCTAAAAATCGACGTTTCGGGCAAAAGTTATCCAAACAAGCGAGATAAACAAAGTTTTTGCAAAAATGTGTTGACTCAAATGCGCAAAAGCCTTTTAATGCACCCCGTCGCCCGAATAGCTCAGTCGGTAGAGCAGAGGATTGAAAATCCTCGTGTCCCTGGTTCGATTCCGGGTTCGGGCACCATATTCTGAGGGTGCCTAGCGCACCACACAAAAAAGCCTCGCACTGCGAGGCTTTTTTGTTTCTATTCATCTTACCCATTTCAATCTTTTGCTATACCTATAGATACGTCATAAGTTTTAGCTTTCTGCTATTTACTCCTTCATTTGGGTATCTATATGAACAATATTCAAATCAAGCACAAGATGGCTTTCGGCATCTTACTCCCCCTCTCGCTCCTCATCTGTATCTGCATCTTAGCAATCAACATGATGAATAATATCGAGAAAGGTGTCGTCACCATCTATAACGACAGAGTCGTTCCGCTAGAAGATCTTAAGGTGATCGCCGACGATTACGCGGTATTTGTCATCGATGCCATCAACAAGGCCAATGCCGGTGAGTTCAGCGCCGAACAGGCCAATCAAGCCCTGCAGGAAGCAAGCAACAACATAGACAGCAAATGGCGCCAATACGTCGCCACCGAACTCACCACGGATGAGAAACGCTTGGTCGATGAGGCCGAGCGCCTGTTTGTTCCGGCCAACCAGCGTATCACCCATCTAGAACAGCTGCTTGGGGGGAAGTCAGGTAATATTGCCGGCCAGCTGCGGGAGGAGATTATCCCACTCTACCGGGTGATCGATCCCATCAGCGGCACCATCGCCGAGCTGATCAGCCTGCAGCTCAAGGTCGCCGGCGAGGAGAAAGACAGGGTCGCCGAGATCTACGAGTCCTCTATCTCCCTCTTCATACTCATCACCCTGGTGGCCGCCATTGCCAGTATAGTGCTCGGCGTCTGGATCAACCGCAGCGTAATGAAACCCATCAACCACATACGCACTCAGCTACATACCATACAGCAAGACTCAGATCTCACTGTCACCTTCGAGCAACTGAATAAGGACGAGCTGGGGCTGATCTCCACCGGGCTCAACGATGTCTTTCGCCACCTGCGCGGCATCCTCAAAGGGGTCGCCGAGGCGGCCAATAGCGTTAGCGACTCTGCGTTAGCCCTTAACGAGTTCACCCAGATCTCTAACGCCCGCATTCAACAGCAGCAGGCGGAGACAGAGCAGACCGCCACGGCCATGAATGAAATGACGGCAACGGTTAACGAGGTAGCACAGAGCACCACGGCCGCCGCCGACTCGGCCAGAAATGCCGACCGATTCGCCGCCAACGGTAATGATATCGTCCAGCTGTCGATTAGCAGCATGCAGGCGCTGTCGATGCAGATCCAGAGCACCTCAGAGGTGATCACCCACCTGTCCCACGAGAGCCAACATATCGGCAGCGTACTGAGCGTCATCAAGGGGATTGCCGAGCAGACCAACCTGCTGGCCCTCAACGCCGCTATCGAGGCTGCCAGGGCCGGTGAGCAGGGGCGCGGATTTGCCGTGGTCGCCGACGAGGTTCGCTCCCTCGCCCAGCGCACCCAGGAGGCGACCCAGGAGATCGAGACCATGATAGAGACGCTGCAGAGCGGGGTGAACGAGGCGGTCACCGCCATGGATGTGGGCATTAAACAGGTGGATGATGCCAATCAACAGACCAACAAGGCGGGGGAAGCGCTACAGGAGATAGTCGCCTCGGTCGACAACATCACAGAGATGAACACCCATATCGCCACGGCGGCGGAGGAGCAGAGCAGTGTCGCCGAGAGCATTAACCGCAGCATTATCGCCATCAGCGATATCGCCAGCCAGTCAACGGAATCTGCCTTAGAGCTGGGTCACTCCATCGCTCAGCTCACCTCGCTGGCCGACTCGATGCGGCAACAGGTCACCACCTTCAGGCTCTGACTCAGCCAACCACGAAGAGCGGGCTCACCTTGCGATGCAGTATCTGCAGGTTATTTCGCCCGCTCTCTTTTGCCTGATAGAGCTGCTCGTCGGCCAACTTGACCATATGCTGCCAGTCGTCATCGGCAAACTCGGGATGATAGCCGTCATAGAGGACGGCGCCCATGCTGACGGTGATGATCTCGTAGGGCGAGGCTTGATGATAGATGTTGAGATCCCGCACCCTTTGCAGCATGCGCCTGGCCAGCAGTTCCATCTGCGCCAGGTTATCGCCGTGGATCACCACACAAAACTCTTCGCCGCCATAACGGGTAACTAGCTCGCCACGGCGACGACACTCAAGCATCAGGGCCTGGGCCACCTTGATCAGGGCCTGGTCGCCACTCTGATGCCCGACCG
Source organism: Shewanella loihica PV-4 (assembly GCF_000016065.1). NCBI lineage: Bacteria > Pseudomonadati > Pseudomonadota > Gammaproteobacteria > Alteromonadales > Shewanellaceae > Shewanella > Shewanella loihica. Next base: position 3,500,080 of record NC_009092.1, read on the forward strand.
TGTCGTTATAGGGCTTGAAGAAATCGATATCCAGCATGATGAAGCCAATCGCCCCCTTGCCCTCGCGCCACTGTTTATGAGCACGCTCGGCGAACACCTCCAGGCTGCGGCGATTGGCGATGCCAGTGAGGGGGTCGTTAAAAGAGAGAGATTCCAGATAGTTTTGATGCCGCTCCAGCTTCTCCACCACCAGATTGAAAGACTCGGTCAGCTTGGCCACCTCGGTGATCGCCCAACCCGTAGGCATGGTGAGTAACACACCTCTGTGGGCCATCTTATCCAGTACTGCGTTGGCGACCCGCAGCGGCCGGACCACCAGCGCCGAGAAGGGAACGATGGCGATGTAGGACATCACCAGGACGCTTAAAAACATCAGGATTGACTCTACGGTAAAGATAGAGGGGATAAGATTCCGGTCGTGGATCACAGTGATCTTGAGGGAAGGCACGTTGAGCGCATCATGCAGGAACCAAGAATGCTCCGCGGAGATCTCATCCACCTTAGGTGTCTCTCTAAAACCCAGCGAGGTCTCACCGGCAAGCTCAGGTTTAGCCAGCACCTCGAGGTCAAACTTGATCAGGCTAAACTGCTCTATCTCCTCATGAATCGCCTGACTTACGTTACGTACTGTCAGCAAGCTACCCGCCACCTCTCCCTCGCCGTTACTGGGCAAGACGGTGACATTGCTGAAATAGACCACCCTAGATCCCATGCGCAGCAGACCGCTGCGCACCGAAGGCTTCCCTGTATCCACCTCCACCTTTGAGGGGAGAAGCTTGCCTGCCACACCAACCTTGCCTAAGGGCAGCTGCTGCGAGTCAAAATCAGCGCCACTTCGATATTGCCACACCAGCTGATTTTGGCGGTTAAACACATAGAAACCATCGACATTGGCCGCCTCAAAGGCGTTATCAAACAAATTCTTGGTCACAAACTCAGGCGATACATTATCGACAAAGCTCACCATATCATCCCAGATGGCGTAGTCGTAGCAGAGGGTATCCAGGTTTTTTTGGGCATAGGCGATCCCCTTTTGAACCGCCTGCAGATCTCTGTCTTGCCTTGAGATCACTTGCTCTTCAATTCTTGGCAGGTAGATGAGGTAATAGATGCCGCTTGCGGTCAGAAATGACAGCAGCAAGAGCCCTAGGGCTAAAATATTTAGGAAGTGATTTAATCGCATCGACCACTCTCTTTGTCCTGCACTCTAGACTAGCTTAGTCGACCCGACGACAGAATTTGAGTATAAACCCAGCATTTCACAAATAAATTTCAAAAAAAAAGGGGCCTAAGCCCCCTTTCTAAATCAACCGCCTAAATCTTAAACAGACTCACCGCCTGATAGAGTACCTGAGTGCGCGCCTTCACATCGTCGGAGGCCTTGGCGTTTTCATCCGCCGCCTGGGCCGACTCGGCGGCGATGTCGCGGATCACTACCACATTCTTGTTCACCTCGGAGGCTACCATGCTCTGCTCCTCGATCGCCGCGGCGATTTGCGTACTCATGTCCATGATGTTGGTGACATCGGCGTTGATCTGCTCCAGCAGGGCGCCGGCACTTGCCGCCTGATCGGCACTCTCAATGCCTTGCCTTTGGGTCGCTTCCATCAGCTGCACAATAGAGCGAGTACGAGACTGCAGTGTCTGAATGATACCGGCGATCTCCTCGGTCGACTCCTGGGTACGCATCGCCAGACTTCTCACCTCATCGGCGACCACGGCAAAGCCTCTGCCCTGCTCACCGGCCCTGGCAGCCTCGATGGCGGCATTTAGCGCCAGTAGGTTGGTCTGCTCTGCAATTCCACGGATCACATCCAACACGCTGCCAATGGTTTCGCTGTCTTTCTCAAGCTCGGAGACCACCTGGGCCGAATCGGTCAGCTGCGCCGCCAATGCCTGGATCTTCTCTATGGTGTGCTCGACGCCGACCTGGCCTTGCTGAGCATTATCATGAGTGTTGCCGGCCCGCTCTGCCGCCAGCTCGGTATTGCTGGCAATCTCATCTATGGTCGCCCCCATCTCGGTGATCGCGGTCGCCACCATGTCGGTCTCATTGAGCTGACGTCCCACCCCTTCCGAGGCACGCATCGAGTTCTCCGACAGCTCCTGACAGGAGTGATTCACCACCTCGACCGAGGTCAGCACCTCTCGGATCAGCGACTGAAACGACTCCACCATGCTATTAAAATGACGGGCTATCTGGCCGATTTCATCATCCACCTTAGTATCGCATCTCAGGGTCAGATCTTTGGTTGCCTCGATGCGTGAAATCGCATCGCTGATCCGCTGCACAGGCTCCATGATGCTGCGAATGATCGCCAGAGTGAAACCGATTAAAACCAGAGTAATTAGGATAAAAACAACGATACTGATGGTAACAGTTGCGCTCTCAGCATCGCTAATCGCGTCCATGGATTGTGCCTTAAGCTGCACCAAGGACTTCTCTGCCGAGGAAATACTGTCTCGCAGGCTCGCCATGCTGCCACTGTCTTTGTCCAGACCCAGCTCCTGCTCTTTGCTGACCAGGGCCTTGAAGTTCTTCTCATAATCGTCGATCAGGGCATTAAGCTCACCTTTGACCGAATCGCTTAACATGGCGCCAGAAACTTGCTGTCTCAGCAGCGCCAAGTTGCCTTTAAACTTATCCAGATAACTCATGGCGCGCCTGAGCATAAAATCTTTTTCGTTGCGGCGCAGCTGCAACATGGTCACCATCAGCTCGGGCTCGTTCTTCTCTTTCACCAGGGTCTCTACGTTATGCACCGCGCTGCGCAGCGCACCATAGAGGCCATCCTTAGGATGCAGGCCAATCTGCTTTTGCAGCTCGGCAATCTCGGCAAAGATAGACTCGTAGCGGGTCAGGTTCTGCCTAAAGGCTTGCAGATCGCTCTGGGAGATATCATGCCGATCGAAGATGGCTCCCAGGCTGACCATCTTCTCGTCTAACTCTCTCGCCTGCGTCTTGTGCTTATCTAGATAGGCCAGATCCAAACGGGCAAAAAAGTCTTTTTCATCTCGACGTAAACTCAAAACATCCTTTTCAAGTTCGATAACTTGTTGTGCAGCATGGGACAAATCATCCAGCTTTGCCGCCGAAAAGCGCTGCAAGCCAAACATCGCTATCACAGAACAGATAGACACTGCTGCGCTAACGAGTAATTTGTGACGAATGAGCATAAGGGGAGATCCTTTTTGTTGAAGTGATTGCTTTACTTGTCTTCAACGACAATTAACACCTTGGAATGCCAAATTTGATTCCAATATTGAGTATAGTAACTATCGACTTACATACATTCATCTTTAATGAATTATTAATAATTCAGCCGCTTATCGAGCTCGATTGACTAAAAAAAATCCACCATCAGCTTTAAGTATATGGCCCAGCTTTCAATTTAAGCACAATTTGCATACAATATCCCAAAATAAACAGGAGGTACTATGCAAGTTATCGATGCCGAAGCGGTGCACCAGGCACTGGACTTCCCCAGTCTCACCGCCGCCCTAAGAGACACCTTTGCCCAGCCCGCCGGAATGCCCCAGCGCCAGGTCTTTCCGTTAGACGACAGTAGCCACAGCGATGCCTTTGCCGTATTGCCGGCCTGGAACCAGAAGACCATAGCGGTCAAAGCCTTCACCTATTTTCCCGGCAATCCTAAGAAGTCTCCCGAACTTGAGAGCCTCTACTCCAAGATTTTGATCTTCAATCGCGAAACCGGTGAGCCCCAGGCCCTGGTCGATGGCACCAGCGTCACCTACTGGCGCACGGCCGCAATCTCGGCACTAGCGAGCCAGTATCTGTCACGGTCTGATGCCAAGCATCTGCTGCTGTTTGGTACGGGACGCCTGGCGACCTTTATGGCATTGGCGCATGCCAGCGTGAGGCAGCTAAAAACTATAACAGTATGGGGCCGCTCGCCGGATAAGGTTGATAAGACCATCAGCGCTATCCAGGCCGCCGCGCCGCAGATAGAGGTGAAGGCCTGTGAGGATCTGCCAAAGGCCGTCGCCGCGGCCGACATCATCAGCTGCGCCACCGGGGCGCCAGCGCCACTCTTCGATTCCGCCTGGGTCGCGCCCGGCACCCATGTGGACTTGGTAGGCAACCACAATCATGACAGACGCGAATGCGACAGCGAGCTGGTCGTCAAGGCCGAGGTTTATGTGGATGCCAAGGTCAATGTCTTCGCCGAGGCGGGCGAGCTGCTGATCCCTGTGTCGGAAGGCGTGTTTGAGCTTTCCCAGGTCAAGGGCGAATTGGCAGACCTCTGCCGCGGTGACATACCAGGTCGCCAAGGCGAACAAGGCATTACCCTGTTTAAATCGGTCGGCACCGCTCTTGCGGATCTGGTGGGTGCCCAGCTAGTATACGAAAAACAGGCCTAGCGCCTATAAGATGACATCATGGGGCGGCTAAGCTAGTACAGCTAATCCAGTACAGCTAAGCCGCCCTGTTTTCATAGCCCCTTTTAGCCGTTGCCTCCTTCGACATTCGCTCCTTCAATGACGGTTTCTTCATAGGCTGCTTCACCATAGCCTCGAATGTTTCTCCTCTTCACATGCGACTTTTCCCACCTGGTTGGCATTCGATCTTCGCTGATATACCTTAAGCCAACACTTTTTTTCATTTCGCTTTAAACCATTTCAATCGCTGCCTATGTCTAATAGGTATTGTTCACTCACAGGGAAGACAGATTTGAGCGCACTCACGAGTCCAGATGATGCTCACCAGCTCCTCGATGCCGTATTGGTGCAGCGCGCCAAGCAGGGAGATAAGACGGCATTTCGACAACTCTACGATCAGCATCACAGACGCGTCTACGCCCTCTGTTTTCGTCTGGCCGGCCAGACCGAGCTGGCAGAAGAAGCCACCCAGGAAACCTTTGTGCGCCTGTGGCAGAAGCTGCCCCTGTTCGATGGCAAGAGCCAATTTACCACCTGGCTCCACAGCCTGACGGTGAATCAGGCCCTGAGCTGCATCAAGAAGCATAAGAGCTTCTGGGCCAGGTTTATGCCGAGCGAAGAGACTCACGCAGCCGCCATCGACTTCGACTACCAGGGAGTGGACAAGTTGTTGCTGCGTCTACCGGAGCGCGCCCGTATCGTCTTCGTCCTCTACGCTCTGGAGGGATATCAGCATGACGAGATCGCCAAGCGCCTCAATATAGCCCCCGGCACCAGCAAGGCGCAGTACCACAGGGCCAAGAAACTACTGCAGGAGATGATCTAATGGTCGACAAAGCAGATACGCTCAAGCGTCTCCTCGAAGAGACGCCGAGGGAGATGACGCCAGAGCGGGATCTCTGGCAAGGGGTCGAACTTCGCCTCGATGCGCCCAAGGATAGCCCCCGCAGCTACTGGCGTCCCATGGCAATCGCCAGCACCCTGTTGCTGGCGCTGCTGGTCGGCAAGTTGAGCCTTGGGCCAACAATGCCTGATGCCGAGAACGAGGCCCTCATTCAGACTCTGGCCGCCATTCAGGCCCAGCATAAGGCAAGCGTCGACGCACTAAGCCTGACCAAGCGAGTCGATTGGCGCAGCAGCCCATACAGCCAGCCGGTCGAGCAAGGGATAGAACAGCTAAGAGCCGCCGCCAAGGAGATCTATGAGGCGCTAAAGCTCAACCCGACTGACAAACAGCTGTGGCAGCTTTGGCTATGGACCCAGCAACGCGAGATTGAATTAATCAAACAGGGGCAAAAACTCCCTGTCGATCGAGATACCACAGGAGAGATGATATGAAAATACAACTAAAAACTACCGCCCTGGCATTGCCTTTTATCTTATTAAGCCAATCTGTGCTGGCGGCGCAGAGCGTGGATAAACGCATCGAAGTCGAAGGAGATCTGCGTCTGAACCTGGAGGTGCAGCGCGGCGAAGTCGAGATCCTCTCCTGGGATCAGGACGCCATCTCCATCACGGGCACCTTAGATGAGCTGAGCGAAGGCCTCACGGTAGAGCAAAAGTCCGGCACCATCTCTATCGAAGATAAACTGCCCCGCCACTACTCGGGTAGCAACAAGGAGGGCTCACGCCTGACCATCAAGGTGCCAGCAAAGCTCAAGCTCAACGGCGAAGGGGTATCGGCCAACTACAGAGTGAGTAAGCTCGCCGGTGACATCAATGTGCAGACCGTCAGCGGTAACATTAAGGCCGAAAATCTCACCGAGCAGGTGGCCATCAATACCGTCTCGGGCAACATTGTCAGCCAGGGGCTTGAAGGCAAGCTCAAGCTGGAGACAGTATCCGGCAACATCAAAGATAAACAGAGCCTCGGTAAGGTCAGCTACACCCTGGTCAGCGGTAAGCTCGAGGCCGACAGCGGCGCCGACCAGGTCTCTATCGAGCTGGTATCGGGAGATGCCAAGGTGACTTTAGATAAAGTGGACCGACTCAAGGCCCAGAGCGTCAGCGGCGATCTGAACCTGTCGGTTTCCGCCCTGGCCACCAAGGCCAGCCTAGACAGTGTCAGCGGCGATATCAGCTTCAGCCTACCGGCGAATCTGGATGCGACCTTAGCCATCGACGGCGGCCCAAGTGGTGACATCGACAATCGCCTGAGCCAGGATAAGCCGAAACGACCTAAGTATGGTCCTGGCAGCTCGCTGCAGTTCCAGATGGGCAAAGGCAGCGCCGATATTTTGATCAACACCATCAGCGGCGATATCAATCTCAAGCAGCGCTAGGGCTAAGATTGACAACCCGAATCTTCGCATCAAAAAAGGGCCTGATATCAGGCCCTTTTGTTATTTCTCTTATCAAGTAGCTAAAAACCAACCGCCTTGGCGGAAGAGTGGGTCAGTAAGGAGTCGACAAACTGCTCGGCGCTGTGGCTCAAGCGACGATTCTTCATCGATACCACACTAAAGCTCGCCTTGATATTCGGTACCCCCACCACATCCAGAGCCACCAGTTCTCCCGATGCCAGCTCCTCGCGCACCGAAATATCAGGGGTAATCACCACCATGTCACACTCTTTTATGGCCGACTTGATCGGCTGAAACTGGGCATACTTCACCAAGCCCACGAAGTCATGTCTGTCTTCCTCAAACAGATCCTCAAATCTTTGCCTCAACAGCTGAGGCATGGCACTGGGCATGCCCACAGGGTAATCGCGCAGACTAGGTAAGTAGACGGTTTTCAGACGAGTCAGTGGATGATGGGGGCGGCAGCAGAAAATGGCCTGGGACTGAGGCAGGCACTGCGTGATTACATTGTCTCGCTGATCCAGTAAGGTGGCATTAGTCTCGGCGATGAACATGTCGAGTTCCCCCTTAAGCAACAGCTTGTAGAGTCGGCTCCAACTCTCGACCTTTAACTCCAGAGAGATATCCGGGTTATCGCGGATAAACCTGCCTACCGCAGGGCCAATAATACTGTTGGACGGAATGGGGCTGGCGCCGATGACCAGCTTGGCCTTTTCCAGCCCCTGTTTGGTTTTGATCTCAGATTCCAAGTATTCGAGTTGGCTGACGATCAACTCCCCCTGAGCCAATACCAAGCGGCCATATTCGGTCAGGGCAAAATGCTTCTCATCTCTGGCCAGCAGGCTGGCCCCCAGACGCTCCTCCATCTTCTGAATACTGCGAGATAATGAAGGCTGAGCTAGGTGCAGCTCATTGGCTGCCTTGCTAAAACTCTTCAACCTTGCCAGAACAATGAAGTGCCTTAAGTGTCGTAATTCCATCTATCTCACTCTTATAGTTATTTTTATGATTGCCACAGATATGAACTTGGCCTAGTGCCGCATTGAATACAGCCTAGGCTTAATTTCTATCACTATCGCGAGACAAGAGAAATAGGGGGGGCACCTACCAAGCGCAAGACTCGGGCCTTAGGGGATACAGAAGAAAAAGATCAGCCTCCGGACAAAATTCAACCAAGACTATTTAAAACAAAAACTTAACATAATTAATGGTTAAGTATTCGCTAATCAAATAGACAAATTGGTCGCATGCAACACAAAATTAACAATTTGTATCAGTTTGCTACCAAATGATACATACGGCAGCCTGTTATGCGAGTCGCAAACTTTCCACAAAAGTTTCTCCTCACAAACAGTTAAAACAACAAAACCCATTCATTGCAATACAAAACACTGTTCATTGAAAAATTAACAGCCTAAAAAACCAATCAACTCTCATCTCACCCTGGCGATTTAAGCTTTCTCTTTTCCTCCCCACATACCTGTTATGCATACCCCTATAGCTTTTACGCATTGGCCTGCACATCAGTAACTCAATAAAAATCGAATGGTGTACGAGTGCCTTACTTTTGCAACCAAGCCCAAGCTTTGACAATAAAAAGAAAAGGGAACAACCAATGAAATTGAAAAAAATAAGTCTCATGACGATAGCGGCCATCTATGCCGCCGGCGTTGGCGGCGCCGCCGCGTCGAGTAATGCTGATACGCATAACATGCGCAGCATAGAGATCACCGACGCCATCCTGAAATACAATGAGGACCTGCGCGCCGGTAAACAGCGCAACGGTATCCAGAGTAGTGAATCGCTGCAACAACGTGGCAGCAACGGCAAGAACGTACACCGCGCAATTGCCACTCAGCAAAACAGCAAGGTGCCGTTCAAATTTGAGGCCGGCCTAACAGGCGAGCAGACCTATATCGTCGAGCTCAGCGACAAGCCGGTTTCACTCTATCGCGGCGACCTGCCTAACCTGGCGGCCACCTCACCTAAGATGAGCACTGTCCCCGTGATGCTCAATGCACGAGGCCACAACAAGGTCGATATGAGTAGTCGTGCGGTGAAGCAATACACCAACTACCTCGCCGACAAACAGACTCAGGTACTGTCTCAGATCAGTGCCACAGTAGGTGGTAATGTCGAGGTGAAGCAACGATATAGCCTGGCCTTTAACGGCATGGCAATGCGCATGACCCAAGATCAAGCCGCTCGTGTGGCTGCACTGCCAGGCATTCGCAATGTCAGCCTGGAAAAAATGTATGAGTTGCACACAGACGTGGGACCTAAACATATCGGCGCCGATGGCATGTGGATGGGCACGGCAGCAGACGATAAGTATAAGGGCGAAGGCATAGTGGTCGGCGTACTGGATACGGGGATCAACACAGATCATCCATCGTTCGCCGCCGTCGCCGGTGATGGCTACGTGCACCAGATGCCTGCACGTTACAGTCACTATCTAGGTGACTGTGAAAAGGCCGAATTTGCCAGCATGTGTAACGATAAGCTAATCGGGGTACGCTCGTACGAGGCGATCACAGATAGCTATCTCGATCCTATCTTCCAGCCAGATATCCCAAGTTGGCAGGTCGAGGATCCTAAGCGTCCTCAAAACGGTGAAGACTACAACGGCCATGGCTCACACACCTCCTCGACCGCAGCGGGTAACGAGCTTTCAGATGTCGACTATGTGGTAGCTTCACTTGGCGAAACCGGCGACGGTATTCCTACTGGACTCAAATTCAGCAAGATCTCAGGCGTCGCGCCTCGTGCCAACGTCATCATGTATCAGGTCTGTTATCCGGGTGATGGCAGCTTTGGCGACAGCTATGCTGGTTGTAAGGGCTCTGCCTTGCTTGCAGCTATCGATGATGCCATCGCCGATGGCGTGGATGTGATCAACTACTCTATCGGGACTACCTTCGGCACATTCCCGTGGGACGATCCTATGGAGCTGGGCTTCCTGGCCGCCCGTGAAGCAGGCATCTCAGTGTCGGCCTCTGCGGGTAACTCCTACATGCCACAGTATGCCTCTCAGGCACGCGGCGCCATCGATCACTTCTCGCCTTGGCTCACCTCGGTAGCGGCCACCACGCATGGCCGTGTTATTGCCGTCGAGGGTAAGATGCTGACCAATGCCACGGGCGGCGATCAGCCACTTAGCAACCTGGAAGGCTCGGGGATCACCGAAGCTTACACAGGCCCAGTTGTCGAGGCCAAGGCCTATGGCAGCGAGTATGAGATGTGTAACGAGCCCTTCCCAGCCGGTTTCTTTGATGCCGACCCAGAAGGCAATCCCTATGCCACCGCACCAATCGTCGTCTGTAAGCGCGGCGATATCGCCCGTGTAAGCAAGGCAGTAAATGTTCAGGCCGGTGGCGCTGGCGGCTTTATCCTGTGGAACCCAGGATATTCAGATCCGACCCATAACGACCCTTACGTCATCCCTGGCATCAACATCGACTATGGCAGCTACTATGGCAACAGCGATAACGGTTATTACGGCCTGCAAAGCTGGCTCGCCGCAGGTAGCGGTCACACCCTGACCATCACCGCATCTGAGGTCAGCACTAAAGAAGGTACCGCCGACTATGTTGCCGACTTCTCGTCTCGCGGCCCCAACCTGGAAGCGCCAGATGTAATGTCACCTAACCTTGCCGCTCCAGGTGTGAATATTTACGCCGCTTGGGCCGATGAGATGCCATTCACCACCCAAGGCATGCCTGCCGACTACGCTGCCATCAGCGGTACCTCTATGGCAGCCCCACACGTTGCCGGTGCCATGGCGCTGCTGACTCAGGCGCATCCTGACTGGACACCTGCGCAGATCCAATCGGCGCTGATGACCACTGCATCACTGGAAGGCGTCACACGCGCTCGTGACGGTAATCCTTACGACCCAGTCGCGGCGGGCTTCAGCGACGCGGGTAGCGGGGTGATCAACGTATCACGCGCCAACAACGCTCCACTGCTTCTGGATGAAAGCGTCGACAACTATCGCGCCGCCAACCCTAAGAATGGTGGCAACATTCACACCCTGAACCTGCCTTACTTCTATCACGATAGCTGTGCTGGCACCTGTACCTGGATGCGTACGGTAACCGCAACCCAAGACGGTACCTGGACGGTTGAGGCAACGCCTAACGAGATGGAAGGCGCACAGATGCTGGAACTTGAGGTATCGCCTAAGACCTTTACCCTCAAGGCCGGAGAGTCTCAGGCAATCAGCCTCAAGGCTAAGATCCTCGAAGTCGAAGCCATTGGCGCCGACTCTTCGCAGATCCAGCTGACAGGTAGCGTTAAGCTGACGCCGAGCGACAGCAGCAAGCCGATGCAGCATCTGCCGGTTGGGGTCCGCTATAAGGGCGACACCTTGCCTAACGAGGTCTCTGGCATCATACATCGCCAACAGGGCCACAACCTGACACCAGAGCTCCATACCAAAGAGGTACAATCGCTAAACTCACGTGTCTATGGCCTCACCAAAGGTGAGCGTCACGACGCCGAGCTTAAGCGCGCCGACGTCAGACTCTACTCAGACGGCTACACACGCCAAGAGATTGAGGATGGCGGCGCCAAGGTTATCTTCTTCGATGTGCCCGAAGGCACCAAGCGCGTCGTGTGGGAAGTCCTTTCGGCACCGAAACACGCCTATACCTCGATAGACTTAGGTATGGATGTAAACGGTGACGAGGATATCCAATGGTTAGACGAAGCCATCTGTTTCTCACAGACAGACAATGGTGACTTCTGCGCCATCAATAACCCTATGCCGGGTCGCTATTGGGCCATCGCCGCCAACTGGAAATGGGAGTATGAGGACGAGAAGAACCTAGCCGATCCATTCGAGCTAAGCCTTGCCGTGGTAGGCGACGCTGATACTGGCAACCTGACCGTCGAAGGGCCTGCTACCAATGACGGCATGACTCCATATCAACTGAAGCTCAACTACAATCTGCCTGGCGCAGAGGAAGGTGATGTCTACTACGGCATGGTCGGTTTGGGAAGTGATGAGTATAACGACACTAACCTAGGTGACTTTGCGGTCAAGCTAATGCACATGGGCAGTGACACCAATATCAGCGCCTCGCAAACGGCAGCCAAAGAGGGTGACATCCTAGATTTCGTCGTCGAACTGGCGCCTAACCTGCTTGGTGGTGAGCGTGCGTTTACCTTCAACACTCAGCTGAGCGAAGGCTTGGTACTGATGCCAGACTCTATCTCTGTGGGCGGTATAGGCAACTATAGCGAAGGCATGACGGTCGAAGGCAACAGCATAGCAATCGCGGCGGCGCAGCCATCTTCGAGCGAGATGAAACGCCACTATGTATTTACCACCAACCTCACAGATGAGACCTGTCGAGTGCCCTATGGGGAAGATGGCAGCTTCTACGATCTGCCTTCTCAAGGATCTCAGCCCATAGGTCTGTCTGGAAGATCGAATCAGACACTATTGATCCCACTCAGTGCCAACGGCTTACCCCATGTGCCACTGTATGGTAACCCTGAAGTGTTTGGACAGGACGTGTTAGCCATCTCGCCATTCGGCTATGTGCAGTTTGACCCAATGCCAGACTTCTGGAACTACAACCTGGAATTTAACGATATCTTCCAGGGCTTCCCAGACACTATGGTGGCACCACTATGGCGCGGCGATGTGAGAATGCCGCAGACCATGTTCAACTGGAATACGGGTCGCTATGAGCATGCTGTTTATGCGGTGATCACCAATAAGCACTACATCTTCCAGTGGGATGGTGGTGAGGAGTGGAACTCCTTCCTCAGCGGTAACGATACGCCTGATCCGGATGCTAAGTTCAACATTCAGACTATCGTCGCAACTGACATCAGCTTCGATGAGGCAAGCCCCGAGATCATCTTCGCCTATGAAACCTTAGACACAAAGAACGATCAGTTCGGTTCTGTCGGTCTACACGGTTACTGGGGTGAGCGCGCCACCTTCGGCCCTGCAGGAGGTTGGCTGAACGATGGCTTTGCCTATAAGGATGTCGATGAGAAGATCAGCTCAGGCACTGTTGTCTGCGCCGATTATCGCGGCCCAGAGCAGTCAAAGGTATCACTCAAGTTCTCGGCGCGTGTGTCGGCAAATGCCGTCGGCGCTAGCAACTATGTGAAAGTCGATACTCAGTATGCAGACTCAGAGTTGGTGACGGTAACCCATGAGGTCTCTAGCCCATCGAATATCAGCGTGGCAGCCATTGCCGACATGATGATGGAAGAGAACACCACGCTGGAAGGCATCACTGTTACCTACAACGATGTTAAAGGCACAGCCAACGGCATCATGGTATCGGGTGAGCACATCACGGCAACTGTGGATGGCAACAGCTTCAGTATCACACCTGATGCCGACTGGTATGGTGAGACCCTGGTAACGGTAACCGTACACGATATGGCCTACCCATCTGACGCCGCGTCCACCAGCTTCATGCTGACGGTGAACTCAGACGGTGTTGAGCCAACGCCTCCGGCGCCAGAAACCCCAGATCAGGGCGGTGACTCTGACTCGGGCGGTAGCCTTGGCTTCCTAGCTCTAGGCCTACTGGGTCTAATCGCCGGACGCCGTAAGCTGCACTAAGCGTCCAACTATTTAGTTCGACCTTGTCTTTGGGCCCTCTTTGAGGGCCCTTTTTTATGCCACCTTAAATTGGCAAAACCACTAGTTCATGCCGTGGCAATCACTGCACTCTTTGATGGTCAGCTCTGGGGTATGCACCTCTGCATCGGGGGCATGGGCATCCTTCATGGCGTGACAATCGTTACAGCTTGCCAACGTGGCCTCTGACTCAGTATGCATGGTCAGGTCGATAGGCTCATGGCAATCTTTACAATCCATGCCAACGGCGGCGCCAGCAAATAGCAGGCCGGCGGCTAGGGTGATCAATGTTTTCATCTCGGGCTCCTGGTTTTGGCAAGTCAAACAACTAAAAAGCTTACATTCAAAGGCTTGCCGCCTGGTATGGCCAAAGCGGGCAAGATCCAAGGCGCAGCAAGCTATCCGGCGAGCATTACCAGCCAAGATTAAGCCAAACTTAAAAAAGCAATCACGATGAAAGAAGTGCCGACAGGATCATAGGCTTAAATAACGCTTTGTGATCCAAAGCAAAATTTCATCTTGTATAAGACACAAAAAAGCCGCCCTGAGGCGGCTTTTTTAAAGCGCAAACGGCTAAGCCAAAGAGGTTAGAAAGAGGTGCGCTTATAACGGCGATATTCCGCCGTCCAGAAGTTATCTTCGATCGCCTGCATCAGTAGCTCGTCGCTGGCTGGCAGCGCATGTCCCTGCTCGATGGCAACCTTGCCCACCGCGAAGGCGATATGCTTACTGACCGAGTGAATATCTTCCAGTGCCGGCAGCAAAGATCCCTCTCCGTCCTTCGCCAAGGGCGAGCACTCAGCCAGGGCGCGGCTTGAGGCCATCAGCATCTCGTTGCTGACGCGCTTAGCACCAGAGGCCAGCACGCCCAGACCAATCCCAGGGAAGATATAGCTGTTGTTACACTGGGCGATCTCATAGGTCTGCTCCTCGATCACCACAGGCTCGAACGGGCTGCCGGTTGCCACCAGCGCCTGACCCTTGGTCCAGTGCAGAATATCTTTCGGCGTCGCCTCGACGCGGCTAGTCGGGTTAGACAGCGGGAAGATGATCGGGCGTTCACAGTGAGTGTGCATCGCCTTGATGATCTCTTCGCTGAACAGACCCGGCGCGCCAGATACCCCGATCAGCACGGTAGGCTTACCATTGTGCATCACATCCAATAGCGAGATGTTCTCACTCTCAGTGTTCCAGCCCTCGACCTTGGCCACCTGCTGCGCCAGATTCTGTTGGAAAGGCAGCAGGTTAGGCATGTTGTCTTGCAGCAGTCCCCAGCGGTCTACCATGAATACCTGCTGGCGTGCCTGCTCGTCGCTAATGCCTTCTGACACCATCTGGGCGATGATCGCCTCGGCAATACCACAACCTGCACTGCCGGCGCCTAAGAAGGCGATGCGCTGCTGACTCAGCTTACTGTCCGCCGCCTGACAGGCCGCCAGCAAGGAGCCAACTGTCACCGCCGCGGTGCCCTGAATGTCGTCGTTAAAGCAGCAGTATCTGTCCTTGTAACGCTCAAGCAGCGGCATGGCGTTCTTCTGAGCGAAGTCTTCAAACTGGATCAAAGCATCCGGCCAACGTCTATGTACCGCCTCCATGAAGGCCTCGACAAACTCGGCATACTCTTCGCCGCCGATACGCTGATTACGCCAGCCCATATACATAGGATCTTCCAGCAGATGCGGGTTATCTGTACCCACGTCTAAGGTGATAGGCAAGGTATAGGCCGGGCTGATACCGCCACAGCTGGTGTAGAGCGACAGCTTACCGATAGGAATACCCATGCCGCCGATCCCCTGGTCGCCCAGACCCAAGATACGCTCACCATCGGTCACAACGATGATCTTCACCTTCTGACGGGTCGAGTTATTGAGGATGTCGTCGATGCGATCCTTGTTGGGATAGGAGATAAACAGGCCGCGGTTACGACGATAGTTTTTCGAGAAACGCTCACAAGCCAGGCCAACCGTCGGCGTGTAGATGATGGGCATCATCTCGGTAATATGATTCTGCAGCAGACGGTAGTACAGGGTCTCGTTGGTATCCTGAATGTTACGCAGATAGATATGACGATCGAGATCGTTGCCGAAGTTCTTGTACTGATCGTAGGCGCGCGATGCCTGTTCTTCGATGGTCTCGATCACATGAGGCAGCAGGCCCTCTAGGTTAAAGAAGATACGCTCCTCTTCGGTGAAGGCACTTCCCTTGTTGATCAAGGGGGCTTCAAGAATGGCAGGGCCGGCAAAAGGAAGATATAGCGGGCGTTTATTATCGTCCATTGGTAACCTTTTCTCTATCTGTGGGTATGTTGGAATGGCTGTGCGTTCAATTTTGGCAAGATTACCACAAAGTGTGATCTTTGTTGCCTTTCGCGCGATCATTTTTTTGATTATTTTCACACCCAGGTTGTTTTAAACACCCCAGGCTTGAGCCTGACGCCAGGCATAAAAAAACGCGGCCTGAGCCGCGTCTTTAGCGAATGATATTATTTACTTACCGCGATACTTGATCGACAGACCCATCAAGAAGTTACGCAGCACCTGGTCGCCACACTCCTTAAAGTGTTTATGGCCGGGTTTTCTAAACAGAGCACCCAGCTCGGAACTCGTCATTCTGAAGTCCGCCAGGGCTAAGGTCTCGATGATATCCTCTTCGCGCATCTCAAGGGCGATCCTCAGCTTCTTGAAGATCAGATTGTTGTTTAACTGAGATACGGGAGCGGGGATCTCTGCCCCATCGCGCAGGCCGCGCTTTTCGATGATCAAGCCATCCAGAAACAGGCACAAGGTCTTGTCGTTACAGGGCTTATAGCCCTCTTCGGCCTCTTTCTTGAGCATGTTGAGCAGGACTTCCTGGCTCATCTCATGTTTGACCTTGGCGAAGATCTTGATCATCTTGGCATTCTTGTAATCGAATACGAATCGTAGACGGCGTAAAATATCGTTATTAATCATGACTTAAATTCTTAAATTACTGGCTCGCGCGGGTGCGCCTGCCATAGCGACGACATTATAACCGACTTTGCGTCGGCGCCGAGGCATTATTTTCAAACTTGCTACCTGCCATCAGAGTCTCCCGCAGCGCCCGGCGCAGCTTATCGTGCAGGCCGAAGGCTTGATTACTCTGATCGATCGGCCAGGAGGCGTTTTCCAGCACCACCAAATAAGTGTCTGACTCGGGATAACTCAGGCTCAACGATTGATAGCCGGGCAGATAACCTGAGTGGCTGTACTCCTTTATTCCCTGCTGGTTCACCTGCACGCCGAAGCCATAATAGAGCTGCGACCAGCGATGCGGCCGCAGTATCTGAGGAGCCACCATCGCCTGGTAGGCATCGTCGCTCAGCAGCTTACCGCCATGGAGCGCCCAGAGGTAATCGAGCAGCCCCTTGGCAGAGCCCGTCATGCCACCGCCCGGCAGGAGGTTCATCTGCACCTCATATTCCATCGGTTCTTGGGTAGCGATCTCTATCCCTTCAATCAGCCCCTGCTGCGCCCCAAGCTGGGCCTTGATACCTTCGACGCCGTGCTCGCTCAGAAAGGCATTCACTAGGGTGGCAAAGTCCTGCTGATAGGTAATTTCGAGCAGCTGCGCCAGCATCTGATAGCCCAGGTTAGAATATTGAAAATCGCTGCCGGGCGCAAACCGGTTCGCCTTGCCCTGAGGCGCGATGCCTGAGCTGTGGCTAAGCAGCTGAGCGATAGTGATGCGCTCGTCATAAGTCGGCAGATTGTTGGATGCCAGATAAGGATTGATCTTATCCTCCAGAGCCAACTTGCCCTGGCTTACCGCCTGCATCATCAGGGCGGCGGTGATCATCTTGCTCTGTGAGGCCAACATGACCCGGCTATCCAGTGTCGGCGCGGCGGCCTCACCATAAGGATTAGCTTTCACGTAGCGCACCTCACCATGCTGCATCAGGGCGATCACTCCATAGAAGGGACGCTCGTTGGCGGCGATGATGCTATCGAAAACACTGCCTAGCTCGGCAAAGTTAGCGCCACTCACCGAGTCATGCGCAGAGGGTAAAATCGCCCGCTCAGCAACAGCTTGCTCAAGCTTATCCACGATAACAAACTCACTAGCAGACACTCTGCCGCTAGCAATGGCCCCCAACAGACAGAGGCTGCTCGCCACGACACTCATCTTCATCCTTGTTCTCCTAAACGGCTATTTAACCGACAAACTTCCAGTAGACAAATAAAGCCGCAAACCCTAGCAGATAAGTCATGCCGATCCAAGAAAGCAGCCGCATGGCCACGCCGTAGCGATCGCCGGGCGCCAGATTGTCACTGGTCATCAGGCGATAGTTGAGCCAGGCGAAGATGATGGTGGTCATGAAGGCCAGGGTCATCACAAACTGCAGCAGTGGCAGCAATGCCCCCTTGAAGAAGAGTATGATCCCCAGCCCCAGCAGGCTCACCGCCAACATGGTCAGGTTGAGGCCGCGCTCGCTGACCTCATCCTTTCGCAGTAGCTGCACACTCAGGATAAGGGTACGGCTGTAGCCATCGACCACGGTAACCGTGGTGCTGAAGATACAGAGCAGGGCCACCAGGGCAATCAGATAGCGGCTCCCCTCCCCCAGCACCTGGCTATAGAGCTGAATCAACTGCTCGGCAAACTTGGCCCCGGAAGGCGAGAAGTGTACGCCCGAGCCGTGCATCACCATGGCACCGAGCGAGAGAAACACCACGGCCAGTATCGCCGTGGTGATGAAGCCCAGATTAAAATCGAACAGCGCCTGCTTAGGCGTCACCCGCTGCTGTTTCTGCTTTTCCAAAAGCCAGAGGGAGTTCCAGCAGCTCACCTCGATAGGCGCCGGCATCCAACCCATCATGGCGACCAGGAAGCCCACATGAGCCCACTGCCAGGGGGAAGGCGACACGAAGCCAGGCGCCAGAATAGGTTCGGCGTTAAAGGCCAGCGCGGCGGCGCTCAGGGTGGTCACCGTCAGGCAGAGCATGATCACCTTGGTCACCCTGTCCAGCACCCGATAATGACCCAGTACCAAGAGCAATAGGCTGGCGACCAAGACGATCAACGCCAGCAGATCGATAGGCAGAGGAATAAACTGGGTGAGCAGCGCGGCAGTTAACATGGCGACGCCTGCGGTGCTGGCCACCGCCGCCAGGGCGTTGAGCAGCGAGAAGAGCAGCAGGTAACCGCGTCCTTGGCGCTGATAGCCGTGCAGCAGGCTCTCACCGGTTGCCGCGGTATAGCGGGCCCCTGCGGCAAAGAAGGGATACTTGAGCAGGTTCACCAGGAGTATCACCCAGGCCAGCTGCCAGCCAAACTCGGCGCCGGCGCGGGTCGAGGCCACCAGGTGCGATGCGCCGATGGCCGCGGCCGCCATTAGCAGGCCAGGGCCTGTGGCAGTTAACAAGCGGCGGCACTGCAGCCAGAGGCTAGTCTGGGTTGTATTTACACTAACGTTTTCCACTCTCGATTTTCCTTCAGATAAACTAAAAACGTTTGCCCAGGCAGGGCTCTGTCAGCAATAGCCTGCTACGGCTGATGCTACGGCCGAGCCTGCTTGAACTAAGACTGAGCCTGCTTGAACTAAGACTGAGCCAGCTTGGCGTCGATGCGCCTCAGGGTCTGGTCGATACTCTGCAGGCAGGCCAGGGTCTGGGCGGCCACATCCACTTTCGCCTCAACCGGCTGGCTCTGCTCGGCCAGCGCACTCTTTTGCGCCATCACGGCGGCGCGAAACTCGGCCACCTCCTCGACGCCGGTAAGGCTTATCAGCGCACCATTGCCCGACTGCCCCGCCGTCTCTATGGTCAACTTATGAATGCCGAACAGGCGCATCAGCGGTCCCTGGATCATCGCCATGTCGGTGATCTTTTCCAGCGGCACGGTATTTTCGGTGCGGGTGAGTATTCCCTTACGCACGATAAGCTTCTTGGTGGTCAGCTCAGCGCTCATGTTGGCGATATATCTATGAGTCGCCCACAGGCCGATGGGGTACCAGAGCAGCAAGAGCGGGATCCCCACGACGGAGACGGCAAGCACTACCGCCCCCGAGGTCAGCCAATAGTGCCCAAGCTTGTGGTGAAAGCGTGCCTCGAGCAGTGTTTTTTCTTCCATTTTATTTACATCTCCCCATAGGTCTGACGGGAACCGAGCTATGACAATGCCAAGAGCCTTTGTATTAATCAATCAAATTCATGGGTTTATTTATTTACATTTGTTATCAATTCGCCCTATTGACTTTGTTACTTAAGGAATTAGTTTAGTAACGTTAATGTAACAAATGGTGGCGGTAGTTGAGTGGTAGTCACTGAATTAAAAATATAACGATTCAAAAGGGATGAACATGAAAAGACCTCAATATTGGCCCAGCGCCTGCGCTATCGCCATTACCATTGCGCTAACCCCACATGTTTATGCGGCCGACGAAGGCGTCGAGCGCATCGAAGTCACAGGCTCTCGCATTAAACGTACCGATATCGAAGGCCCATCACCGATCCAGTCGATCAACAAAGACGATATCGCCAACATGGGTTTCGACAACCTACAACAACTGCTGGAACGCATGCCAGCCAACGGCGCGGGCGCCTTCTCGACCCGAGGTAACAGCCAGGACTCTACCGCCAACGGCGCGGCCTCTATCAGTCTGCGCGGCATGGGTCCAGACGCTACTCTGGTACTGATCAACGGCCGCCGTGTGGCCATCAGCTCATTCGCCGAGGGGATCACTAACTCCTTCGTCGACATCAACAATATTCCTGTATCCGCCATCGAGCGTATCGATATCCTCAAAGATGGCGCCTCGGCCATCTATGGTTCAGACGCCATCGCCGGTGTGGTCAACATCATTCTGCGTAAAAACTTCGAAGGTATCGAAATCAACCTGGGCTACGGCGAAGCCTCTGGCTCCAGCTATGACGAACAGAGCGGCTCTATGCTGTGGGGCATGCAATCCGATAAGGGCAGCGCCTCTATTATTCTCGATTACTTCAAAAACAGCACTCTCGCCGCCACCGAGATGGGCCGCTTCGGCACCGCCAACCAGAGCCCATACGGCGGTGAAGATTTCCGCTCGTCACGTGGCTTCCCAGGCTACTTCTATGTCGATGGCGTTAAGACCATAGACCCTGATTGTCCACCCGACTCGGCCACCGCCAGCGGCAGCTGTCTGTTCGACTACGGTCCATACAACCTCACTATCCCTGCCGCCGAGCGTGTGGGCGCAATCGCCCAGTTCGACTATCACCTGAGCGACGAGATGACCGCCTTCTTAGAAGTTGCGGCCCAGCACAACACCTCTGAGGCCGGCGGCGCGCCGACCCCGCTGGATGAAGATGCCATGCTGACGGTTCCAGGCACCCACCCTAACAACCCGTGGGGCAAGGATATTGAGATAGGTCGTTACCGCACAGTGGATGCCGGCGCTCGTCGCTGGGACATAGAATCTGACACCCTACGTCTGGTTGCCGGTCTACGTGGCAACATAGATGAATGGGATTGGGAGGTCTCGGCTCAGAAAGGCCGCAGCGAATCGACCCAGAAGGGTGACAGAACCCAGGGCTGGGTGCGCACCGACTTCCTGCAAGCCGAGATCGATGCCGGTAACTACAACCCATTTGGCGGCACCATGAATTCACAGGATGTGATCGATCGCATCACCACCAGCCTGGTTCGTCAGGGTGTGTCACACCTGACCGCTTATGACGCCAGCATCACGGGCCCGGCCTTTACCCTGGCGGATCGTGAAGTCATGATGGCGGCGGGCGTCGAGTACCGCGAAGAGGACGTTAGCGATGTCCCGGATGATCAATTCCAGCGCGGCCTGATCTTCGGTACCGAAGCCGTATCAGCCCAGGCAGACCGCGACCAGTACGCGGCCTATGTGGAGTTCTCTATCCCAGTTACCGACAGCTTCGAGTTGCAACTGGCCGGCCGTTACGATCACTACAGCGATTTCGGTTCAACCACCAACCCTAAGGTTGCCTTCCAATGGGGAATTAGCGATCAGCTGACCGCTCGCGCCTCTTGGGCGACCGGTTTCCGCGCACCATCTTTGGCACAAATCGGTCTTGGCCCATCGAGAGAGAGTAGCTTCTTCATCGATACCTACCGCTGCGCCGCCGACAACGTCGACTGTACCGCGCTGGACTACAACACAGAATTTGCCGGTAACTCAGAACTGGACGCCGAAGAGTCAGAAACCTGGAACGCAGGCCTGATCTGGGCACCTAGCCAGAAGTTTGATATTGGCTTCGACGTCTTCAGTATCACCCAGGACAACAAGATCGATAAGCAGCCACTGGGCGAGATCTACCTGGCCAACTGTAACGATCAAAACAGCACTGTGTGTGAGCGTCTGGCGCCGCAGCCGGGGCAAACTCTGGGCCCAATCAGCCTAATCCACTCAAGCTTCATCAACTTAAGTTCGCAAGAGGTTCAAGGGGTGGACGTTTCCAGCCACTACGGCCTGGAGATGGACCGCTTCGGCGACCTCAAGTTTGGCCTGGAATACAGCTACCTGCACAAGTTTGAGAAGGACAAGCTGGATTACACCGGCGAGTACCGCTACCCGCAACATCGCTGGTTGCTGACCACTAACTGGACCATGGATGACTTCGCCGCCAACATCAACTTCAGCTACATCGGCGAGTTTGAAGATACGCCAGATATCGACTTCGACGGCTCACTCGACTTCGAGGTCAACAAGTCGCGTATGGTCGAGTCGCAACTCTTGGTGGACATGTCCGGTTCATACCGCTTCAACGACACCTTCAAGTGGACAGTCGGCGTCAACAACGTAATGGATGAAGAGCCGCCATTTGCCATCGGCGACGGCGACACCGACCTCTACGGCTATGTGATTGCCACCCATAACCCTATGGGCCGCTACTTCTACACCAAGTTGAGCATGAGGTTCTAATACCAATCACAGTAAGTAAGCTATCAGAAATAGCGTAAGAAAAACGTTTGATAACCAGGCAGGATTTTCGATAACTAGTTATTCTACAATCAAAAAAACTAACACGGTTATCGAACGTTTTAACGAGCTAGGATGATCAACTATTTACTAGGATAGGTAAAACATACACTGTCACAAAAATGGCATCCAAATGGATGCCATTTTTATTTACACTCATTACTCACCTAAAGATAAGCGAGGAAAAGGATGATCACTCTATATGGAACCCCAAGAAGCCGCGCCCTGCGCGTCTCCTGGCTTTTGGAAGAATTAGCTATCGACTGGCAATTTCATTTCATCAACTTTGCCAAAGGCGACAACCGCAGCGAGGCCTTTCTGGCCATGAACCCTTGCGGCAAGGTGCCCGTCATAAAGGACGATGACCTGGTGCTCACCGAATCCGCCGCCATCTGCCAATATCTGGCGGAAAAATATGGTCAGGGACAGTTTCTGCCCACACCCGGTACACCTGGGGCCGCTCATTACCATCAGTGGATGAGCTACATCATCTGCGAACTGGAGCAGCCCCTGTGGACCATGGGCAAGCATAAGTTCGCCCTACCCGAGGAGCACCGCCTGCCAGCCATACTGCCCACAGCGGTATGGGAGTTTAACAAGGCCGCCGCCATCGCCGAACAGTGGCTGCCGGACAGCGACTACCTGCTAGGAGATATCCCAACGGTTGCCGATATCATGCTGGCCCATACCCTGATGTGGGCGACGGTATTTGAGCAGCAGCTCCCACCTAAACTCGCCGCCTTCAGAGACAGGATGAAGACACGCCCGGCTCTAATCCGCGCGCTGGAAAAAACCGAAGCCGTCGCCGCTCAGGCAGCAGAGTAGTTAGGCGTAAAAGGTTTAGCAGCATAATGTCTAACGCTATAGAGATTATGCTGCCATCTATAGCCATGAGGCCTTACTGAATAGCCTAACGCTTTGCTATTGGAAGCAAACGATTATCACGCAGATGGGCAGCCTGGCACCTTGGAGAGATCCAAACTGATCTCGTCAAACCTGGAGCTTATCTTCAAGATATGCTCATCCAGGCTCACCTCATACTCCCCCATCCAGTCCAAGGTTTGAATCGGCGCCAATCGATACCGCCACAGGGGCAGATCGCACTGCATCCATACCCTGTGATAGGCCTTACCCATGGCGCCGGGATCTACGGTCTGCACCCAGATGGCGTAATCTTCATAGCGCTTAAACTGACTCTGCTCATTGGTAGGCGCGCTAAACACCAGGCTCATAAACAGACCCAGCACCAAGAAGATTAGCTGCACGGCCCCCAGCAGATAACTCAGCCCCATAACAATAGTTAACGGCCAACTGCCTTTGACGACCTGTGCAAATTGACGACGAAAACGCTCCAACAGCGACAATCCAAACAGTAGGGCAATCAGCTTGATCAGCAGGGTCACAGGTTGTGCCTTAGCCATAAAGCTAGGATCAACCCAGTAGGCGCCAAACAGGCCGGGTAACAGGCTCTCAATCAGCGGCAGATAGATAAGCGCTGCGATGGCAATGAAGAGTGAAGTAGGCTGGCGAAGGCTGGCGGCTTGGTACATATCCTTGTCCAAATGGAGTTAACCTTTAAGTAACATCTGCACAAGATAGCATTGAGCTCGTTGAAGCAACACAGTTTAAAGATGAAAGATAATTAAAAAAGCCCCGCTTTAACGAGCAGGGCTTTTTTATCGAATCAGGGGCTAATTCACAGCTGAGTAGCTGCCCACTTGGCACGGCTCTCGCGGCTCTCTTTCAGGCCTTCCTTCTCGCGATAAGCCTTGTAAGCCTCGACATCCAGCGGCACCAGGGTGACATCGACTTCCAGAACTAGCTTACACTCTTTCTTGATGCGCCAGGCCGCCGTGTTGTACAGCTCGGTCAGCGGCAACGAGCTTAAGAACTCGGGGTTGTACTGGGTGTAGATGGCCTGTGTCGGGTAGACCACGAAGCTCAGGCGGCGCTTAGGCTCCTTCTTAAACAGCTCCTCGATGCCGTCACAGGTGTTTAGCACCTGCATCTCTATGGTCTCATCCAGTTCCAGCAGCTTCTTGGCCGCCAGACCCGACACCTCGGCCTCACCCGCTTCCCAGGCCAGTACGTCGGCTTCACTACACTTGCTCAGCTCGCCCACCTGGGCGGCACTCAGGCCGAGTGAGTGACGCAGGTATTTAATTTCTATTGCATTTAATTCAGCTGTCTTTGCCATCTTGATATCCAAATTTGAGTTAATCTTGTCACGTGCCTAGGCGGGGATCCAAACCTCTTCGACCCATTGCCAGAACGACTCCCAGCTCTCCTCGGCCAGCTCGCCGTCTTGCCACAGCATCACCTGACCTTCCTGATCGATACAGTAAAAGTCATCACCCTGCTGACAGATGGCGATATATTCCCTCGGCATGCCGATAGACCAGGCATAGGAAGTCACCTCTGGCAGATAGGTATGGGCATAGGGATCCGCTGCGGTCACAGGCTCTAAGGTGCCGTGAATCACGTCGCTGGCGTAGAGGAGATACTCTTTCAACTCAGCGGGTAAGGGGATCAGGATCTGCTCTTCCACTTCGACCAGTTGATCGAAGCTGGGCAGCTCCAGAGGAACGGGAACTGTCTCGCTCAGTTCCCTGAGTTGCTCGATAAGATCGTGCATTGTCGTCTGCTCTAAATAGGCTAATGGCCGCAAGTATAATCGCTTTAAGCCCAGATTGTTAATCCAATTTATCGCAGACGCTGCACCTCAATGAGATTAGGGTCTGTTGACCTTTCCTGTTTGTTTTTGCAGCATTTTGTAGGGCATTTATACCAGGCAGAGGCCGTGTAGTGTAGTTATTCTACATAAACGGACGATAACGCCGTTGAAATGGCCTACAAAAACTGCCCGAAGGGTTCATCTAAACGCGCCTTGCCCTGTGTTACGTGCTACTTGCATAGAATACTATGCGGCACAGCACGCGCCTTGAGCAAAACACGTTTAGATTGAACAAAAATTAAACCTGAAAGATAAACAGACCCTAGGCCGCGGCTAACAGCTCGGCGCTGTCCAGCCTTTTATAGTAAAGCCACGCCTTGTGGTACTGCTTATGGGAGGCCTGACGCAGATGGGTTATCTGCGCCA
The DNA here is from genome assembly GCF_000016065.1 of Shewanella loihica PV-4. NCBI lineage: Bacteria > Pseudomonadati > Pseudomonadota > Gammaproteobacteria > Alteromonadales > Shewanellaceae > Shewanella > Shewanella loihica. Next base: position 3,525,447 of record NC_009092.1, read on the forward strand.
GCTCTAGCTGGCTCAAGTCGCGAGACTGGGCCATGGCGCGGGCCTCGATGGTCTGGATCTGCTCGTAGGCCTTATGTTCCTCACCGCTCTTGATCTCGGCGATGGCCTTGAGGTGCAGCTGCACCTCGGCGATCATGCCGGTTTGCGGTAACTGCACCAGCAGGTTGAGGTCGCGATAACCAGAAACCTTAGGCTCGGCGAAACGGTTTTTCACCTGCAATACCTTGACCTGCTGCTGAAGATCCTCAAACGCCGTCATCAGCCCCTGAATGTCGTTAGCCACCAGGCTGGCTCTGGCAAGATCCGTGATGCGGCTGGCATCGCCGTCAAACTTGGCGGCAATCTTGGCCTTGGCACGTTCATAACTTTTCACTTCGGGGATCAGCAGTTGGTAACTCTCTTGGGTATTTAGCCCCTCTAGCAGGCTAGTCAGCTCCTGCTGGGCGTTCTGGGCCTGGGCATAGAGGCTATCGAGGTCGTCGCTACTCTGGCGGATCAGGGCAGCGGAGCTACTGGCGATGGCGTGCAGACCATGCTGGTCTTTACTGAAGGACTGTTTCTGGGCGTAGCAACCAGATTCCTCTTTGGTGTCGATTAAGGCGTCATAATTGGTCGCCAGGGCGCTACGGGTGGAGACAAGTAACAGGAAAATAAAAAAGGGTCTAAACAACTTATTCATAACCGTCCTCGGTAAAAGCGCAAACCTTGTACCCTTAATCTAGCCAGGGTTCACTTAACCCTTGCTGAATGGATGATGAACAATTATTTATCATGAAACAGACATAAAAAAAGAGCGCCAAGGCGCTCTTTTTCATCGAGAAAACTCGAATTACCAGATCTTCACACGCTGAGCGGGTTCGATGTACATGGCATCGCCCTGCTTAACGTCGAAGGTGGTGTAGAACTCAGGCATGTTAGACAGCGCGCCCAGGGCACGGAACTTAGCCGGTGAGTGTGGATCGGTCGCCACGCGGTTACGCATCGCCTCTTCCTTGATCTTGGCACGCCAGATCTGGCCAAAGCCGATGAAGAAACGCTCGTCGCCGGTCAGGCCGTCGATAACCGGTGCTTCCTTACCATTGAGTGACATCTTGTAAGCCTTGTAGGCGATGGTTACGCCTGACAGGTCGCCGATATTCTCACCCAGCGTCAGTTCACCGTTAACATTCAGATCGTCGAATACCGAGTAACCATTGTACTGATCTACCAGCGCCTTACCGCGCGCAGCAAACTCTTTCAGATCTTGCTCTGTCCACCAGTCGCGCATGTTGCCTTCGCCGTCGAACTTTGCGCCCTGATCATCGAAGCCATGGCCCATCTCGTGACCGATCACCGCGCCTATACCGCCATAGTTCACCGCGTCATCTGCCTCCATGTTGAAGAAAGGAGGTTGCAGAATTGCCGCCGGGAAGACGATCTCGTTCATGGTTGGGTTGTAGTAGGCGTTCACCGTCTGTGGTGTCATGTGCCATTCCCACTTACGGATTGGCGCACCTAGCTTCTCAAGATCCTTCTCATGGCTCAGCTCGCTGGCGCGCATGCTGTTGCCTACCAGGTCATCGGCCTTTATGGTCAGCTTGTCGTAGTTTTCCCAGCGATCTGGGTAACCAATCTTAGGATCGAACTTAGCCAGCTTGTCTTTGGCCGCGACTTTAGTGTCTGGGCTCATCCACTCCAGGCCATCGATGCTCTCGCCATAGGCGCGACGTAGGTTTTCAACCAGCTCCTGCATGCGGTGCTTGGCTTCAGGCTTGAAGTGACGCTTCACGTAAACCTTACCCACAACCTCACCCAGCAGGTTGTTTACCGTGCTCACGCCGCGCTTCCAGCGTGGCTGTTGCTCAGCCTGGCCATTGAGTTTCTTAGAGAAGAACTCGAAGTTTTCACGGTCAAGATCTGTGCTCAGATCGCCAGCGAAGTGAGTCAGCGTCTGCCAGGTCATGTAGGTCTTCCACACAGACAGATCGTTAGCCTGCAGCACTTCGTTGAAACCTTCGATGAAGCTTGGCTGGTTGACGATGATGTCGGCTTGCTTGTCAGCGCCTAGGGTCTTGAGGTAACCGTTCCAGTTGATGTCCGGCGCCAGCTTAGGCAGATCGGCCACCTGGTAAAGGTTATAGGTCTTAGTGCTGTCGCGGGTCTCGACGACGTCCCAATGGCGGCTGGCGATAGCGGTTTCCAGCGCCAGGATATGCTCGGCGCTCTCTTTCGCGTTTGGCAGACCGGCCAGGGTGAACATCTTCTCGATGTGGGCCACAAACGCCTTACGGATGTTGACGAAACGCTCGGCTTCGTTGAAGTAGTAATCCTTCTCAGGCAGGCTCAGGCCGTATTGCCAGATATGAGTGGCGTAACGGCTAGAATCTTTAGAGTCGATGTCGATGTAGAAAGCCAGCGGCGTGCCGCCACCAATCATCTGGCTGTGGGCAAAGTATTCCACCAGCTGGTCTTTGTTCTCCAGAGCGGCGATCTTGTCCAGCTCACCCTGAATCGGCTTGATGCCCAACTTGTCTAGCTGCTCTGTGTCCATGAAAGAGCGATACAGGTCGGCAACCTTCTGCTCGTCGCTGCCCGCCTTCAGGTTAGGGGTAGCCGCCACTTCTTCGATGATGGCTTTAACATCGTCACGAGACTTCTCACGCAGGTCATAGAAGGCGCCTGTGCTGGTGCGATCGCCTGGGATCTCTGTGTTCTTGATCCAGGTGCCGTTAACGTAGGCATAAAAATCATCTTGCGGACGTACCGACTTGTCGAAGTTAGCAAAATCGATACCCGAGGTCAGGGCCTGTTGTACCGCTACTGCGGTTTCTGTCTTGGCGGTTTCCGGGGCCTTAACTTCTGCCTGGTCGCTGTTGCAAGCGCTAAGACCAAGAATCAAAGAGGCGCAAACCCCTCCAACGAACACTTTTTTCATGTGAATTCCTTTTATGCTTAATTGTTTTTTTGTTAGCAATGCGACTGTCATGGCGAAGCCAAAATGGTGCAAAAACTGCTTCAAGAGACCTATGTTAAAGGGATTGGGTCAATGTAAACAAGTTTATCTGCTGCCCTTGGGCGAATTTCTGGTCACTCATATGTAAGTAAAGATTTCCTCTCCCTGGCGCTAACGCCCTATTACGCCTCAAGGTGGCGTATCACCCGCGCCGGATTACCGCCCACTACAGTTTTAGGAGGGACATCTTTAGTGACCACGGCGCCCGCCGCGACAACGGCCTCGTCACCTATGGTTACGCCCGGTAAAATGATCGCCCCGCCGCCTATCCAAACCCGCTCGCCGATATGGATAGCCTCGGCCAGCTCCCAGCCCTGACAGCGACGCGCCGCATCCAGCGGATGGTTGGCGGTATAGCACTGCACGTTTGGCCCTATCATGGTCTGGCGTCCTATGGTGATGGGGGCATTGTCCTGTAAGGTGACATTGACGTTGATGAACACCTGAGGCGCGACATGCAGATTCTGCCCATAGCTGATATAGAGCGGCAGCTTAACCACAGCCTTGGCGTCCAGATGAGGCAGCAGCTCATTGTCCACTTCCCCGCGGCGGTTCATCTCGGCATTAGCTTGTTGCCGCGCCTGCCAACGGCTCTGCAGCTCGCCGTCGAGGCAGTTGTACTCCTGGCCGCTAACCATCTTGTCAAATTCGCTCACTTCTTCCATCGCCTACCGGCTCCTTTCGAGGATGCATACTGTGTCTGGAATTTGCCATGCTAACACTCTTCTGGGCTAGCTCTTTTCCTTACTAATGCGTTTCGTGACGAGTCCTTTTTAATTGCCACTTTCCATTAATTCTCGACGGCCTCATAATACCGCCCCAAAGTAGAATCCTTAGGGCAATCCAGTGCGTCTAGACAAATTTATCAGCGAATCCACCCAGCTCACCCGCTCTCTGGCCAAGAAGGCCCTGCACAGGGGCGAAGTGACCGTTGATGGTCAGGTTATCAAAGATGGCAGCTTCAAGCTAAATGAGAGCCAGCAGGTCTGTCTGGACGGCGAGCCTATCTCGCTGATTGGGCCGCGTTTTATCATGTTGCACAAGCCGGCGGACACCCTCTGCTCCACCGTCGATGAGGTCTACCCTTCTGTGCTCAACCTGCTCGACCTGCCCCACAAAGAGGATCTGCATATCGCCGGACGCCTGGACGCAGATACCACGGGCCTGGTACTGATCACCAGTGACGGCCAATGGTCCCACAGGGTCACCTCGCCGAAACGCGAATGCGGTAAGACCTATCTGGTGCAGCTTGCCGATCCCCTCAAGGCCGAGTGGGTCGAGCAGTTTGCCACCGGGCTGGCGCTGCGCAGCGAAGAGGGACTCACCAAACCGGCTACGCTTGAGCTGCTGGGCAGCCACGAGGCGAGACTCACCATTACCGAAGGTAAGTATCATCAGGTGAAGCGGATGTTTGCCGCCGTCGGCAACAAGGTGGTGGGACTACACAGGGAATCTGTTGGCGAGATAGTGCTGGACGAGAGTCTGGCACCGGGTGAATGGCGCTACCTGACAGAGGCTGAGATAGCCTCGGTAAAGTAGCGCACAGTTATCAATTATCGGCCGGCGATGACCGCCTTGATGCTGTTGAGCAGGGCGCGGTCGGTGCGCGCCTTCTTCAGCTTCTTCACACTCTCTTTGAGCGAGGCGTCCGCCAGGCGGGTGAAGATGTTGTTGTACTCCTTCTCCTCGATCGCCTCGTCGCTGTCGGCCAACTCGGCAATATCCTGGGCGACACGGCTAAGCTGCAACCAAGAGTTAGCGATATAGAAGCCGTGGAATTCGGCTTGGCCGATTAACCCCTTGGCGCTGGCAGGCAAGGCGTTCCAGGCAGCCGCGAACTTCTCCTCTTCATCGCTGAGCAGCTCATTGAACAGATTGGCATAGGCCTCCAGCAGATTCGCCGGCACCTTATCCATGGGGATCACTGTGTTGCATACATTCAGCGACGCCTGCTCGGCGATCGCCTGATATTCTTGACTGGGTTTACTCATAAAACACTCTCAACACAAAGCGCCGCATTCATCGCGGCAGGTTCGCCTATAAAAACTTGCCAAATTGAAGCCGACAAGCAGGCGCAGAATAAAGGCTGACGTTATACCCTAGTCTGACTGAAAAGCAAAATTGACACCTTTGTTATATAAAAGTTAAAAATAAACGCATAAAAAATATACTTTTTACTGTCAATAAATTGTCATCCGTATAATATAGTTACAAAAAAAGTGTTTATGCTATGGTTAAATGGTCACATAGCAAGGTTGGCAAAGCTAAAAATGACAAGAACAACAAAAGCAAAATCCTGGATAACTTCTCTGCTGCTGATCAGTCTTAGCCTCTCACTCTTAGGCCTCAGCCCATTGAGCCAAGCGCAAGAAGATAGCGCCGAAGAGATAGACGCCATTTTTAAAAAGTTCGATCAGGGCGAGTATAAAGATCAGCAGGCGATCAAAGAGGCGCTCGGCTACCTGACAGCAAATATCACTGCCGACGACATGGAGCGTTACCTCAAGCTGCAGACGGTACTTTGCTGGAACAACTACGACATCACCAAACAGCAGGCGCTCAAAGATGCCATCGCCTTTGCCGATCTGAAACTGCTCACCGAAGGGGTCGCCGCCTCGGCGGAGGCCACCACAGATCTCAAGCTGTGCCGCGCCTTCATGCACCAATTACTTGGCAAGGTCGATATTGCCCTGGAGGAGTACAACAAGGTTGTCGCCGAAGCCTACCTGATAGAATCGCCACGTCTCATTGCCGACTCGCGCTCACTGCGCGGCGCCATCTACTCTTTTCAGGGTAACTTTGCCCAGGCGCTAGAGGATCTAATCACCGCCCAGCACCTCTATGAGTCCCTCAACCTGCAACACTGGGCCATCTACAACCTCACCGAGTTGGCCACCAGCTACCGCCGTTTCGGCGATCCTCAGACGGCAATAAAATATTATCGCAAGCTGGAGAAGGGCTTCGAAGATACCGGCGATAAAGATGGCGCCAACGCCATCAAGACGGAGATAGGCTTCGCCTTGGAGGAACTTGGCGAATATGAGGCGGCGCTAAAAAAGCACAAGGAAGCCTACCAATACTGGCGTGATACTCTGGGCGAGGAAGCCAGTGCCCACACGGCGGTGAATGTCGCCGGCGTGCTGATTCAGCTGCATCGTCAAGGGGAGGCCAAGCCCTACCTGGATGCGGCGCAGAAAAGCATCACCCCGGACCAAGGCGCCAGCTACAGCTTCATGCGTCTGTATCAGGCGCAATCTGCCCTCACCAATGGCCAGTATCAACAGGCGCTCGACTATATCGACATGGCTGAGGAGACCTTTAAGCAGATCAAGAATGCCCGCGGCCTAGAACAGCTGCACATGGTGCACAGCCAAATCTTCGTCGCCGAGAAAGACTGGAAACAGGCCTATGAGGCGCTGCTGAGCTACATTCAGACCCATAAGTCGCTGGATGCCACCCAGCAGACCAACCGCACCACAGAGATGCGCACCCGCTTCAATACCGAGCAGATAGAGCGCGAGAACCAGCAGCTGCTCGAACTGCAGAAGATCAAAGAGAACGAGCTGGTGATCCTCAAGCAGAACAAGTACCTGCAGCTGGCGGTGATCGTCCTGGGCTGCATCATAATGATCATTCTCTCCATCGTCGCCTACAAACAGTCGCAGAAGTCCAAGCTGCTCTCAATCCTGGCGTTGACGGACCACCTGACCCAGCTGCCCAATAGGCGCTATACCTACTCTAAGGGTGAGGGTTACTTCAAATCTAAGGATGAGGGCCACCAACCCCTGTCGATCATACTGTTCGATGCCGACCACTTTAAGAAGGTCAACGATAAGTATGGCCATGACATCGGCGACAAGGTGCTCATCGCCCTGGCCAACATTAGCAACGGACTGATGCGCAAACAGGATCTGGTGGGTCGGGTTGGCGGCGAAGAGTTTTTGGTGATCTTACCCGGCACCACGGCCGAGCAGGCCCTCAATGTGGCTCAGCGCTTGGTGACCACAGTGGAGAGCAGCAACTTCGATGACGTCTACATGAACTTCAAGCTCACCATCAGTGCTGGTATCGCCTGCACAGATGGCGACAAGAGCTTCGAGCATCTGCTAAAACGCGCCGACGATGCCCTCTACCGCGCCAAGTCATCCGGCCGTAACTGCGCCATATTAGATACCTAATGTTCTGAAAAGCAAAACGAAAGCAAGGTTGCAGTACAGGCAACAAAGCCCTATCGCTGCATCCTTAGTCGCCGTGTTTAAGCAGCTCGATACGGCTCGGGGGATTTAGCTTGGGAAACCAAGCATGATAGAGGCGGGCCATCTCTCCTGAGGCTTGTAACTTAACCAAAGCCTCATGCCAGCGACTCACCCGCTCAGGGTCGGTCCCCTTTGAGAAGGCCAGGTAGAGGTCTATCTGCGCCAGTTCCAGTACGGGATGCACCTCATCCAGCCCCATATTCACCTCGGCCAACAGACGCTCCACCGCCAGATCCGCCTGACACCAGAAACGTATCCTGTCATGTTGTAGCTGGCGCGCCGACTGCTGTGGAAAGCTGGCCACCGTCAGGTGCTCGACTCCTTGACGGGTCAGGATAGATTCTCCCAGAGAGCCGCGATAGACGCCGACGCTGCCCAGAGCGTCCAGCTCGGCCACCGAGGCGGGGTTCACCCTGTCATCGGCCTTGGCATAGATAGAGATACTTGTGGTGGCTATGGGACCGACGAAATCGAAATCCCTGCTGCGCTGCTCGTTAAGGGAGGTGGCAAACAGCAGCACGTTGGCCTGACCCTCTGCGATGGCAAAGGCGCGGGCCCAGGGCAGCACCTCGATATTGGCCTCCTCACCGAGCTCCTTGGCAAGACGCTGCACCAGGCTGACGCCATAGCCCATGGGAAGCCCCTGCTCCTGATAGCTCATGGGCGCCCACTCTTCGGTGAGCATGCGCAACGATGCCGCCCCGACAGGCCGGGATGACAAGAGCAGCGACATGCCGGTCAGTAATAAGCTGGCCAGTGATAAACCGGCTAGTGATAAGCCAGTCAGCGAATTAAGCCGCACGCTACTCCAGATCAAATAGTTCTCCCGGAAATGAGGCCAACGCCTGTTATTGATTATCGTCTAAGATAGACAGGCTTTCCCTAAGCCATGAATGCTGAGCGCTTTACAAACTTGCTCTGTTCAACATAAATAGCGCCCAACCAAATTGCAATAGGCACTAGCTGAGGCAAGACCAGACACTCTCTTTCCGTCCATCTTTCCGTCTCTCTTTCTCTCTTCTCTCTTTCTCGATGTATCAGGCAATCCCCAAGCCGGCTTAAGTTTTCTCCTCCCACGCAAAACTGGTATCATGGCAACACTGTTCACCCTGGCCACTCGCCCTTAGCCCTTAGCCCTTAGCCCTTAGCCCTTAGCCCTTAGCCCAAGTATGTCAGACCATAGCCCCCTCTCGCCTCAAGCGTTACAGCAGCTCGCCCTCAAGATTAAAACCTGGGGCAAGGCGTTAGGCTTTGCGCAAATCGGCATCTGCGACACGGATCTTCGCGCCGAAGAGCCCAAGTTTCAGGCCTGGCTCGATAAGGGCTATCACGGTGAGATGGGCTACATGGAGAGCCATGGCATGATGCGCGCGCGCCCACAGGAGCTACATCCGGGCACAGTGCGAGTCATCTCGGCGCGTATGGATTACCTGCCGCCGGAGGCGGGTTTCGCCACCCATCTCAAGGACCCCAACCTGGCCTATATCTCGCGCTATGCCGGTGGCCGTGACTATCACAAGATGATCCGCAATCGCCTGAAGAAGCTGGGACAACAGATTGAAGCCGAGCTGGAAACCTTAGGGCTCGAACGCCCAAACTATCGCCCCTTTGTGGATTCGGCGCCGATTCTGGAGCGCCCACTGGCCGACAAGGCAGGACTTGGCTGGACAGGCAAACATAGCCTGCTGCTCAATCACGAGGCCGGGAGCTGGTTCTTCCTCGGTGAACTCCTGATCGACCTGCCACTACCAGTAGACATTCCGGTGCAGGCCGACTGCAACACCTGCGTCGCCTGCATCAAGTCCTGCCCCACCAACGCCATCGTCGAGCCCTATGTGGTGGACGGCAGACGCTGCATCTCCTATCTCACCATAGAGCTTCAAGGGGCGATCCCCGAAGAGTTCAGGCCTTTGATGGGCAACCGCATCTATGGCTGTGACGACTGTCAGCTGGTGTGTCCGGTCAATGGCGAGGCGCCGCTGACCCAGGAGAGCGACTTCCACACCCGGGATCCGCTCAAACATCCAGAGCTGCTCACCCTCTTCGCCTGGAACGAGGCCGAGTTTCTGAAGTTTACCGAAGGGAGCGCCATCCGCCGTATCGGCCACAAGCGTTGGCTGCGCAACATAGCCATCGCGCTGGGCAATGCACCGGCTTCACAGGAGATCATCGCCGCCCTCGAAGCACGCAGGGAAAGCGATGAGGTAGATGAGATGGTGCGCGAGCATATCGACTGGGCACTGACGCGCCAGAGGCTTGGCGACTATCAGGCCAACCGTAAAACACAGCGGGTGATCCGCACCGTCGAGAAGGGACTCCCCAGAGACGCCTAGGCCATTGAGCTAAAGGTACTCGCCAAACGTCTCAGAGGAGATATTAATACCAAGCACTGTGAGTAAGTGATCATAAATAGCGCTGGAAAAACCTTCGAGAACAAGGCAGCATTTTTAGATAAGTAGTTATTCTACAATCAAAAATGATAACACCGTTTTCGGACGTTTTAACAAGCTAGAGTGATCAGTTATTTACTACGATTGGTATCACTAGTCTAAGGTAAAGCCCACCTTGACCGTCACCTGCCAGTGGGCGATCAGCCCAGCCTCCAGGTGTCCCCGGGTCTCGACCACCTGAAACCACCTCAGATGATGCAGCGACTGACTGGCCGATGCGATGGCATTCTTAATCGCCTCGTCCGAACTGATGGGCGAGGAACCAACGAGTTCGATGATCTTGTAGGTATGACTCATGGCGGTTCTCCTGTTGCAAATCGGCTACCCACTTGAGTATAGAAGAAATAATGCCTTTCCCTATTACCGAAAAAAGAAACCACCTCTAGGGTGGTTTCTTATCCATAGGCCTGCCTTGAACATCACTAAGGCATGACGATGTTAAACCAGAAGTTAAAGTCGTCTAACATCCCGAGGAACGAGGTAAACAGGGCCTTATCGCCAGTTAGCTTCACCTCGCCGCTGGCAATCGCATCATCGAAACTCAGCTCCTTCAATTGAATGCTGTTCATGGTCTTCATGCTCATGACCAGCTTAACATCGGGTTGCTCCACCTTACGTTTGCTGTGATGCAACACCGCATTCTCAACGGTGAGGGTATAAAGGCTGTCGAGATCGGAAAAGGCGATCTCTATATCAAACTGCTTTCCTTCCGCCTTGGCGGCATCTAGTCTCACTGCCAGATAGTCAAACAACATCTCGGGAGTCATGGCTCGGATCGTGTCGGGCGTGGCCGTTTGTGTTCCACCGGCCGCCGGGACACCATTTCTCAGCTCATATGCCCCTTGCAGGTATACTGAGCGCCACGGGCCAGATTCAGCCTGATACCCAAGCTGCTCTAACGCGTCGGCTAACAACTCTTTAGCGTCGATGCTTTTGGGGTTGGCAAATACGGCATGCTTCATCACCTCTGCTACCCAACGGTATTCCCCCTCATCAAAGGAGGCTCTCGCCTTACGGATGACCTCAGCTTCGCCCCCCATAAACTGAACATATTTCTTAGCGACGGCTTCTGGCGGCAGATTGTTAAGGTTAGCCGGATTGCCGTTATACCATCCCATATAACGCTGATAGACGGCGCGACTGTTGTGACGCAAGGTACCGTAGTAACCGCGGGTAGACCAACTCTGTTCCAGCTCTTTTGGCAGTGAAATCATCTCCGAAATCTCTTCCCCGGTGAAACCTTGGTTCATCAGACGCACAGATTGATCATGGGTAAACTTATAGATATCTCGTTGTTTCTTGAAGTAGGGAATAATCTTGTCATTGCCCCACATTGGCCAATGGTGACTCTGAAACTTCACCTCAGCCTGATCTCCCCAGAGGTCAATAGTCTCATCCAGAAAACTCGACCAAATGAGTGCATCCCTCACCTGCGCGCCCCTTAGGGTTAAGATGTTGTGCATGGTATTTGTGGTGTTCTCGGCCATCCACAGAGCCTTAGCTTGAGGAAACCAGGTGTTCATCTCCGCAGGCGCCTCACTGCCCGGCGTCAATTGAAATACCATATCAATGCCATCTATGGTCAACCTTTCGCCTGTCTTGGTGATCTCATGGGTGGGTAGCAGCAGTCCGGCCAATCCTGTGGATACCGTCATCCCCAGGCCGCCATTTACGCCGCCCTTGGCATTACGTGGTAAGAGGGCACCATACATATAGACGGCGCGCCGTCCCATGGCGTTGCCCGCGATCACGTTCTCCGATACCGCATGCTCGGTAAAATGCTCGGGGGCTATGATAGACACCTTGCCCGACTCAACCTCATCCAAGCTGACCAGTCCAGTTGCACCGCCATAGTGATCGATATGGCTATGGCTATAAACAACCGCCACCACGGGACGTGTACCGACTTCCTGGTTGATAAAATCGAGGGCCGCCTTGGCGGTCTCAGGTGAAATGAGCGGATCAAAAACAATCCAGCCCTTGTCCCCCTTGATGAAAGTGATATTGGTAAGATCGAAGCCACGTATCTGATAGATCCCCTCTGTCACCTGATATAAGCCGTGGTGCATTCCAAGCTGGGCATTGCGCCATAGGCTGGGGTTGACCGTATCAGGTGCTGACTTATCGTCTGCAATATAGGTTTTATACTGCTCAAGATCCCAAACAACATTTCCCTTAGCGTCTTTAATGGTGACGACATCAGGCTTTGCCATAAAGCCCCGCTTGGCATTTTCAAAGTCTTGTTTATCTTGAAATGGCAATTCTTTGAGAACCGCAGCATTGGCCTTCTGGGTGTGGGGCGTCGCAGGCTTGGCCTGGGTTGCAGCCAGCGACGGCAGTGCAATAACGAGTGAAGCTACCGCAACAACGAAATTAAGATGGCGCATAGAAACTCCTTTCTAAAGCATGATGAACGATCTACTTCCCTTTCCTGACTATTGAAGTTAGCCACAGAGTTCAGTAATCGCCACTCAGATGCCCCTTAAAAGGAGGAATAAGCGAATAATTTACATTTAGGTTGAAGTCTCAGAGGCGCTCGCGAGCCGCGCCAGCAGCTTGTCGGCCACCCGAAAGGCGTTGGCATAGATGGTCAAGGTCGGGGTGACACTGCCTCCGTTCGGCATAAAGGCGCCGTCGGTTACATACAGGTTGTCGCAGTCGTGGACTTGGCAGTCTGGATTCAGCACTGAGGTCTTTGGGTCCTTACCGAATCGACAGCCGCCGGCCACCAGATTGGCCGTCGGGTCGCTAAACACATTGCCCCAGGCCTCATCGGCGCCCATCGCCTTCATCACCTCTACGCCCCGGTCGACCAGATACTGGGCCACCTTAAGATCGTGGGGATGAAACCCGGCGCGCACCCTGGCCACTGGCTGGCCCCATTTGTCTCGCTCCTCATCGTCCAGGGTGACAAAACAATTGTCATTGGTCAGCCAGTCACAGAAGACCTCGAACTTAAAGTCCCGTGACTGGGTAAAGTGTGCCTTAAGCTTCTGCTTGAGCGGTGTGCCCCAAAGCAGGTTGCCCTGCTGCCACTTGAGCGCGTTCGCCTCACTGGTGGGCGATGGCGGATCAAACACGAAATCTAAGGTGCCCCCCTTCACCGGCTTATCGAACGCCGTCTTGTCGTCGATAACATACCAGTCCTGCAGGGCGCGATTAAAGAATGGCCCACGCTGCTTGAGCCCCTTAGCCGCATCCGCCGGTAGCCTATCGAGCTTAAACACCCCATGGCCCGTGCCCCCGGCGCAGCAGTGCAGGTTCTTACCCAGCTGATCGAAGCGATTGCCTATCCCCTTGGGATGTTTCTCGCCGGGGCTGGCCAGCAGCAGGCGGGTACTCTCTATGGCGTAGCAGGCTACCACAAAGGCCTTGGCCATAATGCGCCGGCTTTGGCCACTGGCATCGAAATAGTCGGCAGAGCTCACTCTTCCTTGGGCATCGGTATTGAGGCGATACACCTTTGCCCGGGTGATGATGCGGCAATTTCCGCTGGCCACGGCATCGTTTAGCAGCGCTGCCCGCGAGCTGCCCTTGGCACCCGAGTGGCAGCCATAGCTGCCGCAGTAACCAGAATACTCGCAGCTCAGACGCTGCTTAAAGGGGCGAGACAGAATCGCCCTCGCCATGGGCAGAGGATGCAGCTTAAGTGTCTCACAAGCCTTGTCGAAGCGCGCCGCTATTGGATGCTCGGCGGTTGGCGGAAAGGGAAAATCTAGGGTCGATCTCGGCTCTAACTGTGGATGCTTCACCACCCGGCCGCTGACGCCGACAATCTGCTCCACCTTGGCATAATAAGGCTCGAGCTCCTCATAGCTGATGGGCCAGTCCACAGTGTTAGCCCCGGGGATAGCCCCAAACGTGGAGGCTAGGCGAAAGTCACTCGGCTTGAGGCGATGAAAATAGCCGCTCATGAAGTTGGAGGCGCCACCGACGATATTGCCGCCCCAAAACTGCGCCGTGGTCTCCCTGCGCCAGCCACCCTCGCCGTCGGGAAGCTCGAGCACATGGCGCTCCTCATCGAACTTAGAGCGAAACACCCTATGGCGCGGCAACTGCTCATCTTTGACGAAATCCTGCTCGGTATACCAGTCGCCCTTCTCGAGCACGGCAACGGCAATCCCCGCCTTGACCAGCTCATAGGCGATGGGGCCGGCGCCCGCGCCGCTGCCGACGATACACACCTCAAACTGTTGCGGCGCCTGCGCCTCGCCCTTAGCTGCTAATCCCATTTAAAGATCCCTGTAAAAACTGAACCATAGTCTCTATTTAAAAATCCAGATAACTCTTACCCGTCACGGGCCGTGGAAAGCCTGGCTGATGCTCGAGCCAACGCCAGCCAATCTCATCCGGGTTACCGCCGTAGAGTGGATCTAACATTAATGCCTCAATCAGGTAATAGAGCAGCAGGGAAAGCCAGTTTTCACCTGCGCGGCTCTTGGCGATCGCCTTTAGCAATGCCTCCTGCTCATCCCAGTTCAGCACCAGGAAGCTGCGTCCTGTCTGGGTATCGGCCCAATCTTCCAACCAGGCCGCCCCCTGCAAGATGAACAGCCTGTCCTCATCGGCGCGATTGTCAGGATCTTCCATGGCCCACAGCAGATAGCGGTAGGCGTTCAGCTCCTTAGCCGAAGGGCCATCACCATCGTCGGGAAACAGGTGCAGCTGCACGCTCTCTATGACGGCGCGGTTGATCACGTCGAAATCTTTGGGTCGTGTGGTGAGAGAAAAGCCTTCGTCGCCGGCAAGGCTCAACTCAGGCTTCGCCGCCAGCAGCAGGCCCAGGGCGCCGCTGCGCACAAGAAAGTCGCGCCGGGTCAGGCCGCTTTCGAAGGCATACTGTCTATTTGCTTCGCGCCTACTCCTCGCCAACTTAATCTCCCGTTTGCTCACTAGATCTGTCTGTTTTATTGCCCATGACATAAGTCAGAACGCCTTACATAAGACCCTGATTATCGCCAAATTGATTCAATTGAGTGTGAATTTTTCGGTGCGCCGGGTCAACACCCAGAATCTGGTATCGAGAGACTATGACGAAGGAGATTAACAAAAGGTAGCGAGGCGGCGACCCGCCACAAAAGCGCCTAGACTAAAGACAACAGCCGCGCAGTAAGCCTAAGGAGCTCCCATGGTTAAACCCGTCATCGCCGATAACAAGCCCAAAAAAGTCGAGCTAACCAAAGGAAAGGAATACTATTTCTGTGTCTGCGGCCGCTCAAACAGCCAGCCCTTCTGCGATGGTTCCCACAAGGGAACGGGATTTAGCCCCAAGGCCTTTACCGCCGAGCGAAGCGGCGAGGCCTACCTTTGCGCCTGTAAACACACGGGCAATGCCCCCTACTGCGACGGCACCCACAAACAGTTTAGCGCCGAACAGGTGGGCAATGAGGGCCCGGGCCGCGAGGCGATCGCCAAAGAGGGCAACCAGGCTCCCAAGGCGGTCGCCACCAAAGAGGAGCCCGGCGTCGAGTTGATCCATCAGCTCGCTAGGGATGGACTCAAAACACTCGGCCATCATGGTCCCATGGTCGCCATGGGGGTGCCCAGATATCAGCTGCCCAGCTGGGATGAGATTCAGATCATGACGGCCCAGATGGCCAACAAGCCCCTGTTCGAGGAGGAAGCGGTCGACACCGAGCTGATCATAGGCCCGGAGGCGCGAAAGCCCCTGAGGCTGAAGATCCCCCTGCTGGTGTCAGACATGAGCTTCGGCGCCCTGTCGGAAGAGGCCAAGGTCGCCCTGGCCAAGGGGGCCGAACTTGCGGGTACCGGGATCTGCTCCGGCGAGGGCGGCATGTTGCCCGAGGAGCAGGCGGCCAACTCACGTTACTTCTACGAGCTGGCCAGCGCCCAATTTGGCTATCAGGAAGCCTTGATGGCCAAGATACAGGCGTTTCACTTCAAGGGCGGCCAAGGCGCCAAGACAGGCACAGGCGGCCACCTGCCGGGCAGCAAGAACCAGGGCAAGATAGCCCAGATCCGCGGTATTCCAGCGGGCCAAGATGCCATCTCGCCGCCAAGGTTTAGGGAGCTCAACTCTGTGGCCGACTTTAAACGCTTCGCCGATAGGGTACGTGAACTCAGCGGCGGCGTGCCTATCGGCTTTAAGCTCAGCGCCAACCATATCGAGCGGGACATTCAGTTTGCACTCGATGCCAGCGCCGATTACATCATACTCGACGGCCGTGGCGGCGGTACCGGCGCCGCGCCGCAGATCTTTCGCGACCACATCAGTGTACCCACCATCCCCGCCCTGGCTCGCGCCCGCCGCTACCTGGATCAGCAAGGTGCCAGCGGCCGGGTGACGCTCATCATCACAGGCGGCCTGAGGCTCCCCATGGAC
The DNA here is from genome assembly GCF_000016065.1 of Shewanella loihica PV-4. Lineage (NCBI taxonomy): Bacteria > Pseudomonadati > Pseudomonadota > Gammaproteobacteria > Alteromonadales > Shewanellaceae > Shewanella > Shewanella loihica. The sequence goes on from NC_009092.1 coordinate 3,541,488, forward strand.
TTCGTCAAGGCGATGGCACTGGGCGCCGACGGCGTTGCCCTGGCCAACAGTGCCATGCAGGCGATCGGCTGCGTCGCCGCCCGCATCTGCAACACCAACAACTGCCCCGCCGGTATCGCCACTCAGAATGCCGACTTGCGCCAACGCCTCAACATCGACAAGTCGGCGCAGCAACTGGCCAACTTTCTGGGCGCCTCCACCGAGCTTATGCAGGTGATGGCCAGGGCCTGTGGCCATCATCGCCTGCAGGACTTTACCCTGGACGATCTCGCCACCTGGCACAGCGAGATGGCAAGGCTCTCCGGCATCTCCTACGCAGGCGTGACACCGATTTAATGCCATAGGTGATGCCGTTTTAATACCAGAGGTGATGCCGTTTTAATACCAGAGGTGACGCCGCTTTAAGGCCAAAGGTAGCGCCTCTCCTTCCCATCTCCCCTTCCCATATGCCCTGCCGCCTCCCCCAGCCCGTCCCCTTCGCGGGCGGGGCGCTCAACTCTATTAAGAACGAAGCAATAAGGCAAAGCTCCCACCAGTAAAGACTTGTTTAACAAGATAAATGGGTGCACACTTGCCAGCGATTTAGGACAATCCATCCCCTAAGGCCAAAAGCCTAAGGCCAAAAGCCAAAAGCCAAAAGCCAAAAGCCACGTCAATTCAGCCATAGATAATGTGAAGGATCACAATGCAAGTCGTTATTTTCTCGGTAATCTTAGCCCTACTCTTTATCAGCCTGCTGCTGGTCTACCTAAACTGGCGCAGCAAACAGCCCATCGAAGTCACCGGCGGCCCGGATGAGGTCATTTTTCTCGCCAACCAACTGCTGCACAGCGGTCGGGAAGCCCAGGCCCTCGATTATCTGGAGCGCGCTGCCGCCATGGGGATGGCCCACGCGGCGCAGTTCCTGGGTGAACTCTACAGCCTCGACGATCATCATCTGTATGATTTAGACAAGGCCAATCATTGGTTTCAACAAGCGGGCGAGCTGGATGAGCAATTTGCCCAGATTCAACGCCAGATGCTCAAGTTGAAGCTTCATCCAAGCCAAAAAGGTGGCAGTCACGAACTGGAAGCCATGCTGAAACCTGGCGCCGATCAGGGCAACAGCCAGCATCAAGGCGAACTGGGCAGACTCTATCAGGAGAGCCCACTGCTCGACCCCGACGGCAGCAAGGCGCTGCACTATCTCGAGCTTGCGGCCGAGGCGGGTGATGCTGAAGCGCAATATCATCTGGCCAAGGTGTTGCTGGAACCGCGCCATGGCGAACCGGATCCCATCAGGGCCAGAGCCCTGCTCACGGCCATTGCCGACAGCGATCCTCTGGCCAAGAGCCAACTGGCGCAGATGCTGCTTAGGGGAGAAGGCGGCCCGGCCGACCCCCGTGAGGCCGAGCGCCTGATGCGCGAGGAAGCAGAGGACAACGAGTTTGCCCTCATCGAGCTGGCGCACCTCTATCAGGAAGGTAAACATCTGCCTAAGGATATCGATAAGGCAGAGGAGTGCCTAAGACAGGCGATGGCCATGGAAAACAATAGCGCCACCTACCTGTTGGGGGAGCTACTGCTCAAACATAAACGCGCCAACGACAGTCACCTTGAGGCGATCACCCTGCTCACGCCATTGGCCCAGCAGTGGATGACAGACGCCCTCTTCCTTTTGGGTCAGGCTCACGAAGAGGGACTTGGCACCCGTCGACATCTCCCCACGGCCCTGGCTTACTATCGTTTGGCGGCGATCGATCCCGCGCCCTATCATCTTGAGCGGGTCGAGACATTAAGCGCCAAGATGGGCAGCTATGAGAAGGAGCAGGCCGAGAGCCTGTATCAAGCATTTCTCACCGAGCACCCCATAGAGAAGTCCCAGCAGGCCTGCATAGATCTGACCCACGGCCTGCGTCTGCTCCATGAAGACGATAAAGGTAAACGCCATCCGAGAGAGGCTATTAGCTTTCTGGAGCGCGCCGCACTCGCCGGCGAGAACCTGGCATTTAAGCCGTTGCATAAAGCCTGCGCCGAGCTGAGCCAGAGGGTTGATGCCGCCGTCTGGGCACAGATCGCCCTGGAAGATCAGTTCTATTTTCTGCCCACGGGCGAGATGGAGAGCAGCTTAGCCAGCCTCAAGCAAGGCTTTAGCGAGTCAGAGCAGGCGCTGTTTGAGCAGCGCTTACAAGAACGGCGAGAGGCACTCACAGGTCACTAGGCTTTCACCAGCACTCGTCGCTAATTTCAAACGCACTAAGCCTAAAAGCGCTAAACCCAAAAACGCTAAGCCCAAAAGCGCCAGGCCCAAAACATAAGCCAAAAAAGGGTGGCCAGTAAGCAGGCCCCCCTTAGTCTAAAAACGGGGATTAGAAGAGACTAACCCAGGCGGCGTCTTAGCTCCTTGGTCGCCTTCACCATATTTTGCAGCGCAGGCTCCACCTCATCCCAGGTGCGCGTCTTCAGCCCACAGTCAGGGTTCACCCACAGCTGTCCCACAGGGATCTTGGTCGCCGCCTTCTCAATCAATGCCACCATCTGCTCCACTGTCGGAATATTCGGGCTGTGGATGTCATACACCCCCGGGCCTATCTCGTTGGGATACTCGAAATCCTCGAAGGCATTGAGCAGCTCCATGTGCGAGCGCGAGGTCTCTATGGTGATCACATCGGCGTCCATGGCGGCGATGGCATCTATGGTGGCGTTGAATTCGCTGTAGCACATATGGGTGTGGATCTGGGTCTCATCCTCGGCGCCCGCCGCACTGAGTTTAAAGGCGGCCACCGCCCAGTCGAGGTAATGCTTCCAGTCACTGGCCTTCAGTGGCAGGCCTTCACGAAACGCCGGTTCATCTATCTGTATGATGCCGATCCCCGCCGCCTGCAAGTCGGCTACCTCGTCGCGGATCGCCAGGGCAAGTTGATTGGCTATCTGCTCGCGGCCGATATCTTCCCGGGCGAAGGACCAATGCAGTATGGTCACCGGGCCGGTCAACATCCCCTTCACCGGCCTGTCGGTCAGGCCCTGGGCGAAGCTTGCCCAGGCAAGCGTCATCGGCTGACGACGTGATACATCGCCATAGATGAGCGGCGGCTTGACGCAGCGTGAGCCGTAGCTCTGCACCCAGGCAAACTGAGTAAAGCCTACCCCGTCGAGCTGCTCGCCGAAATACTCCACCATGTCGTTGCGCTCGGCCTCGCCATGGACCAGGACGTCGATCCCCAACTTGAGCTGACGCGCTATGCTGTCGCGGGTTACCGCCTCGAGTTGCGCCACATAGGCCTGTTCGGTCAGTTCGCCCTTGCGCCAGCGACTGCGCAGGCCGCGAATGGCCGGCGTCTGCGGGAAGGAGCCGATGGTAGTTGTTGGCAGCAGCGGCAGACGAAAACGGGCCTGTTGCTTTAGGCGGCGCTCGCCAAAACCGCTAGGACGATTGAAATCCTCAGGCGTTAGGGCCTTGAGTCTCGCCTGCACCTCAGGGTTGGCCGCCTGTTCACGGACCTGACGCCTCGCCTCACAGCGCGCCACTATCGCCTGGGCTGCCTCGCTCTGTGGGGTAAGCAACAAGGTGCGCAGCGCCGCCAGCTCGTCGAGTTTCTGCTTGGCAAAGCTGAGTTGATTGGCAAGCTCTGGCGCCAGCTCGGTTTCGCTCTCCAGATCCACGGGCACATGCAGAAGCGAACAGGAAGGCGCCAGCCAGACACGCTCACCAAGATCCGCCACCAGGCCACGCAGACGCTCGGCCAAGATGTCGAGATCCGCCGCCCACACGTTGCGACCGTTGATTACCCCAAGGCTGAGCACCTGCGTCGGCTTCAAGCTGGCGCCAAACAGGGTGAGCTGCTCGGCATCGCTCACCAGATCCAGATGCAGGCCATCGACTACGAGATCCTTAATCAACTCATGATGATGGGCCACAGAGCCATAGTAACTGGCTAGCAGCAGCTTAACCCCCTGGCCACTGAGTTCTTTGTATGCCGGCTCGAAGGCCGCCAGCCAGTCATCATCTAGCTCCAGCGCCAAGATAGGCTCGTCGAGCTGCACCCAGGTCACGCCTTGATCGGCAAATCGCGCCAGAATTGCTTGGTAGGCCTCGAGCAAGTTGGGCAGCAGGCTCAGCTTGTCGAAGGGCTCGCCCTCGCACTTGGCAAGATAGAGGTAGCTGACCGGGCCAAGCAATACCGGCTTAGGCTGATGCCCCAGGGATTTAGCCTCGGCCACCTCGTCGAACAGCTGCTCATAGGCTATCTCGAAGCGCTGACCCGCCGTGAGCTCAGGCACTATGTAGTGATAGTTGGTGTTGAAGTATTTCTTCATCTGGGCGGCGCGGCTCGCCTCCCCCGTGGGGGCGCGGCCACGGGCCACTCGAAACAGGGTATCGAGATCCACCTGCTCGCCGCTGCGATGGCGCGCCGGGATGGCATTGATGGTAGCGCTCAGGGTCAGCACCTGATCGTAGAAGGCAAAGTCACCAACCGGCACTTGCTTCACCCCCGCCGCCTGCTGCCACTGCCAATGAGTTCTGCGCAGCTCGCTGGCGAGCGATTGCAGCTGCGTCTGCTCTATCTCACCACGCCAATATTTTTCCAGGGCAAATTTGAGTTCCCGTTGACGACCTATGCGGGGAAAGCCTAATGAAGCGATATCTAGAGTTTGCATATTGTATACCTTTTACATTAAGATGAGAGAAATTCATGGTTAGCGCCCTTCGCTGTCATCGCAATACAGGTTTGAGAACTGAAATTGCACAACAAACTAAAACAGGCGTCTGGACGTCTAGAAGTTTATTGTGCTAGTCTGTTGTCTCGCAATCGAATTGATTTCACGAGCAACATGAGCCAAATTCATGTGAGGTAAAAATGATAGAGCTTAGGCATTTACGTACATTGGTCGCCCTGAAAGAGAGCGGCAGTCTCGCAGGCGCAGCCAAGAAGCGCTTTGTCACCCAGTCGGCCTTATCCCACCAGATCAAGGAACTGGAGACCCGCATCAACTCGGCGATTTTCGTGCGTAAGAGTAAACCCCTCTCCTTTACCCAAGAGGGCGCTAGGTTGCTCAATCTGGCCGAAGAGATCTTGCCTAAGGTGATAGAAACCGAAATCGATCTCAAGAATGGCCTGGGCAGCGAAGCGAGAGATCTCTTTGTGGGTATCGAATGCCACAGCTGTTTTCGTTGGCTGATGCCGGTGATCGAGCAGTTTAATGCCAGCTTTCCCCACACCAACCTGGAGCTGTCGAGCCGCCACCTGTTCGATTCGCTGACCGCGCTCAAGCAGGGACAGCTGGATGTGGTGCTCACCTCAGACCCTATACCCGATCATGATATTGCCTATCAGCACCTGTTCGATTTCGAGGTCAAACTACTGGTCGCCGCGGATCATCCGCTGGCCGAACTTCCCTATGTCACGGCGGCGCAGCTTAAGGATCAGACCCTTCTCACCTACCCAGTGCCACTAGACAGGCTGGATATCTATCGCCACTTCATGGAGCCTGCGGGCGTGCCGGTTGCCAAGCAGATCCGCTGCGATCTCACCGCCATGTTGCTGCAACGCATCGCCTGCAAGGATGGGGTCGCCGCCCTGCCGAGTTGGTCGATCAACGAGGCCCACGGCCTGTCGCTCAAGGCGGTAAAACTGGGATCAGAAGGGCTCAGACGCCCGCTGTTTGGCGCCTATCGCAGCAACGGCAGCAGTGCGCGCCTCGCCCAGCAGTGGCTCAATCTGGTGACCTCTGAGGGGCTGGAGCGTCAGGGGCACTAAAGGCGCAATTTCAGAAAAGCTAAAATTAAGGCACAAAAAACCTGCACTCGGCAGGTTTTCTTTTATCAAGTGACAACGTCTAGAGCGGGTTAAGCAGTTGATTGCGCATGGAAAGCACTCTGCGCAGCACCAGACCTGGTGAGTCAGGATTGCGAGTCTGACGTAGATTATGGGCGATCATAAACTCTTCTCTGAGCTCCTCATCCAGTCCTAGTGACTCGAACGCCTCAAGGGTCAGCGTCTGCTTCTGATTATCGATCAGCGACTTGATGATAGAGAGCGGGAACGACTGCTCCGACTCGGCATTCAGGTAGGCGAAGGCGGTCAGGGCGATGATCTCGCCAAACACACTAAACAGCGCCAGGGTCTGCACCTCATCGGGATTGATGTTCACCCCTTCCATATGATGCAGGCTATCCACGGCGTCGGTAGCGATGCTCTCGGTGAGCGCCCAGTAGCCGTATACCAGCTTCTTGTAGGGCTGTGGCAGCTCGTCCAGACGCTCCTTGAGGTAGAAAGTGAAGGCATAACGGTAGATATTGACCTGGCCCAGGCGCACCAGGGCATCTTTCAATGAGCGGTTCTTCGATGACACGCTGGCGTTAGCCGCCGAGTTGCTGCGCCACAGCAGATGTGCCGCCAACGCGGGATCGGAAGAGACTATATCGATCACATTGCGGATATCGCCATCGGCAATAATGGCTTTCTTCAGCGGGATCAGAATCCCCCGTCGTCCGATAACCTGTTCTTCATTGGCAATAATTGCGCGTACTTGAGTGAATACCTGATGCTCAAGATCTGTCATGAGAAGTTATTAACCTGATTTATTATTGGCACGGCGCCATTTGTTATCCGAGAATTTACCCATAAAACGACTGTCTGGGTCAAGTCGATTTGGGGTAAAAACGGACATTAACCTAAATAAATTCATCTTGCCACTCACGCTTGAGCTTTCAGCCTGTAATGGACGAAAGATAAGCGACAAAATTCCGCCACTTAACCAAGGGGTGACGCCCATTGACTGGCTACTGCCAGGGCCATTTTAGCTATAGGGCACCTGCCTGTTGCAGACTCTGATATAGGTGCTCGGCGAGACGACGATAGCCTTCATCGTTGAGGTGAATCGCATCAGATTTTACCTCTGATAATTTTAGCAGTTCTGTCAGAAAATCCTCAATAAATAGCGGCTGATATTGCGCGGCCAGCTGCCCATACAGGGGCGCGGTTTCCAGCCAGATGCTCTTCTGGGGCACGCCAATCAACACCACAGGAATATCGCGCCCCTGAGCCTGTGCCAGCATGGCTGAGAGGTTGGCCTCGACCTGCGCCGCGTTGCCATTGCGCAGAAAATCATTGCCTCCCTCGAGCAAGATGATGAGATCCGGCGCCGTCTCATCCAGCACTCGGGCGAAGCGCTCGCGGCCCTGGGATGTGGTCTCCCCCGAGATACCGGCGTTGATCACCTCGCGTCCGCTCATTGCTTGCAGCTGCGCAGGATAATCCATGCCGGGGCTGGCTCCCACGCCCTGAGTCAGGCTATCGCCAAAAGCGAGGATCCTGGCCCCCCCCGACAAAGGGGCAAGAGAGGGGCCGCCACTTGGCCAGAAGATGATGGCCAAGATCAAGATAACGGGCACAAGCAACCACTTTAATTTCATCCCACAGAATCCCAAATGATCTATGCCCTATGATGAACAGCGGGCAATAAAAAAGCCAGTCAGATCTGACTGGCTTTTAAGGCTAAAGCCGCGTTAGAAGCGGTAGCTGGCAGTCAGGCGCAGCGCCCGGCCCGTACCAGGATAATAACCGCTACCCCAGGTGCTGAAATACCCAGAGCTGACATACTCCTTGTCCAGCAGGTTATCGACCCGCAGGCTGGCCAGCCAGGCATCGCGGGAATAGTTGATGGCGATATTTGCAAGGGTATAGGCATCGAGCTTATCGCCCTGGTTGGCATTGTCACCCTCCATGTAACGCTCACCGGTGTAGACCGCCTCGGCGAAGAGCTGCAGATGTTCATAAACATCGTAACTGACATAGCCACGACCTGTGTTCTTGGCCACCCAGGAGAGCGCCTTACCCTCGTTAGCCCCTTCGGTAAACTCGGCGTCTATGTAGTTATATTCAAGCCCAAGCAGTAGATCCTGAGTCGCCTGCCAATCCCAGTCTGCGCTCACCCCATAACGGCGCGAGGCATCGGCGTTCACGTTGGCGCCGGGAAAACTACCACCGGCAGGTGTCTCGGCGCTTGGATCGAAGACGATCTCATCTTCGAGATCCAGTCGATAGGCGCTCAGGCGCAGGGTATTGCGCTCGAGCAGCAGATCCCAGCCCGCCTCGTAGGAGCGACCCGTCTGCGGCTTAAGTCCCTGAATGCTCTCTGGCGTATAAGCCTGCTCATCCACCTTGGCGAAACGGAAGTTATCGTCGGCGCGCAGGTAGAATCTATGTTGCTGGCTCGGGCGATAGTTAAGGCCAAGCTCGAATGCATGGGCATCCTGATCCAGATCGATCCCATTAGGGTAGGCACTGGCGTCCACCAGTTCATCCGTCACCTCGGCGTAACGACCGCCCACCACATAGCTGAAGCTCTCGGTGAGGGGCACGGTCGCCTGCAGATAGGCGCTGGCCAACTTCTGCACATTGCTGCGATTGCTAAATGTCGCCTCGCCGCGGCTGAGATCCAGACCGGTCACCAGCTTAAGCTCGCCGATATCCGTCTTGATGTTAGCCACAGCCTTGGGCTTAAACTCCAGCAGGGAGCGGGTATCGCGGCGGCTTGTGTTCCAGGTGCTTAGCCCGGTTGTCAGAGTGTCGCTGTAGTTAAGGTCGGCGCCCAGTGCCCAGGCCTCATTCAGCTGTCGCTGATAGCCGGTGCGGGCCGCCGTGGTCATCTCATGCAGGTAGGCATCGATAAAGAGATCGCCTTGCTTCAGATCACCCATCTGTCTTGGGTTTTGCTTGAGCTGATCGTCATTCAGCGCAGCAGCCAGTTCGCGGTGGTTGTCATAGTGACTCGCCTCGGCCAAGAACTGCTGCACTTCATCGTCATACTGCAGGCGTCCCAGCACTGAGCTGGTCTTGCTGGCATTGTGATCGCGATAGTTATCGCTCTTGAGGTGGTTGGCCGCGCCATAGAGGCGCCAGTTGTCGTTGATGGCGACCGAGCCCTCGGCCTTGGCCTCAAAGGTGTCGAAGCTGCCGCCGGAGAGCTGCAGGCTGCCGCCGTTATCTTTCGGCGCCTTGGTGATAATGTTGATCACCCCGCCAACCGCCTGGTCACCATAGAGCACACCGGCGCTGCCTGAGAGGATCTCGATTCGCTCCACCTGATTGAGCCCGATGGCGCTAATGCTCGGCGCGGCGATATCGATGTTGTTGAGACGACGACCGTCGATCAGGATCAAGGTGTTGTTGACCGCCTGACTGGCACTGAAACCGCGCATGGCAAACACGGCACCCGAGTTTGAATCTGACACCTGAATGCCGCTCTGTCCGCGCAGCAGCTCGGTGAGGTTGGTGGCACCGCTGAGTTCGATGGCGGCGGCGTCGATCACATTGACGTTAGCCGCGATATTGATAGGGGTGTTTTCGGTGCGGCCGATAACCGTGATAGTTTCATCCACAGGCCCTGGGGTGCCCGAACTTTCCGCTAAGGCAGGAAAGCTTCCGGCCAGACAGGCGCCAAGCAGTAGCGCAATTTTACTAGGTTGTGTACCCATTTTCCTTTAACTCCTAAAAGGGAAACAGGGCAAGGCGTCACGACTGGGCGCAGTCCATCAAACCGCCAGGGTCGCATTTCGAGATCTGCCCGCCGAAATCTCAAAATCACCTTAAGGGCCGGTCTCCGGACTGAGGCTAAGTCTAAACAAAGGGTTTAAACGACGAGCGTAGATTTTTTTAACGCCATGATGTTAAAGGCATGGCGCACCCAGCTCTCACCTATCACCGTTGCGGGGGCAGTGCCAGATTCTCACTGGCTTCCCGATTATCCCTTGCGCCATTTTGGCTAGGGCACCACATAAGGTTGACTAAATTAGGTCACGCTCTGTCTCATGGCAAGCCGCGACTTATGTGCGGCGTTGAGGAGAGGCTCTCTCCCGGCTACTGTGACAGAACGCGGGCATTATAGACGTCTACACGTATAAATGTCTAATACTCCCATGATGGCCCGAATCGGCATCTTCACCCAAGGGCTGCATTACTCCCTAGAAACAACAAAGGAGGCCTAAGCCTCCTTCATCGCAGATAGGGGAAAGTTACGCCTCGGCCAAAGCCTTAGGGTTTTCACCATACTCGTTGCCTTCAACGCTGTCTTGTACATAGAAGACGATCAGCACGATAGCCCCGATAAGCGGGATTAAACCTATCAGCTGCCACCAGCCCGAACGGCCGGTGTCGTGTAGGCGTCTGGCCGAGATAGCGAGAGTTGGGATAAGCAGTGCCAGCGAAAAGATACCGCTCAGCATATACAGACCTGTTACCACATCTATAGTTGCCGCCACGGCATAGAAGATGATGTAGAACAGGGTAAACATCCAAAACTCTTTGCGACGTGCACGACCGGTGAAATCAGCAAACTTCTTCAACGCACCAATAAAATATTCCATATAGTTCCCTTTGTTTACGTAAATTGACTGAAAAACTCCAATAAAGAGGGGGCCATTCCTAAGCCCCCTATTGGATAAGTGTCATAATATATCAATAGTTTAAAAAATATAAATTGAATTTTAATGACAATCTTTTTTCACTCACAGGCGCGACTTCACCACCTTGCCGCCTTTCATCACGAAGCCCACATCCAGCAGGGCCGAGATATCCTCCAGCGGGTTGCCCTGGGTCGCGATAATATCGGCCTGCTTGCCGACACTCAGGGTGCCCAGGCTATCTGACATATCCACTAGCTCTGCGCCGTTGATGGTGGCCGAGATCAGCACATCTTTATTGCTCATGCCCGCCTGATTCATCAACACCGCCTCTCGCGCATTGGTGCCGTGGGCCGAGACGCCGCTGTCGGTACCATAGGCAATCTTGACCCCGGCCTTATAGGCGCGGGTAAAGTTAGCCGTCATATCGGCGCCCACTCGCACCGCCTTCTGCTTGATGGCCGGCGACATGAAGTCAGACTCCTTGGCCATATGCACCACGGTATCGCCCGCCAACAGGGTGGGCACTAGGAAGGCGCCATTCTTCTTGAGTAGCTTGATGCTCTCCTTATCGGCGTAGCTGCCGTGCTCTATGCTATCGACCCCGGCGCGCAGGGCGGCGTTGATCCCCTCTGTCGCATGGGCATGGCTGGCCACCTTACGCCCCAGGGCATGGGCCGTCGCTACAATTTCTTTGATCTCATCGTCGTTCATCTGCTGGCCCGTGCCCGTGTCGGTATCCGACAAGACGCCGCCGGTAGAGGTGATCTTGATAACATCGGCACCAAACTTGATGGCGCGGCGAGTGGCACGGCGACAGTCATAGGGGCCGTCGCAGATGGTCTTAGTGGTGAACTTATCCAGCAGATCTGGGCTCATGCCATCCACATCGCCATGACCGCCGGTCACCGACACCCCGCCCGAGGCGATGATCCGCGGCCCGTCTATCCACCCCTTTGCAATGGCATCGCGCAGGGCATACATCTGCTCCGGCTTGGCGCCGAGATCCCTAACCGTGGTAAAGCCCGCCATCAGGGTCTTATTGGCGAAATAGGCGCTCTGCATCGCCACATCGGCGTCTGACATCCTAAGGCGCTGGCTATCATTCTTGGGCCCTAGCTCACCTTGTAGATGCACATGCATATCCATCAGACCCGGCATCACAAAGCCCTGCTTGAGATCCACATACTTGGCGCCGGGCGCGACGGTCTCGACGCTCAGATAACCGGGGGCAACCTGGCTAATCTTACCGTCGGTGATCACTAGGGTCTGTTCGCTGAGCGGCTTGGCGGCCGGGTCGGCCAGCAGGGTGCCGGCATGGATCACTGTCACATCATTGGCAAACAGGGATGGCGACAAGAGAGCAGCCGTCAGTGCGGCGAGGGGGAGCAGAGTATTATTTTTCATTATGGCCCGTTAATCATGTCTGAAGGAGTGAGAACTCACCGCGCCTTGCCGAGAAAGCTCCCGGTAAGGACAAGGGCGAGCGCCTAAAACTTCACTAACATGACAACAAATTGGCCTAAAAACAACCACAAAAGCGGCCATTGTTAGCTCTGGCTAAAGCAGCGTCGCAAGCAAGGGCCAAGCAGGCGTTATCGCAGGCCCGACATATCGGCGATGCGCTCGACGGGCGGTGCTATCTTAAGGGAAGTAAGAGATAACAAGGCCTCGCCCCGCGCCGATTGATGCAGCAGAAACAGATCTTCCTTGCCGGCAATAACCGTATAGTGACCTATCTCGCCGACCGGCTTATCTATGCCCTGCTCGCCTCTGTGGGTCTGCGGCATCTTATCGCAGGTCAACATGGCGCTATAGCTCGCCTTACCGCCGAGCTCGCTGGCGCCCAGTTTCTGGTATTGCATCTCACCTTCGCAGGTGTGGCGATACTGCTCGGCGAAACCGTCGAGAAAGGCCTCGGGGTCGATACGCTGCGCCATCCCCTTAAATCCCTGCACGCAGTAGAGCGACGACCAATGGGCCAGCAGCTCCTGGGCGGGCACAAACTCGGCCGAGAACATATCGCCGCGCTGCTCGCTGTAGGCAAGGCGCCAGTTGGCGGGGAAATGCAGGCCAAGATTCTGCTTGAAGATAGTCAATTGACTGGGCTGAACATGGGCCTGTGATGACATCTGTGCCAGCTCGGTGGCGGTCGCGTCCAAGGGCTGTGCGAACAGGGGCAGTGCAAACAGGCCAAGCGTCAACCCTTTGGCCAACGCCGGAGTGAATACCTGTAGTGAAAAATCCATTTTATCTACCTCATCCTCAATGCTGCGACACCCAGATAGCAAACAAAAATAACCAACAAACCGATAATAATCTGCGGCCATTTGCAGTGTGAATCACTAAACACCAGTGATTTCCAGCAGATATTACTACAAAGTTACCCAGAGGGAGCGGATGATTTACAAAAATTAAGACTGAAAAATTTCTTGACGCTTTGGATTACAGATGTAATCTTAATTAAAAATTACAAACGTAATCGTAAAAGACGGTCCTATCATGAAAGAGATTAGCAACGCCGAACTGTCGGTACTCAACATCCTATGGCAAGACTCGCCCCTCGGCGCCAGCGAGGTGGTAGAGGCGCTGACCAGCAGCAAGGACATGCACGAAAAAACCGTGAAGACACTGCTCAACCGCCTGGTGAAGAAACAGGCCCTGGGCTTTGAGAAGCAAGGTAGAGCCTATCGCTACTTCCCGCTGATCGATCAGAGCGAGTATCAACTCAAGGAGAGCCAGTCTTTCGTGGAGCGGGTATTCGCCGGTAAGGTCGCTCCCCTGGTGGCAGGCTTTGCCAAGCAGAAACAGCTCAGCCCAGAGGATATCGCCGAACTTAAGGCACTCATCGATAACTGGGAAGAGGAGCAGTCCTGATGATCTCGCTAATCGTTAATCTGATGCTGCCGCTAACCCTGCTGTGCGCGGTTATCCTGTTGCTGCACAGGCCCCTGCTGGCGCGTCTTGGTGCCCACAACACCTACATGCTCTGGGCCTCGGTGCCCTTGCTGTTGGCGGGCACACTACTGGGTCTGCTGGTTCCCGCCAGGCTTGCCAGCCCCTCGCTTGAGCAGCTACAGCACTATCGCGTGCTGGCCGGTGAGCTGTTATCCCAGGGCGATAACCCGACACTAAACCTAATATTGGCCAGCATCTGGCTGCTGGGCAGCCTGACACTGCTCGGCGCCCTGCTCTATCAGGCGACTCAGCTTAAACGCCTGAGCAATCGAGCCGAAGCGCTCGAGCTGCCGCAAGCATTGAGCCAGGGTCCGCTATCTCTGACAGGGCGCGAGACCTCTCTGGTGATCAAGTGCCACCCAGAGATAGATTCCCCCATGCTGGCGGGACTGTTTAAGCCAGTGATCTTGGTGCCGACGGGTTTTACACAGCTCGCCCCATCACAGCAGGCAGCGGTACTCAGCCATGAGCTTAAGCATCTTACCCGCCACGACATAGCAGCCAACCTCTTTGGCTACCTGCTGGCAACGCTGTTTTGGTTCAACCCTGTGTGCTGGCTGGCCTATCGTCGTTTTCGTGACGATCAGGAGCTAGCCTGCGATGCAGAGGTGATCACCCACATGGATAAACAACAAAGAATTGCCTATAGCCAAACGCTATTGGCCTACTCCCAGCAGGCCCACCTGGGCATGCTACACACTCACTATGGAAACAAGACCATCCTCAAGGAGCGGATCATGCAAATGAAGAAAACACACACCAAGCGGCCCCTCGCCATTTTAGGTCTGGCACTCACACTGGGCCTGTCGGGCGCCTTAATCAACCAGAGCGCCATCGCGGGCGACAAGCATAATGATGAACACCACGACAAGGCCAAGGCCCCAAGCCCTGTGATGCGCATCGAGCCAGCCTATCCGGCCGAGGCGGCGAAACAAAGTGTCGAGGGCTATGTGCAGCTAGCCTTTGATATCGACAAGCAGGGCAAAGTCAGTAATGTGTCTGTTATCGAATCATCCCCTGCCGGTGTGTTTGACGTCGAAGCCGTTAAGGCGCTGAGTCAGTGGCGCTATGAAGCCTCGCCCGAGGGCGTCAGCCAGGCTAAGGTACAGCTGGATTTTATGATGTCGGCGCCTAAGGCTGAGATCGAAAGAGTTCGGGTCACCGCCGGCTAAGGCCAGGCGAAAAATCCGAAAAGTGAAAAGGGGCCGCGTAGCTCTTTTTCTGTTACCAAACCGTTCAGGCCATCTCCCGCCTAACTAAACATTTCCTAAACTTGTCAATCAACAAGGCTCCCGCAAACTGGCTCATCCGGATCTATTGGTTTCTTCCATACCAGCAACTGGCCGTCTTCCTTAAATTGACCCTCTTGATTGGATAGGGTAAAACAATCACTTATATAACAATTATATGAATTCCCTTAGCCCCAAAGGTCATCGATGAGTTCAACCACCAATGCCCGCACCCTCAAAGTCCCTCTCGTCAATGTGTATGCCAAAGGTGGCTACAGTGCCCAGTTAAGAATTGGCGCCGAGAAGCACCCGCTGAACCTGATCTTAGATACCGGCAGCAGCACACTGGTGGTATCTGGCAGCGACTATGTCGAGGAGCGCGACACTGCCCTCACTCCCACCAGCTTCGCCCAGGAGGTGCTCTACGGTATAGGCGGCTGGGACGGCCCAGTGGTCTACACCCGGGTGGGGATTCGTGAGGATGCGATAGATTTCGATCTCCATGACGACCATGTTCCCCACGCCCATCATCCCATAGTGCTTGAGCAGTGTCCTGTGGCCGTGGTCTCATCTCTTGCCCAGGAGACCAGCTTTGCCGATGCCGACGGCATATTAGGTCTAGCCTACGACGCCCTTAACAAGGTCTATGATCTCAAGAACTATTTTCATCACTATGGCATAGCCCCAGCGCTCACCTTCCCCTGGCCCTTCGATGAGGAGATCCACCTGTGCAGCCAGCACTATCGCCCCATACTCACTGAAGCGAATCATGACTTCTCCATGGGTCAGGGCGCGCTCGCCGCGCAAGACTCCCAGTGGCATCAGGCGACCGAGACGAGCTTCAACAGCGAAGATCTACGCCAATTTAAGCGCTTTCTGCGCACCCAGCCGACAGATGATCTGCCGCCCTATTTCAGCAATTTAACCAGCCACGGCCTGACTCCTAACAAGTTTGCCTTCTTCGCCCGCCGCTCCAGCATACATGTGGCCAGCCAAGAGGTGCTCGCTCTCAACAGCGCCAACGAGTTCGCCTTCCTCGGCCAGGATCCCCTCAACCAGGGCTGGTTGATCTTAGGTGGCGGCGAGGAGCATACCGAGCTGTACCAGGGCGAATTTAAGACCATAGCGGTGATCGAAAACCGGTATTACAACGTCAACCTGGTGGGACTAAAAATAGGCGATGGCGAGATGATCCCCAGCCTGCTGACGCAATCTGTAGAGGAAGCAGAGGAGCAAGCATTAGCGGAACACGAGTCAGCAGGGCAAGCGCCAGAAACAGGCGAGGCCCAGTCAGATAACGCACCATCAGACACTAGTGCGCTCTGCCCAGACGGCCAGCACCTGCACACCCACGGGGTACATATCTGCGACACTCTGAGGGGGCAGAGCAATGCCATCATAGACACGGGCGCCTCGGCAATCGTACTCACCCGTCACCTGTTTGGCGCGCTGACTCAGGCCCTGGAATCGATAGATCCCAAGTTCACCCAGCAGATAGCCCCCTTTAGCGATATCGCCTTTCAGCAGATAGGTATCGACATGGCAGAGCTACAGCTAGAGCGCTGGCCGGATCTCACCTTCTATTTTGTCGGCCCGCGAAACGAGCATAACGCGGCGCCGAGCTGCGACGATCCCGACTGTCCACCGGGATGCGAGCCTATCGCCATCCGCGTCACGCCCCAGCATTACTGGCAGATCAACACGCCGACTCAGGGCAAGGCCTGCTTCAAGCTGTTGTCGCAGCTGCCCAACTGGCCGAATCAATCCATTTTGGGTCTGCCGCTAATGAGCGCCTACTATGTGGTGTTCGACCGCTCGGTGGACGACAAGGGAGTGATCCGCTTCGCCGAGCAGAGACCGCTGCAGACGTCCGAGGTGCAGCATGCCAGATAATGAGCCCTTCTCATCAAAGCAACTCCCCTCAAGGGAGCAGCCTTCCTCCGCGCTGCCCTCGCGGCTTACCCACTACCTAGCAGACCATGGTTTTGCCAGCAAGCGCCTGACCATGCGCCCGATAGATGAGACAGACCAGGCGCTGTATCGCCGCCTCTATTGCGACGAGAAAGTGATGCGCCATATCGGCGCGCCGCTCACCCAGGCCGAGGCCGACAGGGCGTTTCAAACGGCCTTGAGCCAGATGAACCGGGCACTCTCTGGCGCTGCATCTAGTTGCCAATATATGAACTGGGCGATAGTCGAGCAGCAAAGCCAGCACGCTATCGGCATACAGGGGCTCACCTGGCAGGGCGAGGATCGCACCCAGGCCGAGATAGGCATAATGCTGATGCCCCAAGCCAACGGTAAACTCTACCCGGAGGAAGCCATGGGGGCACTGATGGAGTATGCCTATCTTAAGCTAGGCGTGATGCGCATCCTGGCAAACTTTGCTGCCAAGAACCTCGCCACCGAACGCTTCGTCAAGAAACTGGGATTTGTGTTCGACGCAGATGCATTGCCTGCGGCCACCACAGAGGCAAAAGAGGCTCGCCAGATGAAATCCTGCTTCGCCGATTCACACCACTATAAAAGGTCGAAATAAGTATTCAATTCAAGGCAATTAGCGGTTTTAAAACAGAGAAATTGCTGTTAGCTTTAACCCTTAATTAACATGCATAACATCAGGACCCAAATTCATGGCGGGAAGCCTGGCTTGTGTCGGCATAGGGATGACCTTAGGCGCCCATATCTGCCCGCTGGCACGCAGCTATATTGAACAAGCCGACGTCGTTTTCTCGGGCGTTTCAAACGGCATAGTCGAACTCTGGCTACAGGAGATGCACCCAGACGTACGCTCGCTACAGGTCTACTACGGCGAGGGTAAGTCACGCCATATCACCTACCGTGAGATGGTCGACGCCATACTGGCAGAGGTCAGACAAGGCAAAAAAGTCGTCGGCGCCTTCTACGGTCACCCCGGCGTATTCGCCCAGGCGCCCCATAGATCCATAGAGGCGGCGCGCGCCGAAGGGTTCGAGGCCGTCATGGTGCCCGGCATCTCCGCCGAAGATTGCCTCATCGCCGACCTCGGCATAGACCCAGGCCAATTTGGCTGCCAGCAGTTTGAAGCCAGCCAGTTTATGTTTTACCAGCGGCGCTTCGACCCCTCCTGTTACCTGATCCTCTGGCAGATAGGCCTGGCAGGTGATAAGAGCATGGCCAGATTCGCCACCGGCAAGGCCCATCGTCAGGTGCTGATAGAATTGCTGGCAGAGACTTACCCCTTAGATCATCAGGTGATCCTCTACGAGGCCGCCGTGCTCCCCATAGATAAGGTGCGCAAACACACTTTGCCGCTGCGGGACCTGGCCGATGCCGAGATCTTCATGCATACCACCCTGGTGATCCCGCCCAGCGAAAAGATGCGGCCAAACCCTACAATCTTGGAGAAGCTGGCTAAACTTGAAACGGCATACCAAGTCGATGACACCCTAATACCCGAAAACTAATCAACAACAAACTAACTACCAACAACAATTAAGGAAGAGCAATGTCGAACGTTATTCAATTACTGGAACGCATGGGTCAGGATGCGGCGCTACAAAACCAAGACGCTAAAGCACAAGAAATTTTAGCTGCCGATGTCGCGGCTGAAATTAAAAACTCGCTACTGGTCAACGACACAGAAGCGCTGCACGAACAGCTGGATATCTGTCCTGACGTCGTCGCCTTCCTACTGCCGGCAGAAGATGAGCAGAAAGAAGATGAAAATAATGAAAACGAAGAACAGGAACAGGCCAGCGCAGTTAACCAATAATCTTATTCAGACTATTTAGATGAAAGTCAGATATTTATTATTATTGTTAATATTCTTCTTCAGCCAGTCTATGGCTGAAGAAGTCGATATTGACGCAACCTTAACTCAGGCCGATCAACTTAAGAGCAGCAATCCAAAAGCCTTCTCTGAGCTGCTAAATACCCTAGAAAAGGAACCACTCAATCCACAACAGAGATATTTTTTAGACTACCTGCGCGGATATGAGCTGACCTACCAAGGCAAGCAAGCGCAGAGCATCGACGTGTTCAACAAGATCCTTAACTCGAACGCCAACGAAACACTAAAATTCCGGGCTAATCAAACCTTAATCAACATCTATGCAATCTCCCAGGATTGGTCCAAAGGCCTGACGCATCTCTCCAAAAACTTTCAATTTATCGAGCAGATAAAGGACCCCGAAACGGTTCAGAGCGGACTGGCCATCGCCGCCATTTTTTACAACCAGATTGAGCAGTATGAGTTAGGTCTAAGCTACGCCGAAAAATTAAGAAGTAGCAAGCCATCTAAAAGAAACACCTGTCTAGCCAATGGCTTAGCCATAGAGGCGCAGCTTGGCCTCAATCAACTCGAGGTCGACTCGCCCAGTTTACAGGCTGCGGTCGCCAGCTGTGACGAAGAGGTGATAATGGAGAGCTTTATCCACTCCTTTATCGCCACTAAATACCTGCGAGACGGAAATACGGCAGAGGTCTATGGCCAACTCAAGCCATCGCTGGAAACCATAGAGAAAACCCGTTACCCAAGGCTTATCGCCGAGGTCTACGCTACCCTGGCCAGCGCCTATCTGCAGGATCACAAGATAGGTGAGGCTCGCTTATTGGCAGAAAAAATTGTCAACCTGGCAAAAGGCTTAGGCAATACTCAGGCGGTCGTTACCGCCTACAAGGTGCTCTATCAGATCGCCGAGCTGAGCGGCAATTACAAGGCGGCGCTGGATTATCACGTCAAGTACGCCCAGGCCGACAAGGCATATCTGGACGATATCAAGACCAAGCATCTGGCCTTCCAGCTCGCCGAGCATCAGGCGGCGGAGCAGAAGAGTCGTATCGCACTGCTGGACAGACAGAACAACCTGCTGCTGACCGAGCAGCAACTGGCGAAGACCCAAGCGGAAAACAACCGACTGTTTATCTCGCTGCTAATCGCCATCATCACCCTGCTGGGCTTCTGGGCCTATAAGTCATGGACGATTCAGAAGCGCCTCAAGCAGCTGGCGGAATACGATGCCCTGACCCATGTGTTTAACCGCGGTCACTTCACCCAGGTAGCCCAGAGCGCGCTCACCTACTGCGAGAGCAGCGAGGTAGACCTCAGCTATATCCTGTTCGATCTGGATAACTTCAAGCAGATCAACGATAAATATGGTCACGCCATTGGCGACTGGGTACTGAAGAAAGTTGCCAAGGCCTGTCAGGCACAGGGACGCAAGAACGATATATTCGCCCGCATCGGCGGCGAGGAGTTCTGCATCGCCCTGCCCGGCTGCGATCTACAGACGGCGGTTAAGCTGGCCGAGGCCTGCCGTAAGGCGATTGCCGGGATTGACTGCGGCGCCACCGGCCATGAGTTTGAGGTTACCGCCAGCTTTGGGATCACAGATACTCAGATGTCGGGCTATAAGTTGGAGCGGCTGATCAACGACGCCGACAGCGCCATGTACCAGTCGAAGGAAACCGGGCGGGATCGCATCTGTATCTTCGACCCAGAGGCCAAGCGCACTATCCCTCAGGCGTCCCATTCTCTGCTCTCCCTCTAACGAGGGAGGCTAGCATCAAGCGTTCGGGCCAGCCTTGGCATTAGGCTGGCCACGACTATCTGCTCAAATATTAATTGTGCTGCTGCGCAACAGATTGACATGAAAGCCTTTTGCCAAACCGCAGCGCCTTTTATAATCAGGCAGTCGGAAACTCAAGCATACGTAAAAAGGGAATGACTCTCGTGCTAAAGAAACTGCTCGCCATGACCAGCTCGACCCAGATGCTCGTCGCCATGTTTGTCGGTTTTGCCGTGGGGCTCTTTTTCGGTGAATCCGTCGGCTGGATGAGCAGCATAGGCACCAGCGTGATCCTCTTGATGCAGATGACGGTATTGCCCTATATTCTGGTCTCCTTGGTGGGGGGCATAGGTAAACTCAAGCGCGCCACCGCCAGCCTGATCTTCAGCCGCGCCGGCGTCATCATGCTACTACTCTGGGCTGTTGGCCTACTACTGGTCGCCCTGATGCCACTCTCCTTCCCCTTTGTCGAGACCGCTTCCTTCTTCAGCACCAGCTCCATCGAGCCCGCCACGGCCATCGACTATTTCAAGCTCTATATTCCCTCTAACCCCTTCCAGTCGATGGCCGAGGGTTATGTACCCGCCATGGTGATCTTCGCCATCGCCATGGGGCTGGCACTGATTGGCATGGAGGGCGACAACAAGCAGCTGATCATTAACTTCATGCACACCTGCAGCGAGATATTCTCCAAGATCACCCAGGCGCTGGTGAAGGTACTGCCTATAGGGATCTTCGCCATGTCGGCCTCGGCCGCTGGCACCATGGGAGTGGATGAGTTTGCCAGCATGCAAGTCTATCTCATCAGCTACTTCGTCCTCTGCCTGCTGCTCACCTTCTGGGTACTGCCCTGGATAGTCGCCTCCCTGACGCCGGTCACCTTCGCCCAGGCGCTAAGGATCAGCAAGTCCAGCCTGGTTACCGCCTTTGCCACCGGCAACATCTTCATCGTCATCCCGGTGATCGTCGAGGAGTGTAAGCAGATCATGCGCGAGCATCAGAGCCTGAGCGACGATGCCGAAACCCTGGTGGAGATCTTGGTGCCCATCGCCTTCACCTTCCCCAACATAGGCAAGCTGACGGTGATCCTCTTCGTGCTCTTCGCCGGTTGGTTTAACGGCACGCCGATAGAGCTCAGCGCCTTGCCGTCGCTCTCCATCAGCGGCGTCTTGTCGCTGTTTGGCAGCGTCTATGTGGCGATCCCCTTCATGCTGGACCTGGTGCATCTGCCCCAAGATCTATTCCAGCTGTTTGTGATGTCAGGCTTTATCACGGGCAAGTTTAACTCCATCACCGCCGTGATGAACCTGTTTGCCCTGACACTGTTGACGGTGGCGCTATTTGAGAAGCGTCTAAGACTCAGGCCGCCGCAACTGCTCAAGATGGCCATAGGCGTGGGGGCCAGCGTGGTGCTCACCCTCATCGTCTGCCGGGTGGGCATGGGGCTGTTTATTCATAGCCCAGAGGTGACCAGCGGCGTTATCGCCAACATGCAGGTGGCCGACAAGGTGCCGACCAAGGTGAGCAAGCAATATCCGGTATTGGGTCAGAGCGCCAGTCGCCCTATCGCCGATGTCAACGCCATCCGCGCCCGCGGCCTGCTGAGGGTCGGTTATATCCCCAGTAATGTGCCCTTTAGCTACTACAACAACGCCGGGCAACTGGTGGGCTTCGACAGCGCCATGGCCAATCGTCTGGCGGACGATCTTGGGGTAAAAGTCGAGTTTATCCCCTTCGAGAAGGATAAGCTGGCCGCCTCCCTCGACGCGGGCTTCTTCGATATCGCCATGTCGGGTCTGGCGATGGATATCGAGCAGATGGACAAGCTGAACTATGTGGAGCCCGTGCTGCTGCTTAACCTTGCCATCGCTACCAAAGACCATAAGGTCAACAGCTTCAAGCGCAACCAGTCAATCAAGGCGATGCAAGATACCACCATCGCCTACGTGGAGCACAGCGACATCATAGAAGATGCCAAGGCCTTCTACCCCAACCTCAAGTTCGTCAAGATTAAGGGCTACAAGGACTTCTTCCGTCAGAAGGGCGACAAGTATGACGCCTTGGTGATCAGCGCCGAGGCGGGCTCTGCCTGGACCCTATTCTTCCCCGGCTATGGCATAGCGCCGCTGGAGTACAAGGCGAAGTACCCTATCGCCTATGCGGTCGCCCAGGACAACCAGTCGCTGCTCAACTATGTCAACAACTGGCAGAAGCTGCGCAAGGTGGATGGCCACCAAGAGCGGCTCTACAACTACTGGATGCTAGGCCAAGGCGCCAGCGAGCCTAAACCCAGGTGGTCCATCATACGCGACGTTCTGCACTGGGTAGATTAAGGCTATCCCTCGCGCCCCAAGGCATCACCCAAGGGGCCGAAATAGGCCAGTAGCTGGCGATAAATGCCCTCTCTGTGGTCTAGGCTAGGGTATCCTCCCGCCTTAGCCAGCGGCGAGTCCAGGGTCTCGTTGACCAGGTAGGGATTGCGGATCTCGGGATGCACCTCGATACAGGCCTCGAAGGCCCTGGCCATCATCTCTGTGGGTTTGGAAAAGTATTGCCTCCCCTGCTGCCTGTCGAGCGCCACGGCGCGGCGTACATACTCGTGGCTGTCCTGGCCATCTCCGCTCAGCAAGACGCAGGCAAACAGCTGCATCAGGCGATCGTTAAGGGGATGAACAACTGGCGTGTGTTCGGCCAGCCAGCAGTGGCTAGCGAAGGCGATGCCCGTAGATGGGATCTCGAAGGCCTTGGTAGCGATATAGTGGTCAAAGGCGTGCCAGAACTCGTGTGCCAGGGCGCCGGCACCGGCATTTTTTGCCAGGGCTAATTCCCTCTGAGCTGGCATATAGTGGGCCTGCACGCCCATCTGCCCACCTGTCCCAAAGGCCAGGTTCAGCGTCTGTCTCAGCCCCATGGCCTTGGGCGGCAACTGCAACATGAAGGCGAGATCGGCAAAGGCGTCGAAGATTAGGTTGGCCGCCTTATGCTTCTCTTCCTCCTCCACCCAGCTGCCCAGGCGAATATGATTGAGGCCAAACACCTCCTTGATGTCGTGAAAGCTCACCTGCTCGCCGCAGCGATAGTCTGGTCCCTCACGTCGATACTGGTTTCGTTTTAGCACTCGCCTGCCCATAAAATTGCCCGCAGCCATCATACCCTATTTTCTCTCTATGCATGACCTCGGCAATAAAGGAGGTGTGGCACACTTTCAAGTGCTGGTCATGACCCCGATAATCGCCCCTAGGACGACCGAGGCCGTCGCAATATCGGCACACAAAAAAGCCGCCCTAGGGCGGCTCTTGGCATCGATGCTAATACGAAGAAGATCAGACTTAAACCATTAGGCTAGGCTATCTTCAGCGCCGCCTTGTCGCTTATAAGCTGCATGTCGAAGTCGAACTCATCGACACGAATGGCGCGCTCACGCTTGAGGTTATAGTCCAGCAGTTGCTTGTGCTCGCCCTCTGTGATGATCTTGGCTTCGCGGGCGCGGTCCAGCGTCTGGGCGAATCTCACCCCAGACTTGAAGTAACCCTGCTTCAGTCCCTTCTTCACCTTGGCCAGCAGCGGCAGACAGGCGATCTTCGCCAGATAAGCCTGCTGGTTGATGTCGTTGCCATCGCCCGGTACTGGCTTCACCAGATGAGTCAGCTGACGCTTGATCTGGGTGTTGAGCTGCGCCTCATGGGCCAGTTCGCGGATCAGGTCGTCGTTGATCTTCTTCATCTTAGGCGAGTAGGTCACAGTGATAAGCTTCATCAGCTGACGTGTCGCAGCCGACGGGAAATTATCCAGGAAGCTCAGCAGGGCATTTTCGGCGTTCACCAGCGCCCAGCGGGTCGCGTACTCGAAGTAAGGCTTAGCCTGGGCACGATGCTCGCTGCTCACCTTCTGCTCGTAGTAGCGAATCGACGCCATGGCCGCGTACAGGTAGCTCATCACATCCCCCAGACGCGCCGACAGCATCTCGGCCTGCTTGAGCTTGCCGCCAAGCACCAAGAGAGAGAAGTCGGCATATACGGCCAGTTTCGACGCCAGCTTGTGCACCGCCTTCTCATATTCTACCACCTCGCTCAGCTCTGACTTGGCATCGGCGGTAAAAGGAAGCAGACCCAGGCGGAAGGCGCGCAGGCTGTTGCCCACACTGTAGCCAACAGTCTGCTTAAAGATACGGTTAAAGGTCTTGTCGGCATCTTTGTCGTCGCTGTGAATCGCCTCAACCATGCTCTGCAAATGAGGGTGACAGCGCATCACGCCCTGACCAAAGATCATCAGGTTACGGGTCAGAATGTTCGCCCCTTCCACCGTGATGGCGATAGGCTGCGCCACATAGCCAGAGGCCAGGGTATTTTGCGGACCACGCTGAATCGCCTTACCGGCCTGAATATCCATGGCCGAGTTCAGCACGTCGCGGCCAATCTCCGTCATATGGTACTTGGCCATTGCGGTCACCACTGATGGCTTGAGCCCCAGGCCCAGGCCTTCTGTTGTCAGTACACGCATCGCCTCTTGCAGATAGGTCTTACCTGCGATATCCGCCAGCTTCTCCTGAATCCCCTCGAACTTGCCGATGGCCAGGCCAAATTGCTCACGCACCGCGGCGTATTCCGCCGACGACTTGAAAGACGCCTGGCTTACCGAGACCCCGAGAGCCGGCAGCGAGATGCCGCGACCGGCGCCGAGACAGGCCACCAGCATCTGCCAGCCACGGCCAATATTTTGCTGACCGCCTATGATGAAATCCATCGGGATAAATACATTCTCACCGCGTGTGGTGCCGTTATAGAAGCGACAACCCATAGGATCGTGACGGTTGCCCAGCTCGACACCCGGATGCGACTTAGGGATCAGCGCGCAGGTGATCCCCAGCTGCTCCTTGCCCCCCAGCAGGCCTTGTGGATCTTCCACCTTGAAGGCCAGCCCCAGCACGGTAGCGATAGGCGCTAACGTGATGTAACGCTTGTCCCAGGTCACCGACAGGCCGAGCACCTGCTCGCCCTGGTATTCGCCCATGGTCACAGTGCCGATATCGGGAATACCGCCGGCGTCCGAGCCCGCCTCTGGGCTGGTCAATGCGAAACAGGGGATCTCCTGGCCATTGGCCAGACGCGGCAGCCAGAAATCTTGCTGGGCCTGAGTACCGTAATGCATTAGCAGCTCACCCGGACCTAAGGAGTTAGGCACCATGACGGTCACCGCCACCGCCGAACTCTTGGCGGCAATGGTGGCCACAATTGTCGAGTTGGCATAAGGGCTGAATTCCAGGCCGCCGAAGGCCTTAGGAATGATCAGCGAGAAGAACTTATGCTCTTTTAGGAAATTCAGTATGTTGTCTGGCAGATGCAGGCTGTTTTGAATGGCAAAATCATCCACCATCTCGATAAGTGTCTGCACTGGGCCGTCGAGGAAGGCCTGCTCTTCATCGGACAGGGTCGCCCCCGGTACCTGACGCAGGGCATCGAAGTCTGGGATCCCCTGATAGATAGATCCCTCTAGCCATACATCACCGGCGTCGAGCGCCTCTTGTTCAGTGGTAGAAATACTCGGCAGTACTTTTTTAAATTTTGTTCTAATACTCATCTTTCAGACTCATCCGACCAGAAAACCTAGTGTGCATTACGTCACAAAAAATGGATTAGATCAAATATTCTAACCTCAAAAAAATGCTTTATTTTACAGTTACAAACGCAACCAAAAATTAAGCTCATTCTTTTCAAAAGGTTACAAGTGTACGCTCAAATAAAAAATTTAAACACTTGTTTCATATAATTGTTTGAATCAGGCCTTTTTTGACCTAGATCAGAGACATTTTTCATTAATGAGTGAGCGAAATCACCCTGTTTCAAAAATGAAAAAATAAGCATATATATTTACTAAATTAGCACTACTTATTATGTGGATATAAGCTTAAATTATCATCACAAATAACCCTGCGATATGGGCCAAATACCCAGCTTATGCCACCTGTAGCGGCACAATAAGCCAGCGCATTCGCCCACATGCAGCCTTCAAAATAAGAGAGTGCTTCATGAAGATAGCCCTATTTATTCCCTGTCTGGTGAACCAGATGATGCCCCATGTCGGCATCGCCACCGTCGAACTCCTCGAAAAACTCGGCCATCAGGTCATACTGCCCAAGGGGCAGACCTGCTGTGGCCAGCCCATGACTAACTCGGGCTGTTTTGATGAAGCCAAGAAAACCACCCTTAAGCTGCTGAACGCCTTCAAGGGTGTCGAGTGTGACGCCATCGTCTGCCCGGCCGCCTCTTGCCTGGTAGCCGCCAAGGAGAACTTCCATGAGTTTGACGACAGCCCAGAAGCCCAGGCAGTGATCGACAAGCTCTATGAGCTAACCGAATTCCTCCACGATGTGGCACCGATCCCCGCCTTCAACAAGGCGTTTAACTTCAAGATCAGCCTGCAGCTGAGTTGCCACGGCATTCGCATGTTGGATCTGGCGACGCCGAGCGAGCAGATGGGCCCACGCACCAATAAGGTCGAGGCCGTATTGAGCCGTATCCCAGGTATCGAAATCGTCTACCCAGATCGCCGCGACGAATGCTGCGGCTTCGGTGGTACCTTCGCCGTCGACGAAGGCGCCGTTTCGGCCAAGATGGGTAAAGACAAGGCACAGGCCCACGCCGCGACGGGTGCCACCTATGCGGTAGGTTTCGATCCCTCATGTCTGCTGCACCTGGATGGCATGATCCGCCGTCAGCTATTGCCGATCGCGACCCGCCACATTGCCGAAGTCATCAACGCAGCCCTGTAAGGAGTAGCTCATGTCTAGTCAAACCACCGCACTCAACTCAGGCGTGCATGCGAAGAAGGCCGACATCTTCTGTCAGGATGAGGCTCGCGTCGATTGGCACTCTAAGGCCCTATGGGTGCTGCGTGAGAAGCGCGATCGCGCCGCCGCCAGCCTGCCAGAATGGGAGCAGCTGCGTCAGCTCGGCTCCGAAATGAAGCTCCACACCCTGACCCATCTGGGCGAATACCTGGAGACCTTCGAGAAGAACTGCCAGGCCAACGGTATCGTCGTGCACTGGGCCAAAGATGGCGCCGAGCACAACCAGATAGTCCATAACATTCTGGCCAAGCATCAGGTGAAAAAGCTGGTTAAATCCAAGTCTATGCTCACCGAAGAGTGTCACCTCAACCCTTACCTCGAGAGCAAGGGCATAGAGGTGATCGACACCGACCTGGGTGAGCGCATCATTCAGCTGGCCAAGCAGCCGCCATCACATATCGTGGTACCGGCGATCCACCTAAAGAAAGAGGAAGTCGGCGACCTCTTCCACGACAAGTTAGGCACAGAGGCGGGCGCCTCGGATCCTCTCTATCTCACCCGCGCCGCCCGCGCTCACCTTCGTGAGCAGTTCCTGTCGGCCGATGCGGCCATGACAGGGGTTAACATGGCCATCGCCGACAAGGGCGCCGTAGTGGTCTGCACCAACGAAGGTAACGCCGACATGGGCGCTAACCTGCCTAAGCTGCAGCTGCACTCCATGGGCATAGACAAGATAGTGCCGGATCTCGACAGCGCCGCCATCTTGCTGCGCACCCTGGCCCGCAACGCGACCGGTCAGCCGATCACCACCTACTCCAGCTTCTATCGCGGTCCACAGGATGGCGGCGAGATGCATGTGATCATCGTCGACAACGGCCGCACCGACATGCTGCAAGACAAGATCCTGGCGGAATCGCTCAAGTGTATCCGCTGTGGTGGCTGTCTGAACACTTGTCCTGTGTATCGTCGCTCAGGCGGTTACAGCTACAACTACACCATCCCAGGCCCTATCGGCATCGCCGTGGGTGCTCAGGCCGATGATACTCATTCTATCCCTTGGGCCTGTACCCTGTGTGGCAGCTGTAGCTATGTCTGCCCGACCAAGGTGCCGCTGGATAAGATCATCCACCATCACCGCCGCCTCAAGGCCAAGGCGGGCAAACTGCCTTACGGTAAGCGCAACTATATGCCGTTGGTCGGTAACTTCATGGCCAGCGAAACCATGCTCAACTGCTCCATGAGTGTCGCCCGCACTGCGCTGCGCATCCTGCCGGGCTCACTGCTCAAGCCATTCTCTGGCGCCTGGGGCAAATACAGAGAGCTGCCGGTAGCACCTAAGTCCAGCTTCGAAGCTTGGTTTAACAAAAACAGAGGTCAATAAAATGTCGAGCAAGCAATCTATTCTCAATGCATTAAAAAGCGTCGCGGTTGCACCTCAGGCCATGCCGCCAATCAATGTCAGCCCACGTCTAGACGATGTGATTGGCCAGTTTGAAACCAACCTAGGCACGGTTGCCGGTACCCTGCATCGCGAGGGTGGCCTGGCCGCCCTGCAAACCAAGGTCGACGAGCTGATTAAAGAAGGCAAGCAGGTGATCTCTCAGGTCGAAGGTGTCACGGGCAACCGTAACGCCCCGGACACAGCCCATGAGCTAAGAGACATCGACTTTGCGGTGATCCCCGGCGATGTCGCCGTGGCTGAAAATGGCGCCATCTGGGTCAACAACCAGCATCTGGGCCACAGGGTAACTCCCTTCATCTGTGAAAACCTGTTCCTGGTAGTGAGCGCCGACAAGGTGGTTGCCAACATGCATCAGGCGATTAAACAGATTGGCTTAGACAGCGGTGAGTTCGGCGTCTTTATCGCCGGCCCGTCCAAGACGGCGGACATTGAGCAGGCCTTGGTCGTGGGTGCCCACGGCGCCTGCAGCCTGAATGTCTACCTGGTTTAAGCGCCTAGCTTAAAACATTAGTTTAGGTCCTAAGCTTCAACCCTATTTAGCAGCCTCAAACTGCCTGGCCACCACGATCACTGTGGTGGCTTTTTTTTGCCTGAATTTCTTGAGTGAAATAATTTCTTGAATGAAATAGTTGTCTTAATTTGTCGCCAAACGTCAGAGACGATGCAGACGAAATCTTGGTAGGCGGTTAGCAGTGAGTTTGCTTGAACAGGCGCCAGCGCCAAAAACAAGGGACTAGCGAAGCTGACGCTAAGCAAAGGTGTTAGCAGCGCGGCGTTAATGGAACAAACAGCTGGCTCTGTCCTGCATAAATTCGATAAACAGCTTCACCTTGAGCGGCTGATGGGTGCGCTGATGGTACAGCAGGGAGATACGTCGTTGCTCGCCGTGCCAGTCGGGCAGCACCCGGCGCAGCTCACCCGAAGCAAGCTCCCCCTTCACGAACAGCTCTGGGCCGTAGAGAATACCGCCATCGTCTACCGTGGCGCGCACCGCACCGTTGAGATCCCCAAGGGTCAACTTAGCCGGGCCTTCGTAATAGAAATCTTCGCCGCTGACATGCTTCATCGACCAGTTAAACAAAGGCCACACCTTGATCAAGGAGTGCTCCACCAGCTGATCCGGATGTTGCGGCGTACCGGCGCAGGCAAGGTAGCCCGGCGAGGCGAACAGGCCATAATCCAAGACCCCCAGCGACTTAGAGACCCAGGAGGAGTCGGGCTGGGCGCCGCCGACGATGGCCACGTCCACCCCTTCGTCGATCAGATCGATACTGGAATTATTCTGGGTGATATGCAGCTGAATATCCGGGTAGGCCTTAGAGAAGTCGTTTAGCACCCCGATGAAGATCATCGAGATGATAGACACGGGCGCCGCAATACGCAGGGTGCCTTCGGCCTTCTCGACTCTGGGCTCGCTGCAGCGGTCAAACTGGGCCACCACATTCTGGTAGCGGCCAAAGAGCTCGCTGCCCTCCTCTGTTAACCTCAGCTTACGGGTGCTGCGCATGATCAGCTGTGTATCCAGCAGGCTTTCCAGCTTAGTCACCTTGCGGCTAACGGTCGCCACGGGCATACCCAGCTCTTTGGCCACCTGGGAAAAACCGCCGGTATTCACCAGATGCACAAACAGATGGATAAGCTCAAGTTCTGTGCCTACGCTACGCGCCATCAAAAGCCTCGAAAAAACCGATTAGAAATGGATAGGAATTATAACAAAACCGCGCACATAGCGCAGTAGAAAAGCCAGAGGCAACACTGAGCCGTATCAAGAAAAGTGCAAGTAATTCTCCTCTTTTACGGTAAGTGCCCCGTGAATCTGGCCCGCAAGCTGAGTTATAATCATCGGCAATGATTAATTCCCGCCAATCCAGAGAGCATTAAGATGGCTAGAACCGCCGCCGCATTACACATTTTGGTCAAACATAAAGAACTCGCCGAAGAGATCATCGAGAAGCTCAACAAGGGCGCTAAGTTCGACCAGCTCGCCAAGAAACACTCCACCTGCCCATCGGGTAAGAAAGGCGGCAGCCTGGGTGAATTTAAGAAGGGTCAGATGGTGCCCGCCTTCGACAAGGTCTGCTTCAGCGGCGAGTTGATCACGCCGCATCTGGTCAAGACCAAGTTCGGCTGGCATGTGGTGAAGGTGTTGTATCGGACCTGATACTAAGGTTTATTCTAAGTGTTCAATGGGGGTGATGGTTAACCGTCATCCTCCCCTCTATTTATCTCAGTGAATTACACTCACTCAACCATTCTTTCGAACTGAATTCACTTTTTGAATACCTTACCTTCGCTGTAACCTATCGCCTGCGGCGAGCCCATGTGCAAACACTATTTTGGCTCGCCGCGAGCACTTATATGGACACCTCGGATAGATCAAACATTTTGTGAGTAACAGAAAGTAATACTGCGTACGTATATCCGACCTGTTTGTGAGCATCATTGTGCTCTGGCCTTAATGAGAACCGCGCCTTCGCTGCTTATCGTCCGTTCGGTGTTACAACACCTTGTGCTCTCTCAGCATTTACGAAGGCCGGTATTACCTGTTACTTCATTAATTGTGTTCGGTTTTTAGGGTATGTAATTGTTCTTGTTGTTTAGCTAGGTCTGTACTCCGTTTTGTAGTAAAGCATCGCCCAAATTATCCTGGCGAGTTTGTTGGCCACAGCTACCGCCGCTTTCTGTTTGCCTCTTCGTTCAATGACCTTTCTTGCCCAGACAGATAACCTGTCGTCATTATTCTTTGCATAGCGTATGACAGACCAAGCACCTTGAATCAGCTGTCGTCTTAGATAGCTGTTTCCCCGCTTGGTGATAGCTCCTAATTTCTGTTTTCCACCACTTGAGAATTCTTTCGGTACCAGCCCCAAATTTGCCGAGAAATGTCGCCCATTTTGATACCCAGAACCATCACCAGCGAACGATACCGACGCCGTAGCAATAATTTCAGCGACACCTCGTATGGCGGTTAACCGCTTGGTATCTTCATGATTTCTTGCCTGTAGTCGAATCTCTTTTTCCAGTGCTTTAATCGAAGCATTGATGGCATATAGCTCATCAAGTAACTCTCTGATATACCTGCGGGCGGTGGTGGTTAGTGAGTTATCGGCATCTTCGAGTAACTCAGGTAGAGCAAGGTTGAGCGGGTCGCGGCCTTTGGGAATAACAATGCCGTATTCACTCAACAATCCACGTATTTGATTGGTCAACGCGGTTCTGACACGAATACGACGCTCGCGAATTCGATGGGAAATAATGATATCGACCTGCGCTAAGGTTCTTGGCTTAACGAAGATAATGTTGGGGCGCATCGCAGCCTCACAGATTGCAAAGGCATCATTGCGGTCATTTTTATTGCCTTTCACGAAGGGCTTCACATGCTGTGGTGGGATAAGTTTTACCTCAAATCCACGCGACAACAGCTCTCGGCCCCAATAATTTGAGCCACTACAGGCTTCCATGGCAATCACTGCATCTGGATACTGAACGAGCGTTTTCAACAGTTGAGTGCGTTTAACGGTGCGATTAAAGAGCGTTTTACCGACTTGATTGACACCGCAAACCTGAAGAACATTTTTTGCCAAATCGATACCAATTAGAGTAACTTTCATAGTGGACACCTTTTGTTGACATTGAACCTTGTAAATTCAATATGGCGCTTTTGACGCCGACTTCACAAGAGGTGTCCATCTCATCATCCGTGTGGGCTCTACGAAATCATCCCTGATTTCGAAGGCCAAAATTGTGTTTACACTGACTTCTATCGTCTCTTCGATTTAACTTCATTTATCACAGACACACTAAACAAAAAACATAAAATACTACTTCTCATAAGCCTAACGTCCCTGATTCTAAACCCATAATAATAGACAACAAATCAGCTAGATATCGCAAGTATTGATTCCGCCATTTCTAGCTTTCATTGATCTACATCGAGTTAAAATCCCATAATACAGTTTGGCTGGCGAGGTTAAGGTCCTTTTACCTAGTAAGGAACAAAATTGAATATCGTAAAATCTTTATCGCTTGCTGTGGCGGGTGTGGTCTTGATGGCTTCGTCAGCCTGTGCTGACGTTGGTGTGCGTCTCGAGTATGGCAATCCTAGCGACGCGGCAGATAAGGCGGTGAGAGAGGAGCTTATCGCATCTGATGTCATGAATACGGGCGTTAGCTTTATCAATAACCACTTCAAACTCGCAGAGCCCCTTGTGGTTGCCTTTGGCGGCGATGATGGCCCGCTGTTTGATGGCGAGAGCGGCAGCATAATGATCCCCTATGCTTTCGTTGACGAGGTCAGGCACAGATTCAAGCAGGCTAACTATGATAAGACTGGCGTAACACCCAAGCAGGCGACAGATGATGCCTTGCTGCACACCCTGTTTCATGAGTTTGCCCACGCCCTCATCGACATGTATCAGCTGCCAGTTCTCGGAAAAGAGGAAGATGCTGCCGATGCCCTCGCCACAACGCTACTCGTCGAGTTTTTCGATGATGGTCAGGAGATAGCATTAAGCGCCGCCGATCTGTTTGATATCGAGAGTGACGACAGAGAGGTGCTTGAAGATGAAGACTTTTGGGACGAGCACAGCCTAGACGATCAACGCTATTTTACGACCCTATGTCACGTCTACGGCAGCGCTCCCGACAAGTATGCAACCATAGTTAAAGAGGGGCTGCTAGGGGAAGAGAGGGCCGAGCTATGCATCGAAGAATATGCCGCCATCTCACGCAGCTGGCTGTCAATACTGGAGCCTTACATCAAGGCCAACGCAACGGAAAAGCTCAGCCAGTAAAGGTGGTGAGCCCCCAGAACATCACCTAGGCAAAACGCACCTGATCGAGGGAGCTGTCGGCGCTTTAAGGGATGGATTATATAAATCATCCAACTTGCCAGCTCCCCTATCTTACGCCATCGACTAAGCACTTTAGCTAACAGCTTAAGAAGCAAAGCTATCACTAAGGCTCTAAATTCGTTAGCGTATACTAAGCTTGGCTTATTCCTTCCGTCACTTGACAGATAAGAGTCCAACTCACAACGGACAGGCCGAGTCGTGCAACCCAAGCAGTAAAGGATATCGAATGACCGACAAATTTCAGCAGCTTGCAGACAAGATAGATGCCGCCCTACTCACAGGCGATAACACCGCCATTGCGACCATCTTAGCCGAGATAGCCAGCGCCGAAATCGCCAGGCTGCTGGAGTCCCTGCCACCAAAGGAGAGACTAAGCGTCTGGGCCCAGGTTGCCCCCAAGCGCTGCGCCAAGGTGCTCCTGGCCCTGCCACAGCCCCAGCGCCGGGCGCTCATTCACCATACGGATAAAGCCAAGCTGATCGCCGGTCTTAGCCAGATGCAGATGGATGAGCTGGCGGATATCGACGCCGACCTGCCCATGCCAGTGGTCTCGGCCATGGTGCAGGCAATGGACTCCCAGCGCAGGCAGAGATACGAGCTGGTCAGAGACTACCCCGACCAGAGCGCCGGCGGCCTGATGGATGTGGATATCAGCGCCCTGCGCGCCGATGTCTCGATCAAGGCCGCGCTGCGCTATCTGCGCCGCCTGCGTCAGCGCGAAGGCCAGCTACCGGAACATCTGGACAGCTTAATGGTGGTCGATAGAAACAACACCCTGGTCGGCATCATCCCCCTGAGTCTGCTGGTTTCCAGCGAGATGGACACCAGCATAAGCGAGCTGATGTCCACAGAGATCACCAGCTTTACCCCAGAGATGTCCGCCAGCAAGGTAGCGCAAGTCTTTAAAGACAAGGATCTGCTGTCGGCCCCCGTGGTGGACGCTGAGCATAAGCTGATTGGTCGCATCACAGTGGATGATGTGATCGACGTGATCCAGGATGAAGCCGACAAGGCCCTCTATTCCCAGGCGGGCCTGAACAATCACCCAGACCTGTTTGCCCCTATAGTACGCAGCGCCAGCCGCCGGGCACTCTGGCTCGGCATCAACCTGCTCACCGCCTTTCTGGCGGCCTGGGTGATCGGCTTGTTCGAGGCGGCTATCGAGAAGGTGGTCGCCCTCGCCGTACTCATGCCCGTGGTGGCCAGCATGGGCGGCGTCGCCGGCAGCCAGACCCTCACCATGGTGACCCGAGGCCTGGCACTGGATCAGATCAATCGTAATAACATCATCAAGTTGATTGGCCACGAGTTTGGTATCGGCGCGCTCAATGCCCTGCTTTGGGCATCCCTGGTCGCCTTCATCGCCCTCAAGTGGTTTGGCGACTGGCAGCTGGGGCTGGTGTTTGGTCTCGCCATGGTGATAGTGCTGATCACCGGCGTGTTGGCGGGCGCCAGCATCCCTGTGCTGCTAAAGAAGATAGGCATAGATCCGGCCCTGGCGGGCGGCGTGGTGCTGACCACAGTCACAGATGTGGTGGGCTTCTTCGCCTTCTTAGGATTGGCGACCCTGTTCATTCTTTAAAGCTGATTATTCAGCGGCTTTATCCTCAGAG
Organism: Shewanella loihica PV-4; assembly: GCF_000016065.1. Lineage (NCBI taxonomy): Bacteria > Pseudomonadati > Pseudomonadota > Gammaproteobacteria > Alteromonadales > Shewanellaceae > Shewanella > Shewanella loihica. Next base: position 3,576,323 of record NC_009092.1, read on the forward strand.
TTGCCTCGCTGGGCCTTGACTATCTTAAGCTCGCCATCCAGATGCAGATCCCGCTGAGGAAAGGCGATCACTATGCCGGCCTGGGTAAACAGCTTGTAGATGCGAAAACGGATATCGCTACGGATCCGGCGAATGTCCGCCTCTGTGTTGGCACACACCCAGAAGATACCATCGAAGATGAGCGCGTTATCACCAAAGTCTTCGAAGATGGCGACCGGAGACGGCGTAGTTAAGATCTCCTCATGCTCATCCAGGGTCTGCTTGATGATATCCGCCACCCGCTCCACATCCGACCCATAGGCAACCCCTACCCTCACGGTCGAGCGGGCGATGTTGTCTATCAGGGTCCAGTTGGTGACAGTATTTTCCAGTAGCTGGCTGTTGGGCACCAGCATATGCACCCCGTCGTTGCGGCGGATCAGAGTCGAACGGGTATTGATGCTCTCCACCACCCCCTTGGTCTCGCCTATCTCCAGAAAATCGCCGATGCGGATCGGCCGCTCCCACATCAAGATCCAGCCGCTGATGAAGTTGTTGATGATGTTCTGCGCGCCGAAACCGACACCGATTGCCACGGCGCCCGAGACGAAGGCGAAGGCCTTAATGGGAATATTGAGGATCTCCAGGCTGGTCACCAAAATGATGGCGATCGCCAGGATGAGATAGATGCGGGAGAAGAGATGCACCGCATCCGGGGCCACCTTACGGGCCAGCAGGGCGCGGCGGATCAGCTTGCCGATGCGAGTCACGATAAACCAGGCCAGTAGCAGGAGCAGCGGCACCTGTAACACCTGGGAGACGGTGATCGCCGAGTCCCCATAGGTGAAGAGAACGAAAGATAAGATCTCTTTAATATCCTGCCAGCTCATGCCCCGCCCCTCACTTTGCGCCGTTCATTGAGTATAACAGCCGGGGCGAAAAGCGTGATTTATCTATCGGGGTCAATCACTTGGGCATTAGATCCCATTATGCCTTCACCGTTAGACGCTACAACTCCAGACTCATAGCAGCCAGGAGGCCTGCATATATCTTTACCTCAAGGTCTTTAGGCTTGGCACGCCCGTCAAAGCGCCAGCCAAATAGTTACAGATATAACAAAATCCGAGTTTAACCAGCTCTCCTGCATAGGCAGTCTAGGCGCTGAAATCACTCACATCCTGTCGCTATTGCAGCGCTAGCTAGCAAACTCACCCGCGTTTACGGCAGCAATCACACAATGCAAATCCGTCTATAGGCCCTAATAAAATTAGGCTTATTATCTTTTTATGTTTTTATTTTTCGTGATAGCGCATCCACAGCAATCCCTTTACCAACATGGGATACAGGCTGATTTCAACCAGATACCTTTAAGGTCTCATCCAAAACCGGGGTGGAAAAATAGATCGAACGAATGTTAATATAGTTCGAGCACTAACTATTAGTTGTGTAATTAATTTTTCATAAGAAACACTCACTTCGCTCGGGAGGGCACTATGTCGTCAGACAATGCAACGGAAGAAAATCTCATCTCACAGGTGTGGCAAACCGCCCGCCGCAAGGCCACTTACGCCATGCAACTCACCTGTCTTTTCGCCATCTTAAGTACCTATCTTTTTGTCATGTTGAAACCCGGTGGGATTCAAAATAACAAAGCGTTAGGAGGCCACTAACTCAATGCATTATTTAACCTACATCTCCCTCGCTATCTATTTTCTTGCCATGTTGGCCATAGGACTGTTTGCCTACCGCCGTTCGACCGATGATGTGTCGGGCTACATCCTGGGCGGCAGACAGGTGAGCCCTCAGGTCACCGCCCTCTCAGCCGGTGCGTCCGACATGAGTGGCTGGATGCTGATGGGTCTGCCCGGTGCCATGTTCCTGGTGGGCTTCGAGACCATCTATATCGCCTTAGGCCTGTTACTTGGCGCCCTGGTGAACTATCTGATCGTCGCGCCTAAGCTGAGGGTCTATACCGAGGTGGCCAACAACGCGCTGACGATTCCGGAATTTTTCGCCAAGCGCTTTCATGACCCCAGCTGCAATGTACGCATCATCTCTGCGGCCATCATAGTGATCTTCTTTACCCTCTACACCTCGGCAGGCCTGGTGGCGGGCGGTAAACTGTTCGAGTCGGCCTTCGAGGTCAACTACGAGCTGGGATTGGTGATCACCCTAGGGGTCGTCGTCTCCTACACCCTGCTCGGCGGCTTCCTGGCCGTCAGCCTGACCGACTTCGTCCAGGGTTGTATCATGTTTGTCGCGCTGATCTTAGTGCCCGTGGTGGCCTATCAGGAGTTCAGCAACGCCGATAAGATGATGAACTTCGCCTACGAGTCTATCCCTCATTTCGGCGAGGCGATGCAAAACGTCACTCTGCTGGGACTGATCTCTGCGCTCTCCTGGGGCCTGGGTTACTTTGGTCAGCCCCATATCATAGTGCGCTTCATGGCGATCCGTAGCGTGTCTGACATCAAGACGGCCAAGAACATAGGCATGAGCTGGATGACGGTCACCATCATAGGCGCCCTGGCCACCGGCCTGGTGGGTATCGCCTATGCCAACAAGTTCGACATGAAACTGAGCGACCCAGAGACCATCTTTATCGTCTTCTCTGAGTTGTTGTTCCACCCCTTGATCAGCGGCTTCCTGCTGGCGGCGATCTTGGCGGCCATCATGAGCACCATCTCGTCTCAGCTACTGGTGTCATCCAGCTCGCTGACCGAAGATATCTATCGCGTGGTGTCGAAGAAGGAGGCCAGCGAAGAGGAGATGGTGAAATTGGGACGCTTCGGCGTAGCCGGGGTGGCCATAGTCGCCAGCCTACTGGCACTGGATCGCTCCAACAGCATCTTATCTTTGGTGAGTAATGCCTGGGCCGGCTTCGGCGCCGCCTTCGGTCCGCTGGTGCTGTTTAGCCTGTACAAGAAGAACCTGACCCATAAGGCTGCCGTAGCCGGTATCGTCGCCGGTGCCGCCACCGTACTCTTCTGGATCTACGCACCCGTGCTGCCCGAGGGTAAGGCTCTGAGCTCCATGCTCTATGAGATGATCCCTGGCTTTATGGCCAGCAGCCTGGTGATCTGGGGCGTGAGCGCCTTAGATGGCGATCCATGTGAAAACACCATAGAGACCTTCGATGAGGCCGGGCGTCAACTAGCCGAGCAGAGATAAGGCGGGGGAAACATGGCAAACATACACTGGAAACGCATCGTCGTTAAGGTGGGTAGTGCCCTGATCGCGCCCCATAAGCAAGGATGCAGCAGCCACTATCTGCTGGGTATCGCCCAATTTATCGCGAACTGCCGCGCCCAAGGCGTCCAGGTCGTCCTGGTCTCCTCGGGTTCTGTGGCCGCCGGCTGGCACCGACTGGGTGACGTCAAACAGCCAAGCGTATCGCAGAAGAAGGCGATGGCCGCCGCGGGCCAGGCCGATATGATGGCCACCTGGGATAAGTTATTCGACTTTCCCTCGGCCCAGCTACTGGTTACCCATGGGGATCTCAGGGATCGCGAGCGTTACATCAGCATCAAGAACACCCTGTTTAGCCTGCTGGACCACGGCCTGCTGCCCATAGTCAACGAGAACGATGCGGTCACCACAGACACACTGCGTGTCGGTGACAACGACAACCTGTCGGCCATGGTCGCGGCGGCGGCCGATGCCGACGCCCTGATCATCTGCTCCGACGTTAACGGGCTCTACACCAAGAATCCCCAGCTGCACGATGATGCCAAGCTGATCAAACAGGTGAACGAGATCAATGAAGCCATCTACGCCATGGCTGGCGGAGCCACCAGCGAGGTCGGCACCGGCGGCATGCGCACCAAGATAGAGGCGGCCGAGAAGGCGATCGCCCACGGCATAGAGACGGTGATCATCAATGGCTTCGACCCCGATGCCTTCAACCGTCTGCTCAAGGGGCAGAACCCAGGCACCCTGTTTACCCCATTCGACCAGCCCATGCAGGAGCATGTGCACTGGATGACCCATACCTCACAGGCCCAGGGCGAAGTGATTGTCGAAGATAACTTCGACGCCCCCCTGGACGACCAGGAGACGCAACTGACCAGCGACGATGTGGTGGCCGTAAAAGGCAACTTTTCCGTCGGTGACACCATCTTAGTGCGCAAAGGCGATGGCACTAAGCTGGCGAAGGCCCAGGCCAATTACAGCAGTTGCTTACTGAGTTTTATCGCCAAGCAACCGGACCGAGCCTTTGCCCACGATGTCGAGCAGCAAACCGGTCCCATCTTAAGCGATGAGAACATCGCCATATTGGAGTAAATATGAGCATAATTGAAACCCTATCTAGGGATGCCGCCCAGGCCGCCAAGACGCTGGCCCAGGTCGACACCCAAACCAAGAACACCATCTTACTGGACATGGCACGCAGCCTGCGTGACAACAGCTTCGAGATCCGCAGCGCTAACCTAATCGACCTGGCCTCCGCCGAGCAGGCGGGGCTGAGTCACGCCATGATAGACAGACTCACCCTGGACGGTGATCGCATCGAGGCGATGGCCCATGGAATAGAAATTATCGCCACCCTGCCCGACCCTATCGGTGTCCAGCGCGACCTGAGTACCCGTCCCAACGGCCTCGCCATCAGCAAGATGCGGGTGCCGCTCGGCGTGGTTTGCATGATCTACGAGGCGCGCCCTAACGTTACCGCCGATGCCGGCGCCCTCTGCTTCAAGTCGGGCAATGCGGTGATCTTAAGAGGCGGCAAGGAGGCGCTGCACACCAGCAAGGTGATCGCCTCTGTGCTGCAGAAGGTCCTCAAACAATATGGCCTGCCGGCATCGCTAATCGCCGTGGTGCCAGACCCAGACCGCGCCCTGCTGATGGAGCTGATGCAGCAACGTGACACCATAGATGTCATCATCCCCCGCGGCGGTGAAGGCCTGATCAACTTCGTCACCGAACACAGCAAGGTGCCTGTGATTCAGCACTTTAAGGGTGTCTGCCACCTGTATGTGGATAAGGATGCGGACCTGGACAAGGCACTGGCCCTGCTGCTGAACGGTAAGACCCAACGTACCGGCGTGTGTAACGCCCTCGAGGGCCTGCTGGTACACAGCGAGGTAGCCCCCAAGTTTCTCGCCATGGCGGCCACCGCGCTGGCCAAGCACCAGGTGAAGATCAACTGCTGCGCCAATACCCAGCAATACTTCGCGGCCGCCCAGGTACTCAGCGATGAAGAGTTTGGCCAGGAGTATCTGGATCTCGAACTCGCCGTGCGTCAGGTGAAGGATTTTGACCAGGCCGTCGCCCATATTCACCGCTTCGGCAGCCGTCATACCGAGGTGATCTGCACCGAAAATGAGCTGACCGCCAAACGCTTTCAGCGCACGGTCGACGCCTCTGTGGTCATGGTCAACGCCTCGTCGCGCTTCTCCGATGGCGGCGAGCTGGGCCTGGGCGCCGAGATCGGCATAGCCACCACTAAGCTGCATGCTTACGGCCCCATGGGGCTGGAGTCCCTCACCACGGAGAAATACCTGGTCAATGGCGACGGTCAGATCCGCGCCTAGCAAACATTCATAGGAGGCCCAACATCTCTTATCAAGACCCGGGGTTAAATCCCCAGTTACGCATCGCCTTCATCGGCGGCGGCAACATGGCCAGCGCCATCATTCGCGGCCTGATCAAGCACGGCCACAGGAGCGCACATATCTTGGTCTGTGCCCCCAGCCAGCGCACACGCAGCCGCCTGGTGCAGGATTTTAATGTCAGGGTGCACTCGGACAACAGCGCCGCGGTGGCCTTTGCCGACATCATCATACTGGCGGTGAAACCCTTCATCGTCCCCTTGGTGTGTGACGAGTTACGCCCCCTGCTTGGGCAAGTTAACAACGGCAGAAGCGAGCAAAAATTGCTGATCTCCATCGCGGCAGGGCTAACCCATGCCAGCATTTCAGACAAGCTGCCCCAAAATGTTCAGCTGGTCTGCGCCATGCCCAACCTGCCAACGGCCATCGGCAAGGGACTCACCGGCCTCTTTGTGCCGGGCCACCTGGACAGACAGGCCGTCGATGATGCCGAGCAGTTGATGCGCGCCGTCGGCGATACCGTCTGGCTCGAGGATGAGCAGCAGATGGCCAGCATAGTGGCTACTGCCGGCAGTTCGCCCGCCTACTTCTTCCTGTTTTTAGAGGCGATGGAGAAGGCCGCTATCGCCCAGGGGCTGCCAGCCAAGACCGCCAGCAAGGCGGTGCTGCAGAGCGCCATGGGCGCCGTCTCTATGGCGATGGCCAGCAAGGAGGGGCTCGCTAATCTACGCCATCAGGTCACCTCCCCTAAGGGCACCACTGAGCAGGCGGTGCTGGCCTTTCAGCATGGGGATCTCGATGCCTTAGTCGCCAGGGCGATGGACAGCGCCGCCCGCCGGGCCAAGGAGCTGGCGCTCGGCTAAGCCGCGCCTTTTACTGTACCGCTAAAGCGAAGAGGCGCGCTCATTTGAGCGCGCCTCTTGTTTAATCGCCTTGAAGCATCTATTTCGCCATGCAGTTGGCGTAGTAGGTCACGGTCGCCGGCCAGTCGCTAAACACGCCGATCACCCCAACATCCTTCGCCAGCACATCCAGCAGCTCGAAGGCCTTGCCTTCATCCTCGATCGCCTCGGTGATGCTCTGATAGTACCAGCCGCCGCCCTGGGTCAGCAGGCCCGAACGCTCAAGGGTCCAAGTGATGATCTTAAGGCCCGCCGCATTGGCCGCCTTGGCATATTCCGACGGCACTATCTTGCCCTCATCGTCCAGCGTAACCAATACCCAGAGGGGCGGCGCGATGATCTGCACGCCATCGGTTGCCAGGCTATCCATGCCGGGTGACCAGGTGCTGCTGTCCTGGGGGGCGAAGTCGCTCAGATCGTATCTGTCATCCAAGTAGACCGCCTGCTGACCAAACTCGGGCGCATTGGCAATCCAATATTTCACGTCATCGAGGTTGAACGACTGAGGATAGACGCTAGATGGCGAGACACCGGCCGCCTGATACTCATCCAGCATCATCTGGGCATAGTCTGCTTGCGTCATACCATCAAACGGCATGGTCACGCTCGGCGCCTTCAGCTCTGGGGTCATCTTGACGCCCGCCGTCTTAAACATGGCGATGCTCTCGGCGTGGGTCATCAGGGTGCCCTCGCCGGCGTAGAGATCCGTGCGCCAGCTTTCGGTGCCCGCCATATACTCTTGCACATTGGTGGCCTTAGGGTTGGCGCCATCCATCTTGCCCTTGAGGCGCTTGAAATCTGCCAGAGTGATGTCGCTGGTACAACAGGTGGCACTGGCGCTCACGCCGTTAACGGCATCGGCCGGGGTGAAAGGCACACTGCACTTGGCGGCGATATCATCGATGGCCAGAATGTTGGTGGTAGTGGCCAGGTCGCACTGGGAGTGACGACACACCAGCGCCTTGTCGGCGGTAAAGGTCACGTCACACTCCACCACGCCGGCGCCCGAGTCGATCGCCGCCTGGTAAGACTCTTTCGTATGCTCGGGAAACTGCATCGCCGCGCCGCGATGGCCGATGGCAAAGGCGCTGCGATAGAAAGGCCCCTGACGGCATTGCTCCAGCTGACTCTTGAGTTCACCGTCGACCATCTGATCCACCAGAAACAGAGGACGAACACCCACCTGGGCAGGAACCTGCTTATCGATACCCATCACTTTGATGAGGGGATTGCTCGGTTCCTGACTGTCATCATCATTGCTATTACAAGCCGCCAGGCCGAGGCTTCCCAGTAGGATGCCCGCTAAGGCAGTTAGATTAGCTGATTGAATTCGCACTTTATTATTCCCTTAATTAACCATAGTCGGCCAGGGATACTAGCCAGTGCAGATGACAGTTAGACAACATTAATGTGACGATTGGCCGCCATCATCAATGATGTTCGCCTGCAAACTGGCCAGCAGCGCCTCGGGAGCGTCCAGACTGATATCGTGGCCGCAACTCGGCAACACCAGCGCCTGAGTATGGTAGAAGCTGGCCAGGGCTTGGCTGCAGCGGGGATCGGCCAGACGATCCTCGGCGGCGCAGATAACCGTCACGGGAATACTCGACAGCGGCGGTGCCTGAAAGCGGGCGCAGGCGATAAGCTGACGAATCCCGTTGCAGAGACTGGTATGGCCCTCATCTCGCCAGCGGCTCCAGTTAGCGATCAGCGCCAGGTTGTCGCCATGATACAGGCTGGTGTATTGCAGCACGCAGGCCTCCACCAGGCTGAGGCCCGCGCCCAGCTGGGTCAGCTTGAGGCGCACTCCGCCTAACATCGCCCTCAGCAAGGGGAGCAGTCGAAAACGGCGATACCAGGGGGAGAGATTGGCGGCGCTGCTGTTAAGAAGCACCACCTGACGGATGCGATCCGGATAGCGACTGGCCAGGGCCAGCGCCGTCATGCCCCCCATTGAGAGGCCAATCAGCACTACAGACTTGCCCCTAAAGGGATTGATATGGGGTAGTACCTGGCCCCAGACGCTGTCGCAGTAGGCCTCTATACTCGTGGGGCTCTGCTCAGATGCCAGGCGACCATTACCGGGCAGATCGACAGTGATCACCCGCTCGCCGGCAGCAATCAGGCGCTCGACAAAGCCCTGCCAGTGGCGTTCGTCGCGCATCAAGCCTCTAAGCATTACCCAGGTGGTCATCTTGCTCCTCGATTAAACCAAAGCCGCTGCCCCTCGGCGGTGAGCATTGACAGCTCGGACGGCGAGAGGCGCTCCAGCACCCTGCCATAGGCGGCGTCGAGCAGAAACTGCATCAACACCACATGACGACGCAAGATCCTGTGGTGTCTGTGGGGCGCCTGAGGATTGAAGTAGCCGGGAAAGTTAAACAGCTGACGCGGATTCTTGCGTACCCAGGCCCAGGACCCCATCTCTAAGGTTAGCGGTACGAAGGGGGTCTTGCCGTCAACCTGGGTCACCAGATAGTCCCAGATGTCGCCGTGGGTACGATAGAAATGGCTCTGGGGCGCCAGCTGATAGTGACCGTGGTGGGGGTAGCCCTTCTCAAACAACTTATGCAGTTGATAGACATAGCCTATGCCGGCAAAAGTTTCGCGGGTGTGAGCATGGGGAAACCAGAGGTGATCCTTGAGCCCGAAGCCCGAGTGGGCATCCAGCGCCAGCAGGCTACTGCTGCGCCCCTGTAGCGAGGTGACATAATCTATCAAGGCCTTGGTTTCCGCCGCCATCGCCTCGCCGCGATACCAGGGCAGATGACGGGAGAAGCGCTGCCCGCCGACCAGGAAGGTGACTCCCTCCTGCGCCTCAATCGGGGCATTGCGCATCAGATCCACATCCTGACCGTTGCCACGGCTGCCGCGCAAGAACCCCGCCGGATTCACTATGGGGACGAAGGCCAGCCTTACTCTTCTCAATAGCGCCTGCAGGTGCGTGTCCCAGTCGAGACGGTTAAGCAGGCTGCCGAGAAACGCCAGCACCACCTGGGCGCCGATACGCTCGACCCCATGCACCCCGCCGACAAAGAGCACGCAGGGCGCGTCGCTTTCTTGTGCCCCCAGCTCGATGGCGGTCACCGACAGCGCCTCGCCGCGGAAATAAAAGTCCAGCAGTGAGCGATGCCGAAAATGCGCCTGATGCTGGGCGATCAGCCGCTTTAGGGTATCGATCTCGAAGGCATGCTCGAAGGAGAACCGGCTCATTGCCCCAGCTTAACACTGCTTATCCATGGGCTTAACTTAGCCTGACAATGCGACAGGGAGATGACACTCGCCAGACCTAGATTTGGGCACTTTAACGAGAGGCCCAGTGATTTAGACTAACCTTAATTTAAGCGCTTTTATTTAAGAGCTTTTATTTAAGAGCTTTTATTTAAGAGCTTTTATTTAAGAGCTTTGCTCTAAAGACTTTCACCTAGCGGTCTTACCTTATCGACTTTACATTAGCGGCTTTCGGCCGGCATCAGGGTTTTAGCTTATCTCCTGATAAGGCCACATCTTCTAAGGATAACCCAATGAAAACTTTGTTTATTATCTTGGGCCTCTCACTCTTGCCGCTATCGGCATTCGCCGACTGGGGCCTGAGCTACAGCCTGGGGCAAACCAACCCCAAATGGCATGGCTCGGATAACGCCAGGGCCCACCGACTCGCCCTGGTCTATCCTATCCCCATGCAAGACAATCTGCTGACCCGCCACAACCTCGGCATCAATCTGGAGCTGGCCTATCACTACTGGCAAGACTACACCCCGAGGGACAATCATGGCGTGTCACTCATCCCAGTGCTCAGCTATCAATATCCCCTGGAGAGCCTCAGCCTCTACTTCGAGGGAGGCATAGGCATCACCTATATCGACAGCGAGCACTACCTTGACCGCAGCCTGGGCTCCCACTGGCAATTCGAAGACAAGTTAGGCGCCGGCGTGATACTGCAAAAGCACCACAAGCTCGGGATCGCCTTCAACCATTACTCTAACGCCAATCTCGCCAGCGAGAACGATGGCTTCAACGTGGTTGGTCTCAGCTATGGCTATTTCTGGTAGTCCTTTTGGGCATAAAAAAGCGCAGCCCTGAGGTTGCGCTTTTCATCAAACGGATAGGCTAACTAAGCCTAGGGACAAGATGCGCCGTAGATCTCGCTCACCCAACTGCTGTTGTCGATGAAAGGATTACGGTTCTTCTGCCACTCGAACACACGGTTGTTGCGGCGGCGCTCCCAGTCGCTGACCGGATCTTGCTGGTGCCAGCGATACAGGGTACAGAGATCTCCAAGCAGAGCCTCACCATTACCGGTAACACCACTCACCACGCTGAGATCCGGCGTGCCACTGGCATCGTTACCCTCATACCTGACATCCATATAGAACACCATACGCGCCACATCGCCCTTCACCTCATCGCGCGGCTCGAAGCTATCGGCATCAGTAAAGTTGCCCGGCGCCTCTGAGATCTCATCGCCGCCGGCGGCAAAGTCTTTGTTGCTGCGGCTGCTGTTCACCGTAACATCTGCCGGACGCAGGTGATGCAGGTCGGTATAGGCATACTGACTGCTGCTAGGGAAGCCATGGCTCTTGGCCCAGACGTGTTCACGGTTCCAGGCATCAAGTGAGGTACTCAATCCGGCCCGATTCGTCTTAGGCTCAGAGCGGCCCGAGTACAGCAAGATCACATTGTTGCTGTTGGCCGGATCTTCATCGGCATAGTTAAGTCCATCCCACACCTGGCTATAGCTGAAACGGGTATGGCCCTTAATGATCCCATTCAGGCTGGCCTTTAGCGCCGCGCCGCTTTTGCCTATCGCATCGCCATAGTAGCTGGTATAGACATAATCGCCATTGTCGCCGGCCGAGCCGTCACCGCCAGTGCCCGAGCCACTACCTGAACCATCGCCAGAGCCAGAACCATCGCCGCCACTCGCCACGTTATAACTTAGGCTGAGCGACACGCCACTAAAGGCCTCATAGGCATTGATGTTCACATAGTAACGCCCGACCACAGGCGTGGTGACGCTGCACTGCTCGTTGTTGCCAGTAAGATAAGGGGCACAGTCATACTCTGACAGCGTAGGCTCGCTGCCCTGGCGCAGATAGAGATCGGCATCCCCTGTGCCACCACTCATGGTGACCACCACATCGCTCGCCCCTTGAGGAAGGTCGAACAGGTAGCTGAGGCTCAGCCCCTTGGCGGCGTTAAGGTCAGATTTTGGCTGACCATTGCCCAGCTGATTGTCGCTGCCACCTGCGGAGGTGTCGCAGCTATCCAGGCTACCCGTGCCCGGCGTGCCGGCGTTATCCATGGCGCTCCAGTCGGCCTGTGACTTAGTGTTGATCACAGTGGTTCGTGCCAGAGAGACGTCGCGCACATTCAGCGACCAGCCACTCAGGCCGCCTTCCCAGGCGACCAGATCCACCTCTTCGCTGCCCTTCGACAGGCGCACGAAGTCACCCGAGTTACCCAAAGTTAACGACATGGGAGATTGATCTGGATTGATGTTGAACAGGCTGTAGAAACCCGCCTGGTTGGCCGCCACCGTATAGTAGGCGCCTGGGGCGAGCATGCCCTGCAAGGCCTGGCTGCTGCCGTTGTCGCTGAGCTGGTACTGACTCAAGTCGATACTGCTGCAGCCGGCGTTATACAGCTCGACATACTCTTCGACGCTGTCATTGTTGGGCGCATCGTATAACACTTCGCTGATCAGCAGATTGGCATTGGCATTGGCATTGAAAGCCAGGCCAGCCACTAACGCAGCCGTTGATAACTTATACATATCCATCGTAAATTTTCACTCTAGTATTTTTATTATTGAGCCCGGCCTAAGGCCTGGGCTGACCCCGTACGCCCCGAAGGTAAATCCCTTCGGGGAGCACAAGGAGGCATACTAACGCCCCAAGGTTACAAATTGAAACATTTAAGCCATCATCTTGATAACCTTTGATTAAAATCAAGCTAACAGGCAGTTTTCGCAGGATTTTTACAGTAGGTACTTTTACGGCCAGTGCTTTTACAGCCAGTTCTTTTACAGCAGGTGCTTAGAAATAAGTTCTGTCCGAGTAGTCATAGAGCCATTCGGGACGATAGACCACCATCAGGGTCATCGCCATGCCATTCAGCAGCGCCTCGGGGAAGGCCAGCAGCGGGATCAGCAGCAGGTAGTTATCCGTCAAATAGGCCCAGTCATAGTCGGTCGTCAGGTAGAGCCAGGTCGACCAGCTGAGTATGTGAAACACTATGCAGAGGAAGGCGTTCATGAAGGCGCCGCAGAAGATGTAGACGAACAGATGGTGCGGCAGATACTTAAACACCTGACTGTAGACCACATAGCTGAGAAACAGCGGCAAGGCGATAGCCACCAGGCCATAGATGGCGAAATCCAGCGGCAACTTGAGCATGAAGGTGGCGAAGAAGGCGACTGGCAACAGCAGCGCCAGGGTAGCCAGGCGCCAACCAAACATCAGCATCAATGTCACCAGGCCGAGAAAGTGGGCATGAATCCCCGGGGTGATGCTGGCGTCGATAAGCCAGAGGGCATTGACGAAGAAGATGGCCAGCAGCAAGCGGGTCTGCAGCGCCTTATCCTTGAGTAGCGCCTTCACATCCTCGACCGGCCAGATGGCCCAAAGCCAGAGTGCCAGCACGGCCATGGTCAGCAGCTGGGCGCCGCCAAGTTGCCAATCAATCTCACTCCATCTTTGTAGCAAGAATGCCGTCATCGCCTTTCTAACCCCATCAAAATCCTAGCGGCCCGCTTAGCGCAAATGTCCGCTAATATCTTTCGCTAAACCGCTTCCCCTTGGCGCTCACCCTAGCATAGACACAGACACGGCGTCATCAATCCTTAGCTAGCAGGAGTAAAAGCTGGCGAAAACCAACCGAAAAACCACCTCGATATAAGCCACTGTTAATCTACTTAATTTTGGGTAATAATCCTCTGACGCAGTGAGGAAAGGGACATCATGCTAAAGTACTGGTACAAAGACTTTGCCCAATATCCACCGGGCCACAGAGACTATTGGCGCACCCGTTTGATCGGCCATACCCTGCTGCTCAGCAGCAGCTTCTTCCTGGTGCTTACCCTGCTCAACATCTTCTATTTCGAGAGCTATGAGTACGCCACCCTGGACGCCAGCGGCTTCGTGCTTTCCCTATCGATTCTGGCCTTCTTCAACCGCACCGCCAACGTCAACCTCGCCTCCTGGGCGGTGACCCTGATGGTCACCGGATTGATCTTGCTGTTCGTTGCCTCTGTGGGCGGCTATGCCCACTCCCTCTATTGGGCAACCCTGATCCCGCCGTTCGCCTTCTTCCTCCTCGGACGGCAACGAGGCAGCCTGGTCTCTCTAATCGCCTTCGGGGTATGCGCCTATATCGTCTATAACCAGATCCAGGAGGCTAGGCCCGTCACCTTCGGCATGGGCGCCCTGTTCAATGTCATCGAGGTATCGATTGCCCATATCTTGCTGTTTCGCTTCTACGAGGGCACCCGCTCCTCGGCCTATCGTCAACTGGGCGAGCGCAACGCCAAGATCCAGAAACTGGCGGAAACCGACAAGCTCACCGGTCTCTACAACAGAGAGAAGCTCGACATCACGCTGGAGGAGTATGTGCTGCAGAGCCGTCACCGACAGACCCCCTTTAGCCTGCTGATTCTGGATGTGGATTACTTCAAGCAGATTAATGACGCCCACGGCCACCTGACCGGCGATCGCGTGCTGGTCCAGCTGGCCGACAGCCTCAGGAGCCTCTGCCGTGAGGGGGATTTTCTGGCCCGCTGGGGCGGTGAAGAGTTCGTGATCCTGTTGCCCGAGACCCAACTCTCAATCTGTGTTGCCGTGGCCGAACAGCTACGCCAGGATATCGCCGCACAGAAGTTTGATGGCCAGTCTCTCACCATCAGCCTGGGAGCCGCCCAGCTCAGGGAGGATGACACAACCAAGACCCTGGTCAACCGCGCCGATAACGCCCTTTATCAGGCCAAGCACACGGGCCGCAATCGAGTCGTGGCCGAAGCCGCAAGCCCCCACATCCGCGCCGTTAACGACTAAACATCAGCAATTAAGGCCGCTACTGCGGCTTTAGCTCAGGCTGTCCTGGCACGTGCCAGTCACTACCTATGGCTAGTTTGCCAGCGGCGCTTAAGCTGCTAGTATGAAACCAATAACACCCTAAAAAACCAATAATATGAATACCCTAACTAAAGTAAGTCTCGCCATTGACCTGCTGTTTTCCGGCAGTGCCCTGGCACAAACCACCCTAATCCATAACCTCAAGGGCTACACCCTGGAGCAGGGCAAGCTGACCCAATTTAGCGCCATCGCCTTTAGCGGAGACAAGATAGAAAAGATCTACCAGCAGCCGCCGAATGAGCTGCAAACGCAATCTACTAACGTCAAGGTGATCGATGCCAAGGGGCAGACCATGTTACCTGGACTCATCGATGCCCACGGTCACGTGCTCGGCTGGGGGCTAAATTTGATCCGGGTCGATCTCAAGGGTAGCGAGTCTGAACAGGCCGCCGTAGCGAGAGTTCAGGCCTTTAGAAAGCAAAACAGGGATCTTAACTGGGTGCTAGGCCGAGGCTGGAACCAGGTGCTCTGGCCAGAGAAAAGCTTCCCCACGGCCAAGACTCTGGATAAGGTCTTTCCCGACACTCCTGTGTGGCTAAGACGGGTCGATGGCCACGCCGGCTGGGCCAACAGCGCCGCCATGAAGCTAGCGGGCATCAATGGCGACACCCAGGCCCCCAGCGGCGGCGAGATAATCCGCGACGATAAGGGACAACCCAGCGGTGTGTTTATCGACAATGCCATGGCGCTGATCGAGCAGCAGATCCCAGCCCTGACCCAGGCCGAGCAGGCCCGCGTACTGCGCGCGGCCATGACAGATCTCGCCCGTCTCGGCCTCACCAGTGTGCACGATGCAGGTGTCGGTCACGATACCCTCGCCGCCTACCGCCAGCTGGCGGACGATAAGCAGATGCCGATCCGCATCTACGCCATGGTCGCCGCCGACGATAGTCAGTTCGACAAGACCCTGGCCAAGGGCCCCTATCGCCATCCTGGCAGCATGCTGGATATCAGCAGCGTGAAGATCTCCGCCGATGGCGCTCTGGGCAGCCGCGGCGCCGCCCTGCTACAGGACTACTCGGATCTGCACGGCCATAAGGGACTGCTGCTCTACAAGGAAGATGAGCTGAAGGCCTTGATGCTGAAGTCGATGCAGGCGGGATTTCAGGTGAACACCCATGCCATAGGCGATCGTGCCAACAAGCTGGTGCTGGATGATTACCAGAGTCTGATCGCCAAGACCCACACCAAGGCGCTGAGACACAGGGTCGAGCACGCCCAGATACTGCAACTGAGCGACATTCCCAGGTTTGCCGAGCTTGGGGTGATCGCCTCCATGCAAGCAACCCACGCCACCAGCGACATGAACATGGCCGAAGACAGGGTCGGCCCCCAGCGGATCAAGGGCGCCTACGCCTGGCGTAAGCTATTGGATAGCGGCGCGGTGATCGCCGCAGGTTCAGACTTTCCCATCGAGTCGGCCAATCCCTTCTTTGGCCTACACGCCTCGATCACCCGCCAGGATCACGCCAATAAGCCCGAGCAGGGCTGGTATCCCGGCGAGAAGATGAGCCTCATCGAGGCACTAAATAGCTTTACCCATGACGCCGCCTACGCCGCCCATCAGGAAACCCAGATAGGCGAACTGCTGCCCGGCATGAAGGCCGACTTCATCCTGCTTGAGAACAACCCCTTCACCATGGACCCGCAGCAGCTATGGCAAACTCAGGTGAACCAGACTTGGGTCAATGGCAAGAAGGTGTTCGACATCCAGAGTAGCCGTTAGAGTAAGCCAACAAGGCATCAGCCAAGAAAAAACCCGGCTTGATTGCCGGGCTTTTTTATCCTCGCGATGACACCAGCATGGCGCGATACTCGCTGTCCAGATAGGCATCCACCACCTCGGCGTCGATATGGCCGGCGTTATACCAGGCATACATCTCCTTAAGCGCCAGGTGACCGAAACGGCTCCAGCCCACCAGGTTAGTGCGCAGCAGAAACTGCACCATATCCCCACCGGAGCGTAGCGCCGCTTCGCCACCATCGATCAGACACATGCTGCCGTGAGCCACCAACAGCATCCGCCTAAGCTCGGGATTGCTAGCCAGAGGAACACACTCAGACCAGGGCTTTTGATGGTAACAGCGCTGTTTCACCGTCCAGCCAAGACGGGTGATCAGCTCGGTCACCAGCACGGGCACACAGAGGCCCAGCCCATGGCGCAGATCATAGCCTTGCTCGAACACCTTAGTGCAGACCACGGCGAAGCTCTGCCTATGCTGACCAAACTCGCCGACGTCCATAAACTGCAACAGGTTATAGAAGGGAATGGGGATCCCCGAGCCTCGGCCATAATCGGGGCGGTTTCTGTCTATCCCCGACGAGCCGGACACGTCCGACATCAGATGTCCAAACCAGTTGGCCACGCCGCAGAAGATCTTAGCGATGAAGTTATGTCCCTGTAGCTCCGCCTCTGCCGAGATGGTCACCAACTTGCCCTCGCTGACGAAGCTGGCGCTATGGGTAAACTGGTTGATGATGGAGAAGAACAGCCCCACCAGGCAGGGACTATGGGCCAGACTCTTGAGGTGATGATTCTTAGTGCTTAGATTTTTCACCGCGCCGCCCGTGCCATTAGGACCGAAGGAGGTGGCCTGATCATAGTTCACCTCAAACAGCCCCTCGAGATAGCTGATGGCGCTGGAGGTCTGATTACCTCGCCCTCCCTGCCAGCCGTTGAAGCGGGCAAAGTTTTCCACCGCTTTTTCGGCCAGCTTGTCGGCGCCCCTGGTCAACTGGCTCTCTTTGGGCGTACCACCGAAGGCGAGATCGATGAGGCCACCAATCACACCTGCCGTGCCCGCTATGAGATAGTCATACTTATCGCACTGGGCCCCCTTGAGCGAAAACTCTTCGGCGATCCGCTTCTCCAACGCCACGCGCTGACTCAGGGTCATCAGTCGGCGGTATGGGTCGCTGCTGAGATCTATCCCCTGCTGCTCGGCGTAGTGCTCCACCGAGGCGATGTAAGCTTGCCAGCTCATCTGCTCATTGAAGTCCAGGCTGGCTAAAGGCGTCAGCGCCCCGATGCCTAAGGTGATCTCCTCCTGGGTTACCTCGCAGTAACGGCTCACCTCGCAAGAGATGGCGATCTCCTCATCGAAGGCGATGCCACAGCTGTCCAGAATCGACTGCATATCCTCTAGCATGGTATCCAGCGCCGCATCGTTTTGTGCTTGATGCTGATGCAGCGCCGACAAGGCGGCGTCCAGCTCGGCCATGCGCTGCTCCGACGCCTCGAGCTGATGCTGCTGGGCCAACAGGGCGGCCGCTTGCTCATCCTTGCTCGCCATCAGGAGAAGATCCCTGACAGCTTACCCTTAATCACATCGGCCGCCTTAAAATAGCCAATGGCATCGAACACGGCGGCCAGTTTATCCAGCTCACGGGTCGAGATGTCCGGCTTGATCTTAAGCACTGTGACATTAACCGACTCATCCCCCTGCTGAACCTCCTCTTCCACCTCCTGGTAGTATCCCATCACTAGGGCGTAGAACTGCTTCTTCAGCGGCTCCTGAGTCAGCGACTTCAACTTGGCCTCGTCCAGCTTGATAGGGCAGCGCAACTTGATGCAGGAGTTCTGCATGACACCCGACTTCCTGCTCAGCACATCGGCGGCGCCCGTCAGCGATGTCATCATCTTCATCAGCTTCTGCACCTTGGCATCTTGAATACCGTAGCTGGCCACCGCCTGATTAAACTTGTCGGTGATGTAGTTGAGATCACTGATGAGCAGCGACAGTGTCGCCTGGGTCTGCTTAATCACCTCATTGAGCATCAGCTCCCGGCGCTTGGTCTTATCAAGCTCGTTGGCACCGGTGAAGTGCTTGATCCCCTTATAGGCACCGACTCCCAGCAATACAGCAACACCTATGCCGGTTGCCATGCTGGAGAAGCCCAGTGCGCCACCCAGCCCAAGGGCGGCAAGCCCAGAGGTCATGCCCGCCGCCGAGAGTCCCACCACTGAACCCGACAGATAGACGGCGGCCAGCGGCACACCGACCGCGCCGGCCTTGGCCGATAACTCCTTCATGCCACGCTTGAGGGCGTCATCGGTAAAGTCTTCCCTGAGCATGTTGAAATCGTTCTTAATCGCCATCAGCGCCAGCTCCACCTCATCATCGGAAACACCAAACAATGCTTGATGCTCGTCGAGGAAGGCGAAGTTTTCATAGGACCCATCGTTGACGCTCATGTAGGTACTGATAAGGTCTTTCACCAGAGAGATCTTCACTGCCTTGTTGTGGCTGGGCACGCACTCGGCGTCAATGGTGGCCAGCAGATCAACCAGGGGAACTTGATTGTGCTCGCTGGACAGATAGCTGCGCAGCTCGAAGCGAGACTCAGTGGTCAGCTCCAGCCGGGTCATCAGCATCAGAATCTCGGAAAACTCCTTCTTATCCACCTCACCATCGTCGGCAAAAGCCATGTTGGCGATCACTTTGACATAGGCAACCTTTAGCGCCTCAGACATCTCCGCCAGGGTGACTATCTGATTCTCCTCCTCAAAGCTGTCGCACTCGGTCACCGCGCGATTGAGGATCTCGGCCAGCAGCCGGTAGTCGCAATCGATTAGGCCGTCTATGGTGTTACGTGAGCCATCCTTTCTCAGGAGCTCGACAACGACCTCCTTCTTCTCCTTACCCTTATCGTTTGTCGAAACGTATTCGACATAGTCCACCTTCTCGATATCGCTATAGGGGAAGATCATTGGATCATCGAACATAGGCTTAAACACCAGGTGTTCCCCGGTAAAAGCCAGGCCATCCTTAGCGCTGCCGAACAAGGTGTTGTCATAGATGGCGATGATGGTATTGACCCTGTCCGTCAGCCCCATAGACTTGGCCGCGTTGTTGAGTTTTTTCTCTGGGATCCCAGGAGCGACGAAGACATTCTTACTGACGCTGCCTATGTTTTCTTTAATGAAGGTATTGATCTCTTGCATCTTGCTTCCTTGTGAAAATGCCGGAAAAAAGGTGGCTAGGTCGAACTCTGCCCGACCAAACGCCCGCTTGATTGGCACCCGAAATGACTGGGCTATTTATAACATGTCCCTCGTCGGGCAAAAGAAACCGAAGTCACAATCTCATCGAATGAAATTTAACAAAACGTTTAATAGACAATAGGTTATAATTCAATCGACAGGCTATTGCTAGTCGAGTCATAGTCCCGGCGCACACCAAGGAGTCGCAACATGCTAGTCACCTTTAAAACCAAGCACTATGCCAATATCACCCTGTTTGGCGATGTGGCACAGACCTTCCTTAAGATACTCGGCCACAGCACCTCGGTGCCCGGTGCGATACGCGCCGAAGATGTACCCGCAGCGCTGGCCCGACTGCAACAGGCAGTGGCCAATGCACCAACTCAGCCCCCACAGACAGAAGATGACGAAGATGATAAGGGCCCCTATGTGAGCCTGAGACAAAGGGCACTGCCCCTAATCGAGTTATTCGAGTCGGCGGTTAAGAATAATGACAACGTGATGTGGTAATAATCTGTAATACGAAAATAGGCACACATAAAATCGGCTCGTGAATATCCCTTATCGAGCGTGAATGTCTCTTACGAGCCGATTTTATACTTTTTACTATATTCATGAACTCTTTATTTCTGCCTCAGAAATCCAGGTTATTTTTATTCAAAATCTCGCCGACAAAACAATCCTATACATCCCGCCTGTTTTCAACACAAATCAATTAACAACTAATCAACAAGTAAACCCCACCCAAATAAAAAAGCGCCATTGAAAACTTAAACAAAATAATATTAATCAGTTATAACTCATTTACCTAAACCTTCCCAAACTCACTGCCACAGCTTAACCACAGGCAAGAGTCATTCTACTTATTTAGCTGTTTTTAAAGCAAAACAATCGCGACAGAATGATTAGTCATTTTAGTCGAATAACCGAGCAAATTTTATTCAACACACTGCATAACTAACAGATAACGCGCATAATTTTAAAATGTACAAAAACTGAGACATTTGTATGACTTTTGTTAAATCACACCTACTAATTGTCATAATAGGCTGTTAGTATGCTGTCGAGTTTTTAAACTAAGGATGGTTAAACGTAGCTAAAACCTACAATGAAAATTGGATTCAGATTACTCATTTTCGATTTACACTTTTATTATAAAAATAAGGTAAAACATGAAAATTAATAAACTGAGTATGGGGTTGTTGTTATCGCTAGCTTCGTCAATGAGCTATGCCGATGATGTTGAAGTTTACTTTAATCACGTGGTCAATCCACCGGCCGTTCAAGCCGACCTTGAACAGAAAATTATCCAGCTTATCGATTCCGCCAATAGCACCTTGTATATGGCGATCTATGATCTCGATCTGCCCGGTATTGCCAATGCCATGGTGGCCGCTAAACAGCGCGGCGTCGATGTAAAGTTTGTCACCGACGAAGACAACATCGCCGGCGAGAATGACCAGGCCATCGCCATCTTAAATCAAGGCGGCGTCCCCTGGATCGACGACACCGAAAACGGTAGCTCAGGCTCCAAGATCCAGCACAACAAATTCATCGTCGTCGACGGCAAGAAGGTACTCACCGGCAGCACCAACTTTAGTCAGTCTGGCGTGCATGGCGATCTGGATGCCCAGGGCAACCTGATCAGCGAAGGCAATGATAACCATATCGTTATCATCGACTCTAACCAGCTAGCCAGCGTCTACACCCACCAGTTCAATCTGATGTGGGGCGACGGTCAGGGCGGCGCCAAAGACTCACTCTTTGGCCTGGGTAAGCCTGATCATCAGCTGGAGACCGTCTACACCAACAACGACAATATCCGCATCGATGTACAGTTCACCCCGCAGTCGCCAAGCGTCTACGTGGGCTCGACCCTATACAACATGCAGCAATACATTCGTAACGCCCAATATCGTATTCACCTGGCGCAATTTGTTATTAGCGCCCAGGATGTAGCCGATGAAATGGAGCTGAGACACGATGCCGGCGTCGAGGTACAAGGCCTGGGCGATGCGTCTTTCTTCTCTCGCTACTACTCTGAATTTCAGGATATGTTAGGCATAGAGAAGCCTAACACCTCAGGTGAGATCGAGGTGGACAGCTACACTGGCGCCGCCAACAACATCTGGGAAAACCCTGCCGATGTGCGCGTAGCCAAGCTAAACAGCAACGATAAATTCCATCATAAGTACATGATTATAGACGATATGGTACTGACGGGGTCCCACAATATCAGTGGCGCCGCGGCCTTTGGTAACGACGAAAACATAGTGGTTATCCACGACGCCGAGACCGCCGCCGAGTTTGAGGGACACTTCAGCTACACCTATTGCGTAGCAGGCAACGGAACTGAGTGCGCCAAGCCCGCCTATGAGGAAGGCACCTGGGAAGGGGTCTTCTTTAGCGCCAGCGAAGTGGGTGTAGTACTGGATATCGTCAACAACGCGACCCTGACCGAGCTGGATATCGACGCGGCCATGAACAAGACAGCCGCCAACAATATCATCGCCGCCAGACCGATTGCCGACATGGATGCCCTGGCCGCCGTGCCTTACGTGGGTAACGCCGCCATGATAGATCTGAAAGACTATATCGCTCAGTGGCAGAGCAAGTAGTCACTCGCTAGGTGAGTTAAGGCGCGGCCCGCTTGGGTCGCGCCTTTTCGAAATAGCCCCCACGATTAGCGGGTCAGACGCTCTATGATCGTCTTGTGCTGTGGATAGGCCTCCAGCAGCGGCTGGCGCTCAAACAGCTCGAAATCCTCGAAGGTAAAGCCTGGCGACACCATGCAGCCCACAAGAGAAAAGCCCGGGTTATTCATGGCAGAGCCGAAGATACAGCCTTTAGGCACCAGAAACTGCGGCCGTTGACCTGCGGCCACGTCCAGCCCCAGCTCAGCCGTAGTCAGCTCACCCGCCCCGTCGATCATATAGATGGTCAGTGGCTCGCCACCATGGAAATACCACATCTCGTCGGCGGTCAGGCGATGAAAATGGGACACCTCGCCGGTGCGCAGCAGGAAATAGATGCTAGTCCACAGCTGGCGCCTGTCATCGAAGGCCTCCGCCGCCCGGTAGGAGGAGCGATAATAGCCCCCTTCCACATGTTGCTCTAACTGCAATGCATTGATGAAATCTTCCGCGCGCTGCATAACTTCTCCCTCTTCATGTTCTAACCGACTCAGCTTTAGGATTCTTGCCCTTGAGTTAATGGCCCTAAATCAAACCTAAGTCAATGGCCTAGCACTCTAACCTATGTTGATACTTAATGCTGTGACTCGAGCTGAGCAACGAGGCAAGCGTGTCGCATCATAGCCTAAATAAAAAAGCCCAGAGCGTTAGGCCTTGGGCTTTTATTATCTTTACTAATTCGCTAGATCTCAGTGCTTAGAGACGCCGTGACGCACCATCTCTTTGCCCTGCTCGAACACTTCATCTGTGACCCAACGGGCATGCAGGAGTTTGTGGTTCTTGTCGAACACGGCCACAAAATGGCGGCCATCGGCGTTATTGGTCGCCATCCCAACCCCTTCGACCCCTTCCAGTCCCAGGCCACCGTTTTCTACCGCCAGCAGGAAGCTGGCAAGATCGTCCAGGTTGTCGATAACCGTTTTATCATCACTCATGACTTTGCTTCTCATCTTCATCCGCCCGCAAAAGGGCCTTACTCAATGTCGCGTACTCTACCCTGAGTGAGCCAAGATGTGAACCCATTGCCCCTGCCTTTCCCAGACCAAACAGCTTCTACCAACAAGGTTTGCGAGATTGAAACTTCATACACACCGCAAGTTGCCCTAAGCAGACAGGCATAAAACCTTGCGTTCTGGGTCAACTCATCCGTCACCTGCGTATAGCAGGCTAAAAACGATTCTCTACCGTAAGCACTATGGAGTCCGTCTGATACTCCATGTTAAGCGCATCCCATTTGGCCTCTGAGTAGGCATACTTGAGTCCCATCACCCACTCTTCTCCCAAGGCGTAGCTTAGGCCGGCTTCCGCTGCGACCAGTTGATTACCGGACCAGGCCTGAAAACGTGCCATGGCATCGGCCGACAGTCCGCCACCGATATGATAACGGGTTCGCCCTTCGATAGAGGGCATGACCTCCAGGCTACCCTCACCGGCATACTGACCGCCGGTCAGATAGTCCACCTCCAGCTCGACCCAATAGGCGTAGAGACCGCCCCCTAACTTGAAGTGCCAATCCCCCTGGGGCGCGAAACGATAGAAATATTGCGAACCCAGGCTCCACTGCTTGAAAGCCAGATAGAGAGAGTCACCATCCTGATACTGCTTACCATCCAGCTCGAACTCCCCCGAGAGGGTGCCAAACAGGCGTGTCTCGTTAGGCGAAAGTTCGAGTTGTAGCGAGGTCTTACTTGAGTCTAAGTACTCGTACAAAAGATAGGAAAACGGCTGATGATCGTCCACCAGCTGACTATCTGGCAGCAGATCTTTCGCCCCTGCCATACCCAGAGAATCTGTCATGTTAAAGCCGAGATTAACGGCAAAGCGGTGACGCTTGGGGCCATGAACCGCAGGCTGAGCACGCTTCTCGGCGCGCGGGCCAGCTCGGCCATTCAGGGGCCCATCCAGGGGCATAGAGAGATTAAATTGCAGCCCACCTTCATCATTGGGAAAGAGAGATACGGCCAGACCTTGGTTATCGTAGCGCTCGACGAAATACTGGTTAACCAGGATGGCAATGCCCGCACCACCGAGCACATCATCGGCGTAGTGCCGTCTGCCATGCACCCGACTGGCGGCCACCACACCGGCCCCCAGATAGGCGGGGATCCCCCAGCGGCTGCCATATCGCGACTGCAGAAAGGCGGCACCAGAGAAGGCCCCGGCGGAGTGGCCAGAGGGAAAAGACTTATAACTTCCACCCGCCACATTTGAGTTGGGTCGATAGCGCCCCACAGTGCTCTTGGTCGCCTCGACGATAAGCTGGGTCGTGAGCACAGAGAAGGTCAGCTGCTTGGCGCCCTCAAAGTCATCATAGAGCCAGGACGCCAGGTATCCGGTCGCCGGAATGGCAATCACCAATATATCTCCGGCCTCGACAAACCCATCGTCTATCGACTCATTGATGGCGTTATAGGGCGCCGCCATGGCGACAAGATTCAGGCTCGTCCCCAACAGAGCACTGGCTTGTAGTAGCCTGGCTTGTAGTAGCTTGGCTTTTAATCGCGTGGCTTTTAATTGCATAGCTTTTAATCGCAAAGCTTTGATTGGCATAGCTGACTCCCGGCAAAGCAGATACTTGCCCAAAGTGTAGATGCAAATGCTTTATCCTGTGGCTAATCACTAGCCCTGAGACGCTAAATCGCATAAAATGTCGCCGCCTAATTCATAGGCCAAGTATCTGATCACAAAAGCCCTTAGCAAGGAAATGGCTAAGGTTAACCACTTAAGGACGAGTCATGGACCCTATCTCCCAGCTGTTTGCCGCCTATCTGGAAATGGTCAGCAGCAACATTGTCGCCAGCTATGAAGATGCCGCCAACACCCGCCTTGTCAGCCAGCGTCTGGTGTATGAAGACACGGCCATCGGCTTTCAACATCAGCTGTGGCGAATCCGGGAGCAGAGCGTCTGCGCCGACATCAAACAAGACGTCACCCAATATGCCTACTGCACCCGCAAGGCCAAGCGCTTGTTCAGCAGTCTATGTAAGCAGCTCTCCAGGCATGACGATCTCAATCAACACGGCAGACGCCTGTCGACCATGTACTGTAACGCCTCCCTCAGCTATAAGCCGATGATCGCCCATATAGGCGAGCCAAGCTTGCGCAGCGAGCAGCAAAGAGCGCAGAAGCGCTGTAACGAGTTGATCCTCAAGGCGATGCAAGACAAGCGCCCAGAGGTGCAGCAACAAAAGGCAGCCGCCTGCGCCAAGGCTAACGGCTAACGGCTAACGGCTCGGCCAGGCTCGGCTAACCGACACCCAAAAGCGAGCACCAAACAGCAAGCACAAAAAAGCGAGCACCAAGGCTCGCTTTTTTAACTCGTTATCTGTAACTCAATATCTGTAACTCACAGTATTAAAGGTTAAAGTCCGGCTTTAATTTTACGGGCCTGATGCAACTTCTTGTAGCTCTCGATAAGACGCAGATGCGGCTCTATGCCTTCAAGCGCCATGCTGGTCTCGGTAAGGCCTGAGAAACGCACCTCGCCGTTCACCGAACCAACCACCTGAGCCATCACCTCTTCACCAAACATGCGGGTAAAGTTACCGATAAAGTCCTCAAGCTCGAGCTCCTCATCCAGAGTCACCTCGAGCACCGCGCTCATCGCCTGGTAGAAGAGACCGCGCTGAACCGTGTTGTCGTTGAACTGCAGGAAGTCTTCCACCAGCTCAAGCGCCTCTTCGTGAGCGCCCAGGGCCAGATAGATGAGGATCTTCAGCTCGATAATGGTCAGCTGTCCCCACACGGTGTTTTCGTCGAAGACGATGCCGATCAGGGTGCGGATATCCGTGTAGTTATCCAGCTGACTCTCTTCCAGACGATTGACCAGATCGGCAAGCTCATCATCGCTCAGCCTGTGCAGGTTGAGGATATCTTCACGATAGTCCAGCGCCTTGTTGGTGTTGTCCCAGATGAGGTCGTCCACAGGATAAACCTCAGAGTAATCAGGCACCAGGATGCGACAGGCAGACGCGCCAAGCTCTTCAAACTCGGCGACATAGACCTCCTTGCCCAGGCTCTCCAAGATGCCGAACAGCCCCTTGGCCTCCTCCTCGTTGGTGCCGGAGAAGTCCCACTCGCAGAACGCATAGTCCGCCTTGTTGCTGAAGAAGCGCCAGGAGATCACCCCGGTCGAGTCGATAAAGTGCTCGACGAAGTTCTCTGGCTCGCTTACCGCCATACTGTTAAAGGTCGGCTTAGGCACATCGTTAAGTCCCTCGAAGCTGCGGCCCTGCAAAAGCTCGGTCAGGCTGCGCTCCAGCGCCACCTCGAAGCTTGGGTGCGCACCGAAGGAGGCGAACACGCCGCCTGTCTTAGGGTTCATCAGGGTCACACACATCACGGGGAATTGACCGCCGAGGGAGGCGTCTCTCACGACTACTGGGAAGCCTTGCTCCTCGAGTCCCTTGATACCGGCAAGAATGCTAGGGTACTTCTCCAGCACGGCCATAGGCACGTCCGGCAGCACTATCTCCTGCTCGATAATCTGACGCTTCACCGCGCGCTCGAAGATCTCCGACAAACACTGTACCTCGGCCTCCTGCAGGTTGTTGCCCGCACTCATGCCGTTACTGAGGAACAGGTTCTCGATCAAGTTCGATGGGAAATAGACGGTCTCACCGTCCGAGCGGCGCTTGTAGGGGATGGTACAGATACCGCGCTCAATATTGCCCGAGTTGGTATCGATCAGGTGCGAGCCGCAAAGCTCGCCATCCGGGTTATAGATCTCCAGGCTGTAATCGTCCAGCATGCCTTCAGGCAGCGAGTCATCATCGGTGAGGGCGAACCACTTCTCGTTGGGGTAGTGCACAAACTCGCTGTTTGCGATATCCAGGCCGAAGAACTGATCGTTGTAGAAGAAGTTGCAGTTCAGACGCTCGATAAACTCGCCCAGGGCCGAACAGAGGGCACTCTCCTTGCTCGCGCCTTTACCATTGGTGAAGCACATGGGCGAGGCCGCATCACGAATATGCAGCGACCAGACGTTGGGCACTATGTTACGCCAGGAGGAGATCTCTATCTTCATCCCGAGTCCAGCCAGGATCTCCGTCATGTTGGCGATGGTCTGCTCAAGCGGCAGATCTTTACCCAGAATATAGGTGCTGCTGTCACCTTCAGGCTGACCCATCAACATGGCGTTGGCATCGGCGTCCAGGTTTTCTACCGTCTCAATCTTAAATTCTGGGCCTGTCTGCACCACCTTCTTCACGGTACAACGGTCGATGGAGCGCAGGATCCCCTCGCGATCTTTGTCGGAAATATCGTCGGGCAGCTCGACCTGGATCTGGAAGATCTGGTTATAGCGATCTTCCGGGTCGACAATGTTGTTCTGAGACAGACGAATATTGTCGGTCGAGATATCGCGCGCCTTACAGTAGACCTTTACGAAATAGGCCGCACACAGAGCCGACGACGCCAGGAAATAATCAAAGGGGCTAGGCGCCGAGCCATCACCCTTGTAGCGGATCGGCTGATCGGCGGTGACGGTAAAATCGTCGAATTTGGCTTCGAGTCTGAGGTTATCGAGAAAATTAACTTTGATTTCCATGGGGTGGTTTCCACTGCGCGCCTGTACCCTTGGGCCAGCATGCTTTATTTGAAAATGAGACAATTGAGGGGAATTATCGGTGTTTTTGCCCCATTAGTCTTGGGTTAATTACCGAAAAAGGCCAAATGGGCCGAATTAACCACCGGGGCGACGAAGAAGCAGCGCCGCGCCGGTGGTTAATTTAGAAAATAGATAAAATAAGAGAAACAGATGAGTAGAGCGGATTAAGGCAGCAGCTGGTTCTTCTGCCCCGTCTTGTGTTCATACATCAGGCTGTCGGCCCGCTCTATGATGCTGTCCACATCGTCGGTCTCATGCAGCAGCTGGGTGCAGCCGAAGCTCAGGCTCCACTCCTTACCCGTCTTGCCAAGCCCCATGACGCCATAGGCGGCCTGGATCCGCTCCATGATCTCGCTGGCGCAGCTGCCGTCGCAGTCCACGAAGACGATGAGAAACTCATCGCCGCCGATGCGGGCAGCAAAGTCACCGTCGCGGATCGACATGTTGATCACGCTAGCCACGCCCTTGAGCAGATCGTCCCCCGCCTCATGACCGTGCAGATCATTAGTCTTCTTCAGATCGTTCACGTCGATAAAGCTCACCGCCAGCTGCGCCTTTTGACGTCGGCTGCGGCTGATGCTCTTGCCCAGATACTCTATGATGGCGCTGCGGTTATACAGGCCAGTCAGGGCATCGTGGCGGGCATCGAAGGTAAGCTGACTAAACAGGCGCTGCTGCTCAACCTGAGCGCCAGCCAATTTATAAGCCAGGAAGATAAACATGGGTGACACCAATAAAAAGGCGATGAGAGCACTATTAGTCAGATTTTGCTGAGCAGCCTCAATCGTACTCTCGGGCACAAACATCACCAGGTAGGCGCTCTCCCTATTCACTATATTAAACAGCGAATGGGGCGCAAGCTTGAAGCGGCTGAAATAGTACTCGCCATCGTCCGTCACCACCTTGCCCAGCTCCGACTGCTGCATGCGTCGCCAGGCTGTAGGGTAGTCACTGTCAAAGCCCAGCTGCTCACGTTCGGGGAACATGAAACGCCACTCCTTGTCCGGCTGATCACCCTTGAGATAGAAACCTTTGTGATTCAGCAGATAGACCCTGTCACCCTCATGCACATTCAGATCGTCGATGATCTGCAAAAGATCTTTGCCCTTATAATTGATCACCCCGGCGCCGATAAAATCCCCCGCCATGCTGTAGATGGGCGTGGCGAAACGTATGGTGGGCTTAAGAGGCTGCTCCACCTCTCCATGCTCCACATTGAGATCGAACGGCGAGGCGTAGATCTCTTCGGGTTTGAGCCCGGCAAGCTCACGGAAATAGTAGCGGTCCGCCTTATTCTGCAACGCCTCGTCCGGCACCAATTGGAGGCTGTTATCCCGCAGCTGATCGATACGGATCACCTCATCGCCCCTGTCATCAAGCAGGCGGATCTGATCGTAATGTTTATAGAGATTACCTATCTGGAACATCAGCGAGGTGAGATAGCGCTTAGCCTTAGGATCTTTATCCTCCAGGGTCGAGACGGCCAGTTCACTGTGAGCATAATAGGCCAAGTCAGTGCCGACGATATTGAGTTCTGTGAGTAGGCTAGCCTGCATGTTGCCAAGCTCGGCATATTGGCGCATCTCACGTTCGCGGGAGATATTGCTGCTAGTCATCAGATAGACAATTGACAATACGGCAGACAGGAACAGCAGGAGCAGCAACGAATAGAGCATGCTCTTCTTGTATTTAGCGTAGGTCAGCTTAGCTTCCTGAGGGGCATCTCTATCCATAACGGCGATATATTTTACTCATCCAGATTAATCAAGATGGCCAGCTAAATGGCCCATTTTCGGCATAGTATAAATTACCTTGCCTTTCAAAACCTTAACCTTGTACCAAAAACTAACTATTAAATTAAGCTTTTGCTAACTATATATAAGAATCGAACAATTAGCCGAAATGGCCTTGAGCTAGATAACGTTAAGGTAACGGTAAGGACAAATTGGCAGGCTTAATTGTCCCGATTTTCGGCTTCGCGCTTAACCAGGATAAAGGTGAGGTACATCTTAGTGGGCAGTGAGAGCACCATGCCGAAGGCCACACAGACGGCGCTGATGATAATGCCGGTCACCCCCATGGCCTCCATGGTTTCACTAAAGTTGTGCAGATAGATCCCCAGCAAAATCAGGCAAAGCCCGATGACGATACAGGTCTTTAGCAGCCGAATCAGCTTAGCATCCGCCTCCTTAGCTTCTGTCACTCGAGCCTCCTCTGGCCGCACATCTAAACTGCCTAATATACTGACCACTTATGAAAGAAGTGGCATTGATTCAGATCAATTGGCTATCTCAAGGGAACTGCGGAAGCCTTTCTCTAGGCCTCTAGCCGCTGGGCACACAGAGGATAGAGCGACATCTGACCCATCATAAGAAGGTTTCGCTACTCACCTGATTCGCTTCTATGGTCGCAAAGGTGTTGGCTGGGATAGGTTTCCACTTATCACTGGCCTTATCCAAAGGTTCCGAAACCACAACAATACTTCCCTGTGGCATCAGCTCAAATTGATCATCAAAATCTTGGATGCACTCGGTATCCGACGAGTAAAACTGGGTCATCGCCTCCTCATTATGGGAAAACCTTAGGGTATAGAGCCTGTCACCATCGGAGAGTGCACAAGATAGATTCAACACTCCCTTAGGATTAACCCGCTCCAGGGCCTGCAGCACTCGCTCGACCATTTTTTGCAGCGCCAACTTAGGGTTTTCTTGCAAACCATAGGTGAGAGCCAACATAAAAAAAGTCTCACTGTCGGTAGTCCCCCTCAGATAGGGATACAACTCGGGTGCGATATCCAGCTGGAGTTCTCGGCGGATCTTCTCAAAATCGCTGACATGACCATTGTGCTGAAACAGCCAGTTTTTAAATTGAAACGGGTGACAGTTAGTGCGTTGCACATCGCCAGTGGTAGTGGCCCGAATGTGGGCAAAGAAAATATGCGACTCCACCTGATGGCAAAGATTTTTCAGATTCTCATCATGCCAGGCGGGTTTATCATCGCGAAACACGCCTGGCTCGGCACGTCTGTTATACCAGCCGATCCCAAAACCATCGCCATTGGTGCTGAGCAATACGCCCGCAGGGCTAATGTTCAACTCACTGTTTAGACTCTGCGCCACTAGCGAGTGACTCGGCTGTGTCACTAAGGTATCCAAAAAAATGGGGCGCCCCGAATAGGCTAGCCATCGGCACATAGCAGATCTTCCTCCCGTCGCACCCGGCTAGCCATTAACCTCTGATGTCGATAGAAGCCCTTGGCCTCACTCAGGGTATAGTCGATGATGGCGGCGGCAATATTACAGTTAGTCACGGTTTCCAGGCCCTGTTTACCGGTAAAGTCGGGGGAGACATTGATCTCCAGCAGCAGAGGCCCACGAGAAGAACGCACAAAGTCGACGCCAGCAATATTGACGCCTATGCTTTGGGTCGCCCTTAACACCACCTGCTCCTCTTCTGGTGTCAACTGCACGGCGGCCGAGTGAGCACCGAGAGAGACATTGGCTCTAAAATCATCGTCCTGGGACTCCCTCTGCATCGCGGAAACCACCCTATCCCCCACCACAAACGCACGAATATCTTGCCCAGCAGCCTCGGCTATAAACTCCTGTATTTGATAGCTAACCCCTGCCAGAGAGAAGGTCTTACATAGGTTATCGACCTCCTTTTTAGTTTTAGCTAAAAATACTCCAGTACCCTCGGTGCTCTCGATCAACTTTACCACCAGCGGCAACTTTAGATGGCCGACCAGCGTCTCTAAATATTCTGGGGTATAGGCAATGGCAGTCGCCGGAAATGGCAAGTCCTTACTCAAGAGATATTGCAAACACTTAAGCTTGTCCCGACCCAGGCGCAGGGCCTCTGGCGATTCGCTGACATAGATCCCGGCACAGATAAATTGCTGCAAGATATTGATACCGAAATCGGTATAGGAAACATTTAATCTGGGGATCACAATATCGAATTGATTCGTAATAACTTCATTTTGATAGTAAATTTCTGGATTACTGGGGAGCAACTCAATACTAATTTGGCGCAGATCGAGCAGAAAGGCGTCATGTCCCTTGGCGCGAGCTACTTCAACCAATCTGTTGTCATCGTCGACCTGATTAGTTGTCAGGATAGCTATTTTCATAAGTCCTTCATTAATTGTTGAGTGAACAAATTTTTAACTTGTTTAAAAGTGTAGCAGCCTCTGCTCATATTGCCCCCGCCAATTTGCCCTCGGTAAGACAATAAAATGATTCGCCTCTTTTTCATTGATTTCACTTGAGAAGCCAGTGAGTTTCACTAAGGTAAATAGTTATAACTGATATTAAATTCGAGTTAGTAGGAGTGACTATGTGCGGGATTGCCGGAGAACTCTCTTTTACCACTAGCGCCAAGGTCGACCAAGTCGCCGCCATGCTGGATAAACTGGCGCCAAGGGGACCAGACGGACAGGGCCTCTATAGCCTAGGACCATGCTGTCTGGGCCACAGGCGACTAAAGATCATCGACCTGAGTGAACATGGCGCCCAGCCTATGGTCGACGCCGAACTCGGGCTTACCCTGGTATTCAACGGCTGTATCTACAACTACCGCGCATTACGGGCCGAACTGTCTGAGTTGGGCTACCACTTTTTCTCCCACAGCGACAGCGAGGTAATACTCAAGGCCTATGCCCATTGGGGTCGCCAATGTGTCGAAAAATTCAATGGCATGTTTGCCTTTGCCATTCATGAGCGTGATACAGGACGGCTCTTTATCGCCAGAGACAGGTTGGGCATCAAGCCTCTCTACTACTTCAAAGATGGCCACAGTCTGGTATTTGCCTCCAGCTTACCCGCCCTCTTGCGTCATCCGGTCGCCGATACAGAGATAGACCCCCAGTCTCTCAACCACTATCTCTGTTTTCGCGCCATCGTCGGCGACAAAACCTTGTTTAAGCAGATCCATAAACTCGAGGCGGCACATTGGATGCTGGTGAGACCCGACGGCCAGGTTGACCACCAGTCCTACTGGCACCTCTCACCAGGCTCTAGCCTTGAGACGGAAACCGAGGAGACCTGGTCTCAACAACTGGAACAGAAGCTGTTTGACAGCGCCAAGCGCCGTTTAGAAGCCGACGTACCTGTTGGAGTGCTCCTCTCCGGCGGCTTAGATTCATCATTGATCGTGGGCTTGTTGCACGAGCTGGGTCAAAAAGAGATCCATACCTTCTCTATCGGCTTTGATGATGTCGCAGACGAGCAAGGTAATGAATTCAAATACTCAGATCTGATCGCCGAGCATTACCAGACTCGACATCAAAAGATAGTGGTCAGTCATAGTGAGCTTATCTCTCATCTGCCCGACTGCGTGATGGCGATGTCTGAGCCCATGGTGTCTCACGATGTCATCGGCTTCTATCTGCTCTCTAAAACTGTTAGTCAACACGTCAAGGTGGTTCAGAGTGGCCAAGGGGCCGATGAGGTCTTTGGCGGTTATCACTGGTATCCTCCTATGGTCGACGCCACCGCGGAAGATGAGGCACAAACCTATCAAGACGCCTACTTCTCCTGGCAATATCCAGAATACCAGCAGCTGGTCGCCGAGCCGCTCCTCGATGGCGATCATGCAGGCGATTACGTACGGCGCTACTTCGCCCATTGCCCGGCCGAAACTGCCATCGACAAGACCCTGATGTTGGATACTCGGGTGATGTTAGTCGACGACCCGGTTAAGCGGGTCGATAACATGACCATGGCCTTCGGGCTCGAAGCCAGAGTTCCCTTCTTAGACCATGAGCTGGTCGAACTGGCCAGTCGCATCCCCTTCGATCTCAAGCTCAAGGAGGGCGGCAAATACCTACTCAAACAGGTCGCCAGACGCATCATCCCCCATCAGGTAATAGACAGACCTAAGGGCTACTTTCCTGTGCCCGGGCTGCGTAACATGCAGGGGCCTTACCTGGCTCTCGCTAAAGAGGTCTTTGCCCGTCCACAGGCCAGAGCAAGGGGAATCTTCAATATGGACTATATCGACGCCATGCTCGCTAGCCCTGAGCAACAACTCACTCGCTTCGGCTCACGTCTGTGGCAGGTGACACTCTTAGAACTCTGGCTGCAGCTTCATCTAGACCATGAAAGCTAGCCTCTGGTCGACGCCAGCTGATGTGGCCCCTAGCAGGCTTGGATCGATAAAGGAGTCTCGGAGGCTATCAGCAGCGCGTCCAGCTCATGGGGCTGTGAGTGAAACCAGAAATCCAGCGCCTGGGGCTCGATAAGCAGCGGCATGCGATGATGATAGGGCGCGCAGCTAGTAACCGGCTTAGTGGTAAGGGTCACCAGCGCATGGCTGCCATCAATCTGAGGATAGAGGATTCCCGCCATCAAGAGCGGCTGTCCGTCACGGCCTTGAAACAGATACTTCTGCTTGGCGCCGCCTGCCTGCTGCCACTCATACCAACCGCTACAGGGCACCACAGCCCTATGCTGGGCAAAGGCCTGGGCAAAGGTGCGCTTCTGTCTCACCGTCTCGGCCTGGGCATTGATCATCAGCCGCTTGGCCCAATCAGGCTTAATCCCCCAGCTGGCATCCACCTGCTGCAGTGCGCCGCCGTCCAGCGCTATGGTCCCAAGTTGCTGGGTGGGCCTAAGGTCGTTATTGGTCTCGCTATGAAACTTGATCCCCAGCTGACCCGACACCCAGTCGCACAGGGGATCGCTTATCACGTTGAGTCGACCACACATAGTCCGTTCCCTCTTCACCGAATGCTTTCAGCTGGTTTCTCCCCAATTTGAGCCGAGCCAAATGATTGGCTTGCCCTAAGGAGCAAAAAAGATAGGCTTCAAGCTAAATCACTCGGCCTGCGCTGTCCAATCTCGCTTTGGGCTAGGCTCTTTATACTGAATCTTAGCAGCGCTCTTAACGCCTCTCTTAACGCCGCTCTTAACATCAAGAGAAAATCTGCTTTGCCATTGCCGTTTCAGCGAAAGGTGCTAAGTCAGGATGTGGCGGGCAGATAATCTTCTAACCCACCCAGCTCCTATCTCTAAAACCATCCTCACAACCTTCATCATTGCCTCTTTGCATCACCCCTTCATTCGTTCGGCAATACAGGCCACCAAGCCGAGACCTTAATGACAGCAATGTTAATCTTCTGTGATTAATCACACACTTAGGCTAATGCTTAGGTTTCTTTTCGCCGCGGCTATAGGTATAGTTTTTAACAAAAGTAACCCCAGTTCGTGGCGCATCGAATCTATCACTCAGTCCAACTCGCGCCATGACACCTCAGCTCGGACACGGAAGAGATAATGATAAAACTGATCATTCTTGGCTGTTTTGTGGCATGGATGTTTATTCGCAAGCTCAGCAAGTCTAAACCCGACTCGATTTGGCGACTCAAGCTAAGACGACTCGCCCGTTACCTGATGATAGGCGCCGCCTCTTGGTTTGTGGTGATCGCCTTCGGCTCGGTAAAATATCAGATCTACACAGACAAGACCTTTACCTACAAGAGCAAGGTACAAACCGTGTTCGCCTGGGAAGAGAACCGCCTGCTGCCCATCAAGGCACTGGCCAAGCCTGTACTGCTGTCGCTGGATTATCAGACCAGCTTCCCCATGAGCAAGGCCACAGAGAAATCCCTCAGCAAGCAGTTCCCCTACGCGCCGCGCTTTCAGGGAGTAAGCAAATTCTTAGGCACCTTGCTACTGCTCGTCTGGCTCACCGCCTACCTGTCTCGCCACCGCCATACCGATAAGCGCTGGCAGGAGGCCGTCAGCACAGACACCAAGGCAGGCTACCGCGACTTCTTAACCTGGGCACGCAGCAATCCCCTCAGACGTGCCCACTGCACCGGCTTTATCAAGAAGGCGGATGTCGCCATGCAGTCTATCGATCAGCGTGGGCGCCTGAAGCTCGAGATGTACCGCAAGGGCTGGGCCGAGCGAGGACTCAACGCCGAATTCCTCGACATGCTGCATAAGGTGATCAAGACGGGTCATTCACAGATCAGCGTAAAAGCCACGCACATGAACTGCACCAAACCGGTTAGCGACATAGACATTAATTTGCTCGTCGGCGGCTGGAGTGGCTTAGACCCGCAGTATTTCATGCAACGTTACTACGCCAATCGCAAGGCGCGCGCCGAGCAGAAGGCCGAGCCCGATGCCTTTGAGGCTCAACTGCTCAAGACGCCGGAGCACCTGCGCTTCACCTACCCCGAGCCCCAGGTTGCCGGCAGAATCATCGAGAAACAGCTTGCCAGCGTGCTGAACCAGGGCAAGAAACGCTTCCTTGGCGACGAGCTGGTGCAGTTCACTCCACATAGCGACATAGGGTTTAAACAACCTGAAGTCAGCCTGGAGTTCACTTACATGCAGTCCCTCAACGAACAAAACGGTAAACGCTCATCCGGCGTATGGACTGGCGAACTCAGGCACGAGACCATTACCATGGGAGATACCCAATATCCCGGCGGTAATATTCTCTGGCTGGTCTTTGGCCTGGTCTTCGAATGGCGTCTTGTGATAGACGGCGTCGAGGCAGCCAAGGGAGAATATAGATGCTTCCCAGATGCCAACATCTGTAACGTTAGCCGACCCAGCAAACAAAAGATGCCGGAAAAAGCAGAGATCGAAAAAAATATCTTCGACGTGGTCGCCCTCTCCAACATCAGCTCCCTGTTTGCCCAGATGATGGGCATCAAGGAGGCGCAGATTAACGACCATACGATCGAGTTTAATAATCAGACCGCATTTGAGGTCAAACGCCAGACGGAGACTTCGAACCAACTAGCCCAGAAGCTCGAAGATGCCCTCAGAGGCGAGGCGCTCGATGAGCTGATCAAGAGCAGCGGTGAGGAGCTTTACAAGCAAAACAAAGAGATGGTCGATGCCA
This sequence comes from Shewanella loihica PV-4, assembly GCF_000016065.1. Lineage (NCBI taxonomy): Bacteria > Pseudomonadati > Pseudomonadota > Gammaproteobacteria > Alteromonadales > Shewanellaceae > Shewanella > Shewanella loihica. The sequence continues at coordinate 3,613,038 of NC_009092.1, forward strand.
TGATCCGCGACTATATCGTCAACCACGGCGATACCGATACAGTATTGATGATCATCGACCTACTGGGCGATGCCGCCCCAGAACTGGCCGCAGGACTGCTGCAGATCATCGGAGGTTCAGATGAATAAATGGATTTTACCTTGCTGTGCGGCGCTGCTACTGATCCTCGCCCCCGAGATCGCCCACGCCGATCTGAAACAGAAGATCAAAGACAAGATTGAAGATGGCATCTTCGAGGCCTTCGCCGGTGAACTGGCTCAGCTACCGGGGCTGTCACACCTGATCGCACAGGTAGAGAGTAACCAATATCAACTGGTGAGCACCAACCAGAATGCTGGCCTGCTGGACCTGGGCCGCAACCCAGATCTCGACAAGGCGACCCTGTCGCGCCAGGCCAATGGCACCGGGATAGCGATCAGCCGCCGCGCCTATCTGGCGCCCGGCACCTATTGGCTCAAGGCCAGCCCTAAGGACAAGAAGAAGCAGGCCATCACTCGCAAAGTCTATGTTCAGGCCAAACGCCGCAACATTGCAACCCTCACCTTCTGGGAGAAGGGCCGTAAGAGCTTCCCGCTGGAGATAGTGACCCAGCCGACCACGGCAAAGGTCAGGGTGATGAACATAGGGCCCAAATATGAGTTCGGCATGCCACTGGCCGCCGGAGACTACCAGCTAGAAGTTAGCGAGAAGGGTTATAAGACCCGTAATCTCAAGGTCAGGCTGGACCACAATCAGAACCAATTCGGCGTCATCCTGCAATCGATCGATGGCAAGGCGGTCACAGCCGACACCAGCAGCGCAGATGACGGCAAGGCGAGCACTAAGGCCTCAGAGCCAGAGCAAAGCAGCCAAACCGCGGCCAGCGAGCAGGCAGATGAGAAAACAGAAAAAGCGACAGACAAGGCCAAGAAGAAACCTTCGACCACGGTAGAGGTGATGGTCTGGGTGCTGATGATCGGTGGCTTTATCTTTTTCTGTTGGCTCACCTACAAGCTGTTCACCTTCATCTTCACCCTGATGGGCGGCGCCTGGCGCAGACTGAGCGCCTAGCGCCTTTTAGTCTGATCCATAATCACAAGGGGATAGCCAAATAGGCTATCCCCCTTGTTTCTAAATTAAAAACTTGCCTTAGCTATCGGCATCGAACCTGGCCTGGCGCGCCTCGATAATGGTGCACTTGGTCTGCTCCATCAGCTCCCCTAGGGTGATGCCCGGGGTCTCGCGGATCAGGCGCACCAACTTGACGGGCAAGGGTTCTAGCTTGTCGGCATGCAGCAACAGACCCGCCTCGAGCTTAGCGATCAGATAGGGCGCCATCGCCGGCTGACACTGCTTAAGCGTCAGGGTAAAGGATTGCACATCCACAGCGCCGCCAGTCAGTTGCCAGTTGCGCGAACGCCGCACCCGCTTCAGGCCGCAGCCAAATTCCACCGCCAGGGTCTGCGCCTGAGTCACCCGCTCCCGGCCGATACGGTGGATCAGCGAAGGTAAGGCGATGACGATCGCTTCATTCATGGCGACAAAATCCTCAAAATGTGGGCGGCGATAGTAAACAGGCAGGCCATTTTTCCAGCCCAGACACAAAAACTCAAGGCGAACAATCAACCCTGCTCCTCGCGGTTTCGCCTACCACCTGTTATTTCTTGAGCCCACCAACACTATTGCCTACAATAGCGCACAACTTTTTTGATTGAAGATAACCACTATGACTGACACTAAATCACTACCTGCATTGCCCGATCGCCTATCTGTCAATCCACGTAGCCCACACCATGTGGCCGACTACTTCGAGCACGACATCGGCATTCTCGTTAACGGCAAAGAGCGCTTCAACGTCGAAGAGTATTGCATCAGTGAAGGCTGGGTGAAGATCCCTAGCCCTAAAGCCCTAGACCGTCACGGCCAACCGCTGATGATGACAGTCAAAGGCACCATCGAAGCTTTCTATAAGTAAATAGAGAAGCTGAGATTAAGACACGACACTAAAGGGGAGCCTAGGCTTCCCTTTTTCATGCCTGCATTTCTTCTCTTATCCTATAGGTCTAGCCATATTTACTAATCTAGCCAATCAGTTAGATTCAGCTTAAATGCCACTTACCTCACCTCTTGGCCATATCTGTTAATCAACTCTCATTTGCGCCAAACAAGTTGCATCCACATCACGCTTCTGTAAACACCAGATTGCCTTTGGGTTAATTTTGCCACTTAATATCCATTAGATTTTTCTTATATCTAGTCAAAATTGTCTTAGGCTGGTTTTTATGAAAATAACAATAAAAGCTAAACTAATCATATTAGTAGGTGCTTTACTTGTCGCGGTATCGGGCTTGTTTATCATCAACACCTATATCATCGCGCAAGAAGTCCTGAAGCAGGAACAAAGCAACATCAACCAACAGGTTGAAGCCCTCATCAAACAGAACCTCATCGGCCAAGTCGACACCCTAAGCCGCTCCGTCAACGACTTCTACCAACAATCCCGAGAAGCCAACATCAAGCAGGCGCTGGGGGATGAGATAAAGATGTTCCGCGATGTCATTAATCGCATGTACGAGAACAACCTCACCGACGATGCCGCCATGATGGTCTACACCTTCCTCAATGAGTATCAATGGGGTAACGGCCGCTACCTGTTTGCCTACAACGCCGACACCCTGGAGAATGAGGCGTCCGGCATGGGCGGCGTCTCCATGGGTAACAGCCGCGACGCCCTGGACGAGAAGGGTAACTACTATGCCCGGGACATAGTCGCCGCCGCTAAGTCCAAACCCATAGGCTTTACCAGCTACTTCTTCTCCAATCCCTCGACCGGTCAAGTGGAAGAGAAACTCTCGGCCTCCTTCTACTTCGAGCCGCTCAATCTGGTGATCGCCACCGGGGAATATGTCAGCACATTGAAACAAGACAAACTCAATAGTGCACTGCAGACCGTGCTGGCGGCCAAGTTTGGCGAAGACGGCCACTTCTGGGTACAGGACAGTGACGGCAAGATATTAGCCCACTCGCAGTCATCTCAAATAGGGCGAATCACGCCAAACGCCGCCAAGGCGAAACAGGCACTCGGCAACCAAGCGGATGCCTTCGTCGCCTTACCTGTCACCGACCCTAAGACCCACAGCCAAGAGACGCAGATCGCCTATGTCAGAAAGATCCTCCCCGAGTGGGGCTGGGTGATAGGCACCGGCACCTATGAGTCCAACATCAGCGCCATCGAACAGAGGCTCACCGCCGGTACTGAGGCGATATTCAAACAGAAAATTTACCGCAGCATCGCCATTGCCAGCCTGCTTATCATCATCGCACTGGCGTTTTGCGTATTCCTGCTCAACAAGATCATCGCCGACATGGTGATGCTGAAAAACCGCATCGACACCCTCTCCACCGGCGACGCCGACCTCACCTCCAGATTGGCCATCACCAGCAAGGATGAACTGGCGGCCATCGGCCACTCGGTTAACAGCTTCATCGGCTACCTGCAGGCCATGATGCTGGAGATCTCCCACGCCTCACAGAAGATCACCCAGGGGATAGGCCAACTCGACAGCCACTCGGAAAACAATCGTCAGGCGCTGAGTAAACACAGCAGCGAGACAGAGCTTGTGGTCACCGCCATCAGCCAGATGAATGCCTCGGCAGACGCCGTGGCCCAGAGCGCGGGCAAGATGGCCGCCAGCACGCATCAGGCCAACGAAGAGGCCAAGACCTCGACCCTCACCGTCTCGGATGCTGCCGGCAGCGTCCAGGCACTGGCGAACGAGATGAACTCGGCCAGCCAGAGCATTCACACCATGAGCGAGAACACCAATCAGATCATCTCGGTATTGGGGGTGATCAAGGAGATCGCCGATCAAACCAACCTGCTGGCACTTAATGCCGCCATCGAGGCGGCCCGGGCCGGCGAGCAGGGACGCGGTTTTGCCGTGGTGGCCGATGAGGTGCGCTCACTCGCCTCTCGCACCCAGTCCTGCACCACACAGATAGAGCAGATCCTCACCACCCTGAGACGCGACGCCGACACCGCAGAGCAGCTGATGCTGGAAACCCAAAACAGCTGCCAGCAAGTCACCCAAAATACCGCCCGCGTCACCTCAAATCTGGGCGCCGTCACCGACTCCATCGCCGAGCTCAACGACCTGGGCGGCCAGATCGCCAGCGCCTCAGAGCAGCAGAGTGTGGTAACGGCCGAGATCAGCCAAAACATGCACACCATAGAGGCGATGGCCCAGACCCTGCTGCAAAACGGCCAGCAGACACTGGAAAGCACCCAGAGCCTGTCGGCCGCCAATCAACAGCTAAGCGCCATGGTGAGAAAATTCAAGCTAGCCTAGGCCAGTTTCGGCGCCTCTGCTCTGATAGAGGCGCCGACACCTTTAGCCCGCTTAGTTTTACGCACATTTATCACCGAAAATTCTTGATCCAACACATATCTTTAGCCGTATCACTTTGCTACATTTGGTTATCAAAATGTAAAATCTTGACCTGGCTTGATATGGCTATGCTTATCAAGACGTTAGTTGCTAATACCTTAGCTACGACTAACCTAGTTATTAGGAAATGGATTCGAGAGGCTATTGTGACTCGGTTACTCATCACCCTCATCTCGCTGACCTTACTGGCCACCACCACGCTCAGCGCCGATGTCAGTGCCAAAACCCTGAGATTCGCCGTAGTGCCAAAATTTTACGGCGCCTTCTTCGATCAGAGTAAGCTCGGCTGCGAAGCCGCCGCCAGACAGCTCAAGGATGTCGAGTGTATCTATCTGGGGCCAGAGATCTCCAGCGTGCGCCTACAAGATAAGGTGATCGAGCAGCTTATCGACCAAGGCATAGACGGCATTGCCGTGGCCATCACTCAGTCTAAGTTTCTCGCCGAAAACAGTCTCACCAAGGCCAAGGCCGCCGGCATCCCGGTGATCACCTATGACTCAGATTTCGACGCCCCAACCCTGGCCGAGCATCAAGATCTACGCCGCGCCTACATAGGCACAGACAACTTTGCCTTTGGCCTGGCACTGGGCGAGCAACTCAAAAAACTCAGGCCCAATGGCGGCACCCTGATCATCCAAACCGGCCGCCCCGACTCCCCCAACCTCAACCTCAGGATCATGGGCATTCGCAGTGCACTATCTGGCAAAACCTATGAAAGCCCTCCGGGCAAGCGGCTGCAAAACGATAACGGCTGGACAGAGATCAGAGAGCCCTTCTCCAACTTCGATCAGCTCAGTCAGGCGGTGAAGCAGATGGAGTCTGTCATGAAAGGCAAACCCATCAAGGCCGACTCCTTTATCGCCGTAGGTGGCTGGCCGCAAAACGATGAGGCCCTGTATCGCAAGATGATAGCGCCCTATAAAATCAAGCTAAATAACAAAGAAATAGTCGTGATTATCTCAGATGCGGCGCCGCCACAACTGGCCATGCTACAAGACCACCTCGCCCATACCAACATAGGCCAGAGCCCCTACGAGATGGGCCGCCAGGCGATCTTCACCCTGCACAAAATTGTCAGCGACCAGGCCTTCGAGCAGATAGTCTTTACCCCCATCAAACTCTGCACACCCGAAAACGCCGAGACCTGCACCAAGAGCGTCAGCGACTGAGGCTCAGGTTCAGGCTCAGGCTCAGGCTCAGGCTCAGGCTAAGCGCTATTCTCATCACTCCCCACCATTCGCTAAATTCGACATCTCGCACGAACAAGCAATGACGCGACAGTTTCAGGCAAGCGAAAAAAACGGGAAATGGCCTACCATAATCGATGAACAGACTCATTGTATTTAGGAGGCAGAGATGTCTAAAACTCCAGGTGTCGCCCAGCAAATTTTTGGCGAGTTTGCCCCCAAGCTCGCTCAGTTAACCGACGAGGTGCTCTTCGGTCCAGTATGGGGCGGCGATGAGCTATCCCAGCGAGACAGAAGCCTGATCACTGTGGCAGCCCTCATCACCCAGCACAGACCCGACCAATTGCGCTTTCACCTCGCCAAGGCCAGAGAGAATGGTCTTACAGAGCAGGAGCTGATTGAAGTGATCACCCAATTGGCGTTTTATGCCGGTTGGCCAAGCTCGATGACGGCGATTCAGGTCGCCCAAGAGGTCTTCGCCGAAGCCTAAACTGATTCGAGAGGCATAATCCACCTCACCTAGGCCAGCGCAAGGCCGTAGACAATAAGCCCCATTGCCTTGCCCTGACCATCTTACGCTGACATGCAAGATCAGCGTAAAGCCAAAGCCCAAAACGAAATCGCCCAACCCCACGTCCAAGCAAAACCCAAATCCAAATCCAAATCAAGCATTCGGACTTTTAGGCAAGCATGCACGATTTTCGTGTATTCAAGTCGACGACCAAATTATCAACAATTTAGCCATAGCCAATTTAAACCAATACGCAGGAATCGAGATGAAGAAAACGCTAACCGCATTAGCCCTGGCGACCCTGGTGGGATCGGCAGGCTTAGCCTCTACCGGCGGTGCCATCGCCGCCACACCTGACTATCAAGCAGACCTCTCCCGAGGTGCCAACAATTTCTATCACAGCGAGCAACTCACCATGAAAAAAGTGACCTTTAAGAATCAGTACAAGATGAATGTTACCGGCAATCTCTACCTGCCTGGCAATATCAAGCCCGGTGAGAAACGTGCCGCCATCATAGTCGGCCATCCCATGGGCGCGGTCAAAGAGCAGAGCGCCGTGCTCTATGCCCAGCAATTGGCCGAGCGTGGCTTTGTCACCCTGGCGATCGATCTCTCCTTCTGGGGCGAGAGTGAAGGCGAGCCACGCAACGCCGTGTTACCCGACATGTACGCCGAGGATTTTAGCGCCGCCGTAGACTTCTTAGGCACCCGCGACTTCGTCGAGCGTGAGCGTATCGGTGTGCTGGGCGTGTGTGGTAGCGGCGGATTCGCCATCAGCGCCGCCAAGATAGACCCTCGCATGAAGGCCATCGCCACAGTAAGCATGTACGACATGGGCGGCTTTAGCCGTCACCTGTATGGCAAGGTGCAAACCCTCGAGCAGCGCAAGCAGATCATCGCCGCGGCGGCCGAGCAACGTTACGTCGAATTTACCGGCGGTGAGACCCAATACACGGGCGGCACACCCCATGAAGTAGATGAAAACTCTCACCCTATCGCCAAAGAGTTTTACGACTTCTATCGCACGCCAAGGGGTGAATACACGCCAGCAGGCTCGTCTCCCGAACTGACGACTCACCCTACCTTGAGCAGCAATACCAAGTTTATGAACTTCTATCCCTTTAACGACATCGAGTCTATCTCGCCGCGTCCACTGCTGTTTATCGCTGGCGAGCATGCGCACTCTATCGAGTTTAGCCAGGAAGCCTATGCCCTCGCCGCCGAGCCCAAAGAGCTCTACCTGGTCGAGGACGCCGGCCATGTCGACCTTTACGACAGGGTCGAGCTGATCCCCTTCGACAAGATCAGCACATTCTTCACCAATAACCTTTGATTTAGCCCCGGCTATTACGCGAGATTCTGATGCTCAGTTTGACGTCACCAGGGTATCGGAATCTCTCATTTATTCAGCCAATTAACGGCTGACAGCCTAAATGGAGTCAAGATGAAAACCATCGGATTTGCCGCCGAGTCGGCCCATAGTCCATTACAACCCTATGAATATGACTGCCGCCCCCTCAGAGAAGATGATGTCGCCATCGAGATCCTCTACAGTGGCGTGTGTCACAGCGACCTGCACACGGTAAACAACGACTGGGGCTGGACAGTCTTCCCCACAGTGCCCGGCCATGAGATCGTCGGCCGCGTGGTCGAGGTCGGCAGCCAGGTCAGCCGTTATAAGGTTGGCGATCAGGTGGCCGTGGGTTGCATGGTCGACAGCTGCCAAAGCTGCAGCCAGTGCCATAGCGGTGAGGAGCAGTTTTGCGAAGCGGGATTCACCCAGACCTATAACAGCGTCGATCGTCACACCCAGGCGATCACCAAGGGCGGCTTTGCCAAACACATAGTGGTGAGACAGGAGTTTGTACTCAGCATCCCTAAGTCGCTGGATCTCGCCAAGGCGGCCCCCTTGCTGTGCGCCGGGATCACCACCTACTCGCCCCTAAGAACCTGGAACGTCGGCCCCGGCAGCCAGGTGGCCATCATAGGCATGGGCGGCTTAGGTCATATGGCGATTAAGCTCGCCGTCGCCATGGGCGCCCATGTAACAGTGATCAGTCGCTCCCAGGATAAACAGGGGGATGCCCTCGACTTGGGTGCCAACGATTTTCTGCTCTCCAGCGAGCCAGAAAGCATGGAACTATCGGCCAATCGTTTCGATCTGATACTCGACACTGTGCCGGTAAAACATGACATCACCCCTTACCTGCCGCTGCTCAAGGTAGACGGCACCCTGACCCTGGTCGGCCAGGTAGGGCCGATTGCCGAGGTCAATACCGTGCCTATGGTCATGGGACGCCGCCGCATCGCCGCATCGCTCATCGGCGGTATCGCGCAGACCCAGGAGATGCTCGACTTCTGCGCCAAGATGAACATTCTGCCAGAAGTGGAGATGATCAAGATGGAGGAGATCAACCAGGCATTTGAACGCCTCGAACGGGCCGACGTGCGTTATCGTTTCGTCATCGACATGCAGGCATCAAGCTTCTAATCCGGCTCGGTGGCAATCCAGTTCAGCGAGCCAGCTGAGCAAGGCATCTGAGCAAGCCCACCAACAATTGATCCAAACTAAAAAGGCGCCCATCAGCGCCTTTTTTATCACTTGCTTCATCATTTCAACTCTCCCCGCGTCAAGCCACTTCTGCCGCCCGATCACAAGCTGTAATCGGCTCGAGCCTGAATGATGTCAACATAGCGGCGATGGCCGCCGCCACTCCCAGAACCACATAGCCGACACAGATCTGAAACACACTAAAGCTGCTCGCCGCCAGGCTGGCCACCAGCCCAGGCACCACGGCGCCGGCGTAGGAGATCACGAAGACGCTCGAGAGTAAGCCAGCCCTTTGCTCCACCGTCACCCCCGCCAACAAGACATTAAAGCAGGCCGTGGTCGCCGCCCCTTGGGCTATGCCCACCAGCAGGCTGGCGCACAGGAAAGCCGGCAGCCAGCCATTGTCCAGCGAGACGAGAATCATCAGCGCCGCGCCGATATAGAGCAGCATGCCAAGCAGCACGGCGCGCCTCGGTGTCAGGCCACTGGTGAGATAGCCGCCCATAGGTGTCAGTATCATCACAGAGGAGAAAGCCAGCGCAGCCAGGATGGGGCTGTTAGTGCCGAGCTGCTCGGCCACAATCGAAGGGCCAAAGGCTTGATAGAAGGCGCCCAGCGACCAGGTGGCAACGACCACACCGGCCAGGGTCAGAAACGCCCATTTTCGCTCGGCCGGAAAATAGAGGCGCGGGCGCAGCGAGGCCAACGCACGAGCATGCACATCAGCACGCGCCTTGATGCTTTCTGGCGAGAATAAAAACAAGAGTAAACAGATAGATAATATAGCAATCAGCAAGATGAAGATCAGCATCCTAGGCATGGGCGCCCAGGTGACCAAGGCTCCGCTTACAATGGCGCCACTTGAGATACCTATCATGGGAGAGGTACTGGTTATCGCCGCCACCAACCAGGCGGGGCGACCGCGTGAGGTATCCACCACATAGGCGCCTATGCTGCCGGTGGCGATACCACAGGCAAAGCCTTGCAGCACCCTGGCGGCAAACAGCACAAGGATATGCTGCATATTGAGCAATAAACAACAGGAGGCTACGGCACACAGCAGCGCGGTGAGGGCCATTGGCTTACGGCCAACAACATTAGACAAGCGACCAAACACGATAAGCGCCGTGGCGGCGGAAAAAAAATAGCCTAAGGAAACCAGACCAAGATCTGCATTAGAAAGACCATCGTCTAGCCGGTAGCTATTAAATAGCGATATGGGGGCGCCGGCTGTCGCAAACACCAAGATAAAAGCCGTTGCGGCAATCACAAATGCACTGCCCGTTGCTAATCTCATGGTGTACTACTCCAGTTTCCTTAGACTAAAACTGCAATGATGAAACCTAAAACTTACTCTGCCGCCTCTATAACCACCTCAAGGCTATCTGCCATGGTGAGCGCGCCGAGATCGCCATCGATATGCGCCAGCGGGATCAGCCCGGCGGCGTAGCCAAAGTCGCGATAGAAAATGGCCAGATTTCCCCAGGGGGCGTAGTAACAGACATCGCCCAATCTGCCTTTGGCACCTTCGGGGGCCGAGTCGGTGGTCAGCTTACGCGGCAGATACGCTATCTTCTCCGTTTGGGCGTAATCTTTCAGGGTGAGCCGCTGCGGCAACAGGGCATAGAAATCCCGCGCCGTTCGGTTATCGGCCAGAGTGGCGCTCAAGCGTTCGCCCTTAACCACAAGCTGAATCTTCATCGTCATCGCCCGTCTCTGATTATCAAAAGTGTGCTTACCCAAGACTGGCGCTACCGAAACAGGGTCTGCCAAGGATTGCTGCGCCAACGAATGGTTCGCGTCACTCAATGCCCCTGATACTGGGCGGCGCTGACCGGCTCCAGCCAGTTTACGACGCTGCCCTCTTTCGCCTCCTGCACCGCGATGTGGCTCATCGCCGTCTTGTCGGTGGCGCCATGCCAATGCTTCACATTGGCCGGGATCTGCACCACATCGCCCGGGGCTATCTCGATACGCTTACCATCCCACTGTTGCACCCAGCCCAGACCACTGGTAACGATGAGGGTTTGGCCTATGGGATGGGTATGCCAATTGGTGCGACTGCCCGGCTCGAAGGTCACCATGGCGCCCGAGGTGCGGCCCTCGCCCTTGGCGCCGAACAGAGGTTCGACCCGCGTCTTACCGATAAAATAGGGCTCCAGGCCCTGCATGGGCAGCTGAGTGCCATTGCTCGCGACGCTGATCGATGGCGGCGGGAGCGTCTCCCCCACCACCTGGCCACTGAGGCCGAGTAAGGATGAGGAAATAACGAATGCAGAGATGATGGATTTCATAGACCCTCCTAGCGGGAGCAAAACGACACGCTGGCGTGCACCAGACCAGATGGCACCATTTTTTCAGCTTGCCGGGGCGATCTATAGTCCATTACTGGCAAATGCTTGCCTAATCCTCCGAAATGGCAGATTAATCCGTTAAGTGCCTGCGCGATTGGCTTACACTTATTGCAACGATAATCATCCTTTCCCCGGCTATCGAGGAGGCCAACCAATGCAAGACAAAGTGATCCCGTCTCTCTCTGCGGCCATCGCCAAAGAGGTCGAGCGCCGCACTCAGGGCGTCGACTGGTGCGAAACCGAGATTGCAGGGTTGGACTTTTATCGCCAGTCGGCGCCCACTAGCTGCTCAGTCTGCGTCGTCGAGCCCAGCATTGCCCTGGTGGTGCAAGGAGCCAAAGCGATGACCCTGGGGGAGCAGACCTTTCGCTACGATCCGTCACGCTTCTTAATCACCTCACTGGATCTGCCTGCCAAGATGCAGGTGTTAGAGGCCAGCGAAGAGGCGCCCTATCTGGGTGTGGTGATCAAGTTGGATCTGGCGGTAATGAGCGACCTGATGTTGCAGACACCGCTGACGATGCAGAAAGAAACCGCATCGGATCAGGGGATGATATTAGGCGCCACCACGCCTAAGTTACTGGGGGCGATCTCGCGCCTGGTTAACCTGCTGGATGAACCCGAATCCATTGCCGTGCTAGCACCGTTGATTAAACGCGAGATCTATTGGCGCGTGTTGATGAGCGAACAAGGCGCCCGCCTACGCCAGATTGTCTCGGCAGGTAGTCATGGGCTGCGTATTGCCCGCACCATAGAGTGGCTCAAGGTGCATTACGACCAGCATCTGAGCGTCGACAGCCTGGCGGATATGGCCAGAATGAGTAAATCCACCTTTCACCACCATTTTCGCCGGCTCACCTCCATGAGCCCGCTGCAATATCAAAAACGCCTCAGGCTGTTAGAGGCGCGCCGCCTCATGCTGGGGGAAGATATCGACGCCTCGGCCGCCGCCTATCGCGTAGGCTACGAAAGCCCGTCGCAATTCTCCCGGGAATATTCCCGCCTGTTTGGCGCCTCACCCAAGAAGGATGTGGCGACCCAGTGGCAATAAGCAGCGATTTAGACAGAGGTTCTAGTTTACCGGCCTGTAGACTTGATTGATGAGCGCCGCCGCGATCGTAGTGGCCGGGTCGCGCCCATCCACGCTAGGGGCCAGGTTGGTCCAGACCACCAGGGTAACCTTATTGTCTGGGTCATGGCCCATGAAAGAGTTATAACCCGGCAGCTCGCCTGTATGACCATAGAGCAGGCCAAACTTGGCTATGCCCAGGCCATAGTAGGCGGTGTTGGGATTGTCGGGATCGATAGGCTTAACGCTTGCCAGACGCAGTTTCTGCATCTCCTCATTTAACAGTTTGCCGCGAACCAAGGCCTCGACCCAGACCAGCAGCTCCCTGGCGGTAGAGATCCCCGCGCCAGCCGCCCAGCCCCAGGAGGGATTAGCCTCGGTCTGATCCCCCGGCATTATCACCCCATCACGCGCCTCCTGCTGCATCGCCTCGGGCAACGCCGAGTCCATGGTCAACACATTGGTGCCATACATATAGCCGTGGGCATAGGGCTCGGGCAGGACGTTATCGGTGATCTCAGGAAACAGGGTTTGTGTCATGCCTAGGGGAGCAAACAGGCGGCGCTGCATGATCTCAGGCAAGGTGCTGTCATCAAGCTTCTGGGCAATCAGGCCAAGCAATACCGTATTGGTGTTGGAGTAACCAAAGTCTGTGCCCGGCGTAAAATCCAGCGGATAGTCGAAACTCAGCTTAAGCAGCTCAGCTTGGGGCCAGGCATAAGCGGGATCCTGATCTAAGATCTGATTCAGCGCCAATGTGGTGGTGTAGTTATGCAGGCCGCTTTCCATCGACAGCAGCTGAGCTATGGTGATCTGCTCACCGCTCGGCACGCCGGTCCAGTGCATGGCCACGGGATCTTCTAGCTGGAGCTTACCCTCCTGCACCATCTGCAAAATGATTGTACCGACCCAGGTCTTGGTATTGGAGCCAACCCGGAGGTGCTGATCGAAACGGGTTGGCTCACTGCCGCTATACTGGCTCACCCCATAGGTATATTCAAAGCTACCCTTGGGGGTATGCAGTATCACCACGGCGCCCGGCACCAACATATCCTCGGCCAGCTCAGCCACCGTCTGCTGCATCTTGGCCGTGTCGATGGGGTTTAGCGCCTCCTCATCATCACTGTTACAGCCACTGACCAGGACACCGGCTAGGATACTGGCAAAGGCGACCAACAAGGCACTCACTAGGTTACTAGCCCACGCTCTTAGCCCAGCTTTATCCGTTCTAGACTTGCGCTGTACCCGCATATTTTTCAACATCATTTGGCACTCCCTTTGTCATCCTGCATCCAGGATCCGCATCCAGGCTCCTCATCCTAGCCAGCTTAAAAACCGACCATCCATTGCAATACCCCAAGCTAGTCTGGTTTCGATTGGGATTCAAGCTATGTTGGCAAAGCTGCTACTGAAAAGACTGCGAGTTGAAAAAGCGAGGGACAAGGCTTATTGTGCAAACAAATCAACCGGCAATGACGCCAACCTCAAGAGATGGATGTTCGATGAACCTCAACCTTTTATTCGCAATGGCCTTTGGCTTTATCATCATTTTGACCCTGCTGTCGCGACTAGGCAGTAGCACCAGCAGTCGCCACTACCAATATCGTAAACATAAAGCCCTGTTTACCCCCGCCGAGCGATCGTTTCTGGGGGTGTTAGATAACGCCGTTGGCGAGCAATACCGTATCCTTGGCAAGGTACGCATTGCCGATGTGATCACTCCAGAAAAGGGGATGACGCGCCAACACTGGCAAAATGCCTTCAACAAGATCTCCGCCAAACACTTTGATTATCTCCTCTGCGATAAACAGACCCTGGACGTTATCGCCGCCATCGAACTCGACGACAAGAGTCACAAGCAGGCCAAGACCATAGCGCGCGACCAACTGGTGGAAGATGCCTGTCGCACTGCGGGGCTTCCTCTGATTCGGTTCGACGCCAAACGCGGTTATCATGTCGAAAGCGTAAGAACCACTATCGCGTCGACACTCGAGCCGGATTTTGAACCCGAGATTGAAACCATTCCCCAGATAATCGCGAGTAGAGATTGACCGGCCAGGGCCTTGGAAAATAGCCAATGCCATCCCCATGGTTTTTAATGAGCCAGTGTTAATGAGCTAGCTTTAATGAGTTAGCTTTAATGAGTTAGTTTTGAGCTGTGAGTAGTAATGAATTAGCGCTAAAACACTCAATACGCCAGACATTGCTTTGTGTTGGGCGCGGCTTGATTTATCATTGTTCTCGACAGAGAATTGTTTCTGGTTAAGTCAATATATTCAGCCATATAGAATAGGAACCCTAAGTAGATGATGAGCAAATGGGCGATACGTTTTTTACAAATGGCCGAACTGGTAGCCTCATGGAGTAAAGACCCCTCCACCCAAGTAGGCGCCGTGATCACTGAAAACAACCGCATTGTCTCACTGGGATTCAACGGCTACCCGCACGGGATCTCCGACAGCGCCGAGACAGACAACCGCGAGATGAAACTGCTCAAAACACTGCACGCCGAAGAGAACGCCATTCTCTACGCCAAGCGGGATCTCAGCAGCTGCGAGATCTGGGTGACCCACTTTCCTTGCCCCAACTGCGCCGCCAAGATCATCCAGACTGGGCTAAAGGTGGTCCACAGCCCACAACCCAGCGACGACTTCCTCTCCCGCTGGGGCGACAAGATCAAAGTCAGCCAGGATATGTTTGACCAGGCAGGCGTAGAGGTCGATTGGATGCAGGTGGAGTCAGCACCAACAGAGTAAGTCACCTAACCACCTTGTAGAAACGAATTACATTAACGAGCAGGGCTTATGGATTTATCCGGTTTTCTTTTCTGAAAAAAGTATTAAAGGTGCACTTCACCAGTAGACCTAAGCAAATAACACACAATACAGGTAATATATTGAATTTTAATGATTTACATTGGAAGTACTATCAATCTTTCGAGTATGATTTAAATCGGTTATCCCGATATATTGAAATAAACCAAGATAACTTTTCGACATACTCAGTAGAACTAACACGGTTATATCTCTCTTCATGTGCAGAGATTGACACTGTCATGAAAGAAATTTGCTACCAATTATCCCCAAATGCAAAATCAGATAACATAATGGATTACATGAAGGTAATCGAAAGTAACCTGCATGCTTTCATTACAGAAACTGCAGTCATTGAAAGGTTTAGTATTAGCTGTACACCTTGGAAAGCATGGCAAGAACAAATTAGCCCGAGCTGGTGGAAAAGCCATACCGACGTGAAACACAATAGAAATAAGCATTTCACTAAAGCCAATCTTAAAAATGTGATCGATTCTATATGTGCACTTTACATAGCTAATGTATATCTTCGATATGCACACTTAAAAAGCAATGACAGTGGTATGGTTTATAGCCTTTCCGATGCCATCACTTCACTTCCGCGAGATTTAGACCTAATACGAATAGATTGCCGCTTCTCATATTTCTCAGATTGATAAACAATAGATACACAAGGAAGTAACCAATGACATCAAGGTCCAATGCCTCAAAAGCCCGCCACGCAGAATCACTGATCAAGATTGGTGAAAGTATCCATAACGCCATTATTCTCACCGTGTTTGTCGCCCCTATGATCTTTCTCAGTAAGCAAGTTATCGAAGGGAAAGTGGGTGGTATATCAGGGCTGTTGACGTTAATACTCGAAAACCAATGGCCACTTCTCTTGCTGTTTTTACTAATGCTCCCCTCTACCTATTTAGGCGTGAAATTTAAACACTGGGGATTCGACATTCTCGATGAACTCGAAAGTGCTAGTGGAAAAAAAGAGGATAACCATAAAATGCCGGAGCTAAGCTAACACAAACCACCACTGTTGCTCGCTAACTTGCCCCTTTGTTCCCAATGGGACTGCTCCCTAACACTTAATGTAACAATTGGAAATATGTAAGTGTTGGAATACATAGCTAATCCCCTTTATTGTCGATAAAACAAACGGCATACAAGTGACTTCTCAGGGACAGGAAACAAGAAGATTAGGAGCAACAAAATGAAGCTTAGCCATTTCACACTCACAATGATGTTTCTTGCTTTGGCAGGATGCTCGGTCAGCAACCAAGAATCGACAGCCGCAAATCAACAACTCGCCCGCCAACAAGCATTCGAAAGCAGCATTCGTTCAATCGACGATGATGGAAACAGCAGCGCATCAACCAATACGCTGGAAGCGCGAATGAAGGCTTATGGCGTCCCGGCGGTGAGCATTGCCGTATTTGATAACAACCAAATTATCTGGTCGAAGGGATACGGCAAACCAGACATAGAATCGAACCAAGGAGTAACTACGGATACTCTGTTTCAGGCCGCTTCCATTTCGAAAACGGTCACCAGTGTCGCAGCATTTAAAATGATTCAGAACGGCAACTTTGAGCTTGATGAAGATGTGAACTTAAAACTTAAACGTTGGCATGTACCCGAAAACCAATTTACTCAACAACAAAAAGTCACACCAAGCCGGATCATGAGCCACACATCTGGGCTGAATGTCTCTGGATTTGAAGGTTATGCCCAAAACCAGACTATTCCCTCATTAGTTCAAATATTACAAGGCAGTAGCCTGAGTAACTCTCCTGCCGTTAAGGTCTTTCAAACACCAGGTGAATCTGAGTATTACTCAGGCGGAGGCATGACAGTCTTGCAACTCTTGATGGAAGACAGCAGTGCGCTGCCTTTCTCACAACTGATGCAACAATTGATACTCAAGCCTTTAAATATGAGCCAAAGCTCATTCGAACTGGCACTGCCAAATGAACTCCAGAGCCAAATTGCAAAAGGATACGATAGCAAGCAATCCATGATTGAAGGGGGCTACCATCTCTACCCAGAGAAGGCGGCAGCAGGTCTATGGAGCACACCCACCGATTTAGCAAAATTTATGATAGCCCTGGGTAAAGCCTACCGCGGCGAGGATGAAACTTTGCTATCACAACAATCAGCCAAAACCATGTTAACCAGAGTGCCCGGCGCGGGTGGAACAGGCATAGGAATAGATGGTGAAGCAGACGCTTTTCGCTTTAGGCATAGCGGCGGAAACGCCGGATACACCTGCTATGCAGTTTCCTTTGCAAATTCGGGACGAGGCTTCGTTGTGATGACCAACTCGGACAACGGCTTTCAATTAATCCACGAAATATCCAGAGCCGTATCGGAGGCTTATGGTTGGCCTCCAATGTGGATGCGTGAATAGTACCCTTAACGTCTCGCTCCTTTTAACCAAGACCACTAAAGCCAGCTACTCCACAATTACGTCACTGGCGATGATAAGACAATGAAGATTGGGGTTTTCGCCACGGAGTTAACAAAGGTCAATGAGCAGTGAAAATCTCGAACTGAGGCAGTATTATCAAGCCTAAGCAGCAATTAGCGCGATGAGGCCGTGCTGCTGTCCTATTAAATTAGCAACAGCCACCAACCGGCTTTTTATCTCTAGTTCTATGCCTGTGCCACGCTCAAGCAAGTCATCAACGGCGATGAAGGCGATAGTCATCAGGCGGCTGTTCTCATAGTGGTAGGCGTAACCCGGTTCGACGATCCAGCTCTCTGAGATTAGCTGCTCGGCCTTTTCATCCAAGGTTCTGACCAGGTTGAAATCGAAGGTTAAGACATGGTCTTCTTTACCATACCAGTCTGCCTTAAGCGCCTGAAAGTTAATCCACATCTCAAGCTTGGCCAGTAAAGGCTTAAGTGAACTCGAAAATCTGTCATCGGCTGTGATGGTGATGGTGATGGGGAATCCTTGCTGCATGGCCCTCTTTACCTCTTGCGTAAGCTTTTCGCTTACTTTACCCGCCAGCTTGCTCTTATTCTTGGCTGCCGGAAATGACCTCGGTCTGTCGATAGGGTTTGATTGTGCTGGTGAACCGCCTCATATGCAATGGTAAAGACCAAAACCCAGAGCGCAATCTCCCACCACACCTTGTTGAAATTTAATGGTTAAGTTACTCTTGCAACGCTAATAAACCATGGGGATGGATAGGGTTTGCAAGGGATTCTGAGCTACTACAAACAGTGCTTTGCGCACGACAGCGCCGAGATCAACCTCTGGTCGTGTCATAAGCTGGCCGAGCAAGATCAGCTGCTGCTACAGGGTGAAGATGAGCTTGCCAGTGGCTTCCTCCCCCGTCTCCCCTTGCCCCACACCTTAGCCTCGACGTTAATGAACCGCAGCGCCCTCTATCTGCGTGAGCGGGTATTGCTGCATTGCAGCCTGTTCTTTAGCGGCACCTTAGAGCTCAATGGCGAGAGGCGTAAGGTGGTTACACCGCTGCTCTATCGCGAGTGCCAGATACAGGCCGATGGCGATGAGATCTTTCTGCAGGCCAGCGAGTCATTAACCGGCCAAAACCCATTTACCATCAACGAGGCGCTACTGGAAAAACTCGTGGTGGAAGGCCATAGCCTGACCCAGGATCTGCGCGATAACCCCACCGACGTGAGCGGCTGGATAGCCTGGCTGCGCGCCGGACAAGCCGATGTGGATGCCACCCAGCTACTGCATTTTCCCAAGCTGATTGATGAAGAGGTATTTGAAGGCTTAAGGCGCAAACGCAAAGGCTTTCTGGTAAGTCGCAGCCAGCTGGTGCTGGCCGAGCGATCCCTGGCCAGTCGCGGCATACTGCATGAACTCGACCTATTGATGGCGACACCAGATCTTTCCCCGCCGCTACAGGCCCTGTTTGCCGAGCAACAGCCATCGCCCCAAAGCAAACGACAGGTCACAACCCAGCAAGATTGCCTGCCGGGACTGCTGAGTAATGCCCAGATGCAGGCGCTGAATATCGCCGCCAACCACACCCTAGGGCAGATCTCAGGCCCACCCGGCACGGGCAAAAGCTACACCATAGCCACCATAGCTGCCGAGCAGATATTGCGCGGCAAGTCGGTGCTGATCGCCGCCCACACAGATGTTGCCGTGGACGTGATAGCCGATAAGTTGCAGCAACAGTTTCAGCTGGGCAGCAGCCTGATCCGCGCCGGTTCGCCGCAATTTATCAAGCAGCTCAAGTCCCAGGTGGACGACATGCTCAACGGCATTCATCCCGTCGCCAACAAGAAGGTAACTGACATCGCGCTGCAGAAGGCCTACAAGCAGCTCGAAATAGTGACCAGACAGCAAGCCAAGCTGGAACAGAGCTTTACCCGCCATTGCAAACGCGCCATAGGTCGCGGCCAGAAGCTGGCGAGGCTCGAGCAGCAAAAATCCCGCTGGCGCCTGCCCTGCTATAACTGGTTCTATCGCGGCGGCATTAGGCGCTTCTCCCGCCAGTGGGAGGTGCTCGACAGCTTAAATGGCCTGATAGCGCAGAAAGAGAAACTCAGCCTTGAGTATCTACAGCTGGCCACAAGCCACAGACAAAGCCGCCTGCTGCAAAACAAGCGCAGCTCCCTGGTTAACTTTGCCAAGGCGATACGGGCGCGTCAGTCGGCGAAACAGCTGGAGGCCTTCTACAACACGGACTTCTCGGCGCTGCAGCAGACCTTTCCCATCTGGTTATCCAGCCTCGCCAACCTGCACAGGGTAATGCCCCTGCAGCAGGAGATGTTCGATCTGGTGATCATCGACGAGGCCACCCAGGCCAATATTGCCGAGTGTCTGCCCGCCCTGCAGCGCGCCAAGGCGGCGCTTGTGGTGGGCGACAGCAAACAGCTGAGACACTTCTCATTTCTGTCTCGCGAGAAACAAGCCAGCATTCAAACCCAGCTCGGTATAGCACCGGACAGACGCGGACTGCTGAGCTATCGCGATGCCAGCATGCTCGACCTAGTATCTGGCTCGTTGAGCGGCCAGGCCCAGGTTGCCTTTCTGGACGAGCACTTTCGCAGCAAGCCAGAGCTTATCCAGTTCAGTAATCAGGCCTTCTATCAAAATGCCCTCAAGGTGATGCAGCACAGGCCCTGCACCAGCTCGGGACACTTGCACAGAATTCAGGTTGATGGGATGCGCGACGCCAAGGGAGTAAACCTCCTCGAGGCCGAGGCCTTGATGGACAAGCTAGCCAAGCTTATCGAGGAACAGGCCGATGCCTTGGTGCCCTCTAGCATCGGGGTGCTCTCCTGTTTTCGACATCAGACAGAGTATCTGTCGAAGCAGATCATAGCCCGGTTCAGCCTGGCACAGATAGAACGTCATCAGCTGCGGATCGCCACGCCTTTTGGCTTTCAAGGCGAGGAACGCGACATCATGCTGCTCTCCTTCAGCGTGACTGCACAAGACAGTCGCGCCGCGGCCTACCTTAACCGCGCCGATATGTTTAACGTGGCTATCACCCGCGCCAAACAGGCCCAGTGGCTATTTTTGTCATTGGATGAAACGGCGCTGCCTAACAATAATCTGCTGGCCAAATACCTCACCTCGGCGACCCAGTTTGAGGCCAAACACAACTATGTCGATGCGTTAGATGAGTTTGGTCAGTCGGTGACCCAGGCGCTGGAGGCAAAAGGCATCACAGTGTGGCGTGCCTACCATATGGCGGGGCTGGAGCTGGATATCCTCTGCCGTTACGGCGACCAGTATCTGGCGATAGACTTAATCGGCTATCCCGGCCCCTGGGAGGACTTCTTCGAGGTTAACCTCTACAAGCTACTGCAGCGCGCCGGCGTCAGCCTGATGCCGCTAAGCTACGGCCTGTGGAGCCAACAGCAAGCCCTGTGTATCGACCACATCTGTAAGCAGTTCGGTATAGCGCCAACCCAAGAGGTCGCTTGAAGAAAATTCAATTGCCCACAGCCAGTTAATACCGCAAGGTTAGGTTTTTAGATCAAATGGATAGTAAGTATGTCAAAGGGAATGACACAGCTTAACCGGATACCTCTACCGTTTTTATTATCGGCGTTATTGCTGACTCTATCACTGACCTCCACACTCGTTTTAGGGCTGCCAGAGGGTGCGGCAAACCTAGCCATCCCCTGCTTGGAAAATACCTACTTACAGGATCCCCATATGGAGGCTCCCTGCACAAAGGACGTGATCGATAACACGGCAAACCTCACCGATCAGAATGATGCCATGCTGGAGAGCGGGCAAGAGGTCCATATGGTGAGCGAAATCGAGCTCACCTTAGCTAGCAACGGAATTGATAGACAAGCCACACCGCAAATCAGCGCCGTCAAATTCCTCTCCGCCACCATGACACTTAGTTGTGATAGCGACTGTGACACCATGGACGGCCTGAACCGTCACGGCGGGCAGCTATTTACCGCCTTTAACCGTTACCTCGCCTACCTGCCTCAGCTTAATCTGGTGAGTGCCAAGGACTACAAGCTAGAAGACTCTAAGCTAAAAGGCTTTGAGCTAGAAGGCGATAGCGAGTCGCTGCTTATCCGCATCGGGCAAAGCAAGACAGAAATATCTAACTTATTAGCGGCGAACATTCAGAGCGAAATTAACGAAGGAAACCAACCCAGAGTTTACGTCAAACTCCTTGGCGAACATGACTTAGTACTCCACCTCAAACTCATGCTTACAGGCAAAACCTGGTTAATCGCAGAGACCATTGAAGAGGGCTTGAGAAGCACAGAAACAGTTGAAGACGGCTTGAGCCTAGCAGAGCAACTGCCCTTGATTAACTTCAGTCAGAGCGAGTATGAGGTCTTTCATCAAAACAGGCCTTGGGCGGAGCATTTTGTAATGAATCAAATCCGCCTAAACCAATGCTGGCACAGAACAATCGCCGCGACACGACTCGCCCCCGACGGCACCACCACAACCCAGGACAGAGACGTCGTCACCTGCAACTATCAATACCGATAACGGCTCAGTCGCGCACAGCTATAACGAAGCCGCACAGCGCTAACGAATATAAAAAAAGCGAACCACGTGGGTTCGCTTTTTTATTTTGGTCAGTGTTAAGACACATCCCAAATGACGTTACTGCCGAAGATAAGACAAGGAAGCCTGCTGTTTTCGCCGCGCAGTTGACTCTAGTCAATGAGCAGCGAAAACAACGGGATGACGCCGTGCTATATAAACTGATTAGCCAACAAAAAGCGAACCACAAGGGTTCGCTTTTTTATCAGTTAGTCGATCACATAATTGCGTCGCTGACGAAGCTAAAGCAAGGCGGATTGAGAGCTTTCGCGCGCAGTTGACTCTAGTCAATGAGCAGCGAAAACAACGGGATGACGCCGTGCTATATAAACTGATTAGCCAACAAAAAGCGAACCACAAGGGTTCGCTTTTTTATCAGTTAGCTAATCACATAATTGCGTCGCTGACGAAGCTAATGCAAGGCGGATTGAGAGCTTTCGCGCGGAGTTGACTTGTGTCAATGAGCACGAAAGCTGAGATTCAACGCCGCAGTAGCGAGTCCAAGCAGCAATTATTTGTAATCGTCAATCGGTGCACATGAGCACATTAGATTACGGTCACCGTACACGTCATCGATACGATTCACAGTCGGCCAGAACTTGTTAGCCTTAACCGCAGCCGTTGGGAACACGGCCGTTTCACGGCTGTATGGACGTGAGTCGAACTCGCTGTCCATGATATCGGCCATGGTGTGTGGTGCGTTGTGCAGCGGATTGTTGTCCGCTGGCCACTCACCGGCTTCAACCTTAGCGATCTCGCCGCGAATAGCGACCATGGCTTCGATGAAGCGATCCAGCTCAGCCTTAGACTCAGATTCTGTTGGCTCGATCATCAGGGTACCGGCAACCGGGAAGCTCATGGTCGGCGCGTGGAAACCGTAGTCGTTCAGACGCTTAGCGATATCCATCTCGGTGACGCCAGAGGCTTCTTTCAGCGGACGCAGGTCGATGATGCACTCGTGCGCTACGCGGTCATTACGGCCTGTGTAGAGCACAGGGTAATGGGCAGACAGCTTCTTCATCACATAGTTAGCGTTTAGCAGTGCCATCTGAGTAGACTGTCTCAGGCCCTGGTAACCCAGTAGCTTGATGTACATCCAGGTGATAGGCAGGATGCTGGCGCTGCCGTATGGCGCTGCCGATACCGCACCGTTGTTGTCTGACTCACGACCATGCTTAACCACGGCGTGACCGGCAACGAATGGCGCAAGGTGTGCTTTAACGCCGATTGGGCCCATACCTGGTCCGCCGCCGCCGTGTGGAATGGCGAAGGTCTTGTGCAGGTTAAGGTGCGACACGTCTGCGCCGATTGAACCAGGTGAAGTCAGACCTACCTGAGCGTTCATGTTGGCACCGTCCAGGTATACCTGGCCACCGTGCTGATGGATCACTTCACAGATCTCGCTGATGGTCTCTTCGTACACACCGTGAGTCGATGGGTAGGTCACCATGATACAAGAGAGGTTTTCGGCCACTTCGGCAGCCTTAGCCTTAAGATCTTCCATGTCCACGTTACCCTGTTTGTCACAGGCGGTAACTACGATCTTCATGCCAGCAAGCTGGGCAGATGCAGGGTTAGTACCGTGGGCAGACTGAGGGATCAGACAGACGTTTCTGTGGCCTTCACCGCGAGACTCGTGGTACTTCTTGATAGCCAGCAGACCGGCGTATTCGCCCGAAGCGCCCGAGTTAGGCTGCATGCACATGGCGTCATAACCTGTGATGTCGACCAACCAGTTTGATAGCTCTTCGATAAGCTCGGCATACCCCTGGGCTTGATCTTGCGGGCAGAAAGGATGCATATTGCCAAATTCTGGCCAGCTCACAGGCATCATCTCGGTTGCAGCGTTCAGCTTCATGGTGCAAGAACCCAGTGAGATCATCGAGTGGTTCAGTGCTAAATCTTTGTTTTCCAGACGCTTGATGTAACGCATCATCTCAGTTTCGCTGTGGTAGCGATTGAACGTTGGATGCTCAAGGATAGCGTCTTGGCGTACCAGCTCGGCTGGAATTGAGTTGCTGCCATTAGCGATGATGTCGGCATCGATTGCCGCCACATCCAGCCCATGACCTTCGCCCAGTACGATATCAAACAGCTGCGCCACATCTTCACGCGTGGTGGTCTCAGCCATGGCGACACCTAAAATGCCGTCGCTGTCTATACGCAGGTTAACTTCACCGGCAATGGCGCGAGCCTGCGCGGCGGCGCTGTCGGCAACCTTGAAGGAAACGGTATCGAACCAAGTATTATTAACCAGCTCAACGCCTTTCGCTTTCAAGCCAGCGGCAAAGATGTCGGCCAGACGGTGGATACGATCGGCGATGATCTTCAGGCCTTGTGGGCCATGGAATACGGCGTAGAAAGAGGCCATGTTGGCCAGCAGCACCTGTGCGGTACAGATGTTTGAGTTAGCCTTTTCGCGGCGGATATGCTGCTCACGAGTCTGCATCGCCATACGCAGTGCGCGGTTGCCGCGGGTATCTTGAGACACACCGATAATTCGGCCTGGCAGTGAACGCTTGTGTTGGTCGCGAGTCACGAAGAAGGCGGCGTGTGGACCACCAAAGCCCATTGGTACGCCGAAACGCTGAGCGCTACCGAAGACCACATCGGCGCCCATTGAGCCAGGCGACTTGAGCGATACCAACGACATGATGTCGGCGGCAACAGTCACGACGGCTTTCTTCTCTTGCAGCGCGGCAAACAGCTCGGTGAAGTCGGTGATTTGACCATAGTGGTTGGTGTATTGGAACAAGGCACCAAACAGCTCATAGTTAACCGCTTCGCTGGCTGGGCCAACCACGATTTCGAAACCGAAACATTCGGCGCGGGTCTTCACCACGTCGATAGTCTGTGGGAACACATCGTCGGCGATGAAGAAGATGTTAGCTTTCTTCGCCTTAGAGACACGCTTGGCCAGCGCCATGGCTTCGGCGGCTGCGGTGGCTTCGTCCAGCAAAGAGGCTGAAGCCAGGTCAAGACCGGTAAGATCCATCGACAGCTGTTGGAAGTTAAGGATGGCTTCCAGACGGCCCTGGGCGATCTCTGGCTGGTATGGGGTATACGCCGTGTACCAACCTGGATTTTCGAATACGTTACGCTGAATCACGCTTGGCACGATAGTGCCGTAGTAACCCATGCCGATGTAGCTCTTGAACACCTTGTTCTTATCCGCGTACTTGCGAATTGAGGCAAGGCCTTCGGCTTCGCCACAGGCGCTGCCAACGGCAAGATCGCGTCCAAGACGAATCGACTCAGGGACTATCTGCTGTGTCAAATCTTCTAAAGATTCTGCACCAACGAAGTTCAGCATCTCTTGCTGATCTGCGCTGTCCGGGCCGATATGACGACGGATAAATAGTTCGTGCTGCTCTAACTGAGTGAGGGTTTCAGTGGTCATGATTAACCTAGTTCCATATTTGCCAGTATCCTAGCTGTAGGGGGCTGGTGTTACCGGTCTCGTTGTTTGATGTGGTTCTACTTCTCGTTATCGGCCTGCATATTGCGCGGGCTTATAACGAACGAAGCCCCATCTCTTTGCGATATGGGGCTTCGTAGGCATCGACAATTACTCTTCGTCGATAACCGCTTGATAGCCTTCGGCATCAAGCAAATTGTCTAGTTCGCTCAGGTCGCTTGGCATGATGCGGAAGAACCAGCCATCACCGTATGCGTCGCTGTTAACCAGCTCAGGAGAATCTTCTAGCGCTTCGTTAACCGCTACCACTTCACCTGAAACGGGTGCGTAGATGTCTGAAGCGGCTTTAACCGACTCGGCTACCGCGCAGTCATCGCCGGCGCTAACACTGTCGCCCACTTCTGGCAGCTCAACGAATACCATGTCGCCTAGCAACTCTTGGGCGTGCTCACTGATACCAACAGTGTATGAACCGTCTTCTTCTCTGCGGATCCATTCGTGTGAAGAAGCGTATTTCAATTCAGTCGGAATATTGCTCATTATTTTTGTTCCTTGTTCCGTAGTGCTAAATTTTAAAAACTAAGACTGTATAACCACTCAAGCGCCTGTCATTCGACTGGGTCAGCCGATATTTTAGCAGCTTTGGCCCGAGTTGCTTAGGTAGAGCAACCCGGCCCCGCTATTGCCCTTTTGGCAGCCTGACGGCTAAACAGGGATAACCCTTATCAAACAGTTAGAAAGCCTGCTTACCGTTGCGCACGAAGCTAGGTGCGATCACTTTAACAGGGACGCGCTTCTTACGCATCTCTACTTCTGCGACATCGCCAACAGAATTTGGCACCCGGGCCATGGCGATTGAGTAGCCCAGAGTAGGAGAGAAGGTGCCGCTGGTGATAGCGCCCTGCTGCTCAACGCCGTCTGCGTCGGTGAAGAAGACTGGCATGCCGGTGCGCAGTACGCCCTTGGCTTCCATCACCAGACCAACTAGCTTATCTGTGCCGGCGGCCTTGATAGCGGCTAGCGCTTCGCGGCCGATGAAGTCACGGTCTTCAGGTTCCCAGGCGATGGTCCAGCCCATGTTGGCCGCTAGCGGGTTAACGCTCTCGTCCATATCTTGGCCGTACAGGTTCATGCCTGCTTCTAAACGTAGGGTGTCGCGGGCGCCCAGACCGCATGGCTTAACGCCATTGTCTAGCAGGGCTTGCCACAGGGCTTCGGCTTCAGCCTCGGGTACGATGATCTCGTAACCGGCTTCGCCTGTGTAACCTGTGGTTGCGATGAAGAGAGAGCCAGACTGCACACCGAAGAAAGGCTTCATGCCTTCAACCGCTGCGTTTTGCTCGTCGGTAAATACCGCCGCCGCTTTCGCCTTAGCGTTAGGACCTTGAACGGCGATCATCGCCAGCTCAGGACGCTCAGTGACAGTCACGTCATAGCCTTTAACTTGCTCGGTGATCCAGGCGAGATCTTTCTCGCGAGTGGCCGAGTTCACTACGATACGGTAATGGGTGTCGCTGAGATAATAGGTGATCAGGTCGTCGATAACGCCTGCATTGTGGTCTAACATGCCACCGTAGAGTGCCTTACCCGGCACCTTGAGTTTGGCGACGTCGTTGGCCAGTAGCTTACGAAGAAAATCACAGGCCTCAGCACCCGTAACATCAACTACTGTCATGTGAGACACGTCAAACATACCTGCGTCTTGACGCACAACATGGTGTTCTTCGATTTGAGAGCCGTAGTTTAGCGGCATGTCCCAACCGTGAAAGTCGACCATTTTGGCGTTAGCTTCTAGGTGCTTGTTAAAGAGTACAGTTTTATTAGCCATTATTATCTCTTCTTTTTTTGCCCTTTTCGGGTCTTACCTGGCGGTGCCTCAGCGCTAGGGCATGATTGATGAAATGGGGCAAAGGCCGAAAGGGTCGGTCAAGCACTATCTTGTCATCAATAGGCGGTAGCGAAGCAGACGGTCATGGTGAACCGTCTCGAACTGACACACCTGAACCTAGGGTACGTAGGGCCAGGATGTGATTGCAAAGATGAGTTTTTGCATCAATTGCGTCGAATAAGATGCATCAACAAATTCTGTTTTAAGATACGCGCTTGGTATCAAAATGCGGCGAAATTATACCTTGCGTCACAGTTTTGTATACAAGAGAATTTTCTAATCCGAACCATTTTCCCATTACTTTTTCTCATGTTTAAAATGTAGTTTTTTTACATGAGAATCCGTATATCAAATCAAATGATGTCAACCACTTGTATTTAAAAACAAAATGATAAGGTGCCGCATTTTTCCCGAGCTTATTTACACAACTCAGGCAAGCGGGTTTTGTTACCCATAGCCTGTTGCATAAACAGTGTTTTCACAGGAGAAAGGTTATCCACCAGATTGAGACCCAGATCCCGCAGGGCTTTTTTCACCGGATTACTGCCTTCGAACAGCCGCTTGAAGCCCTCCATCGCCGCGATCATCTCCAGCGCGTCCGCCTTACGCCAACGCTCTAACGGACGAAGATTGGCATAATCGCCGAGATCCTTGCCCTTGGCCTTGAGTTCGCTCAGGGTCTCGATAATGGCGGCGGCGTCCAAGAAGCCCAAGTTAACCCCCTGGCCTGCCAGCGGATGTATGGTGTGGGCCGCATCCCCCGCAAGCACCAGACGGTGACGGGCAAAGTGACGGGCATAACGCATCCGCAGCGGGAAGGCCTGGGGCTCACTCTCCAGCGTACACATGCCCAGCTTACCGTCGAAGGCGGCGGTCAGGCTGCGTTCGAACTGCACCTTGTCCCCCTCCAGCAGCGACTGCGCCTTGGCAGGAGGCACGGACCAGACGATAGAGCAGAGACTTGGCTCAAACAGCGGCAGAAACGCCAATGGGCCATCACTTAAGAACACCTGTCTGGCGGTGGCATTGTGCGGCAGCTCGGTGCGGATCGAGGCGACAATGGCGTGATGACCATAGTCCCAGAAGGTCATAGGGATCTTGCACTGCTCGCGCACCCAGGAATTGGCACCATCGGCGCCAATCACCAGTGCCGCCGACAGGTTGTCGCCGTTATCCAGGGTCAGCCAGGCCTCACGCTCGCCAAAGGCTATCTTCTCCAGACGGTGATTTTCCAGGTGGGTGATTTCACTTAGCTCACCGGCACGGGTCGCCAAGGCATGGCTGATGTTGTCATTTTCTATGATGCTGCCCAGGGTCTGCTCGCTGATCGAATGAGCATCGAAACCTATCTTGCCCAAGCTATCCTTATCCCACACCGCCATCTTCTGATAGGGGCCGACGCGAGACTCGTCGATATAGGCCCAGGCCCCCAGATGGGTAAGTAATCGCTGACTCGCCTTGTTGATGGCGCTGACTCTTAATCTGGCCTCACCGGATACCGCCTGGGTTTCGCCGGCATCGATCACCACGACTCTCAGCCCTTCCTGCCCAAGGCCGATGGCGGTTGCCAGCCCGACCATGCCTCCGCCGATGATGGCAACGTCATAGGTTTGTGTACTGAACATATAGCGATCCTTTATCCAAGTTGGCTGGCTGATTGAGGCGATTTCCACCCCATGGCTTTGCGGGCAATGGGCGTCTTGAGCGGCGGACACCAGGAAAGCAGACGCAACCCCAGGTTACGACCGGCCACCAGGGGCCAGTGCTGATTCGAGAAGCCGCGCACTAAGAATTCGACATTGGTGATGGTGGTGTCACGGTCTTGCCGGCGACGGCTAAGGTATTCATGGGTCAGCTTGGCGCCGCCGATATCCTCGCCGCGTTCGAGCGCCTCATCGACCACCTCGAGCAGACAGACGAGATCCCTCAGCCCCAGGTTAAAGCCCTGGCCTGCGATGGGGTGCAGCGTCTGCGCCGCGTTGCCGATAAATACGGTGCGCTGATAGATGGGGCGCGCCATGTAAGAGAGCTTAAGCGGATAGGCGTAACGCTCACCCACATCGATAAAACGCCCGGCGCGGTGACCAAAGGCATCTTGCAGCGCATCTAAAAACGCAGGTTTCTCGGCGCCCAGCATCAGCTCGGCATGCTCTGGCGCCAGCGCCCATACCAGGGAGACTCTGGATTGCCCATCCACATTGGCCATGGGCAGAATCGCCAGCGGGCCGCTGTCGGTGAAGCGCTCATAGGCCCACTCTTGATGGGGCTTGTCGGTGAGCACGTTGGCCACCACGGCCACCTGCTCAAAGTCCACCTGCTCCAGCGGCAGCTTAAAGTCCTGCCTGACCTTAGAATGTAGACCGTCGGCAGCCACCACCAGCTTGGCGCTGAGGGCAGTGCCATCGTCTAGCATCAATTGCTGGGCATCGACGCCGGCGACAATACTGGCCACCTTGGAGGGACAAAACAGGCTGACATCCTGTTGCTCCAGCAGGCTAAATAGCTTGGCACCGACACGCTCGAGTTCCACCACCTGACCCAGGTAGGGCAGATGAAAATCTTTGGCGTTGAGGGTCGTCATGCCGAAATGGCCGCGATCCGAGACATGGATATTCTCGATGGCCGTGCCCAGGTGGGCCAGCTTAGGCCAGATGCCGAGACGGGTCAGCTCGAAGATGGAGCCCTGGGCGATAGCGATGGAACGGGCGTCGAAACCCGGATGGCCGTCGCCGGGACGGTTGGCCTCGATAAGGGCGATGCGCAGCACTTGCTGGCGTTTCTGTGCCAGGTTGGCCAGGCCCAGGGCCAGGGTGGCACCGGCCATGGCGCCGCCAACGATGGCGATATCAAACTGCTTAGGGTCAGACGAAGTGGTCATTCACTTTCTCTTTCTGTGGCAAGCAGTTAAATCTGCTCGCCCCGATAAATGCAGACAATATTAATGAATCATGGGGTCTTGATCTTTGATCTCACTCGGCTCGGGGCCAAATTCGGCGTAACAGAGTAGCGCCGCCATGCGAGCAAACTCCATCAGCTCTATGTAGGCCGCCTCGGACTCTTCATCTTCGGCCACATCGAACTCCACCTGAGCGATCTCGGCGAGATCTTTAATCACCTCTTTTACGTCGCTCGAGGCGCGATTGAGCTTAGGCTGCGCCATGGCGATGCCCGTCAGGAAGCTCTGCACCCAGAGAGAGAGCGCCTCGACCCGCTTGCTCAGGGTCTCCTCCTCTTCCGGCGCCATAGGCGTGAAGCCGAAATCGGCATCTGTGATGCGCGCCAGGGTGTCTTGATAAAGCTCTTCCAGCAGCTGCACCAGAGAAGGCGGCGGCAACTGACCATCGTTGATCAGTTCGAGCAAGGGCTTGATCCACTCGCTCTTGGCCTGACCCACGCCACCGCAGATAAGGCCCACCAGGGAACCATGGACTTCAACGGGATGTTGGGCGATATCGGCGGCATTGAGCTCGGCCAACAGAATTTCGATGCGTAAAGAGGGAGGGGTTGCCATAAGGTGTTCCAATCATAATTTCACTGTGGACATGCTAGCAGATCTGGCCTGCGCGACCAAGCCAAAAGCTTTGTTCTACCACCAAGTTAGGCCTTGGATGACTATGGCCTGAGCCAGTAACTGCGCACAATTCATCCAGGGCAAAGCATTCAGCGCTAAGCTATTGGTTATCTAAACAACATTTAATCTAACAAAGCGTTATTAAGGCCCCAGTGTTATTGCACTTTCTAGGGCAGCCCGATATAGTCCGCTCAACGACAGGATAAAAGGATCTACATCGCAAATGAGTAGCCATGCTATCGAAATTAGCTTATTGGGCCGCACCTACTCCATCGCTTGTCCGATAGGACAGGAAGATGCCTTGCGCCATGTGGCCAACAAGCTGGAAAAGCAGCTGAGTTCCCTGCGTGCTCGAACCAACAACCTTAGCCGGGAAGAAATTGCCATCATGGCGGCACTAAATATTGGCTATGAATTGTTGGAAGAACAGAAGAAGAATCAAGATTATATTAAGCAGATGGATGACAAGATCGGTCTGCTGCAATCGACCTTGGAGAGTGCGCTGGTTGAGCGTGCCACAAAAGACGATTAAACTGTAATTACGCGTGAGGCGAAGCGATTTATCACGAATATCGCCGCCCGACCGCTAAGGTCGATACGCAACAATTTTGCTCCCTGTGGTGTGCGTGAGTCGGTTATGTCCCTGTGCCGATATTTACAAACTCAGGGTGAATGTTTTGATGACATTGCGCAAGCTCGGCGCGAACCGAGAAGCCTTAGGATTTGATCATTTACCCGCCTTGAACCTACGGTTCAAGGGCTACACCGGTAACGGCATCTTGGGGAGCAATTCAAATTAGAGAGGCTGAAAGGTATAACACTTTTCGGCCTTTTTTATATCCTCATCAAACTCGCGCCAACCCGTTAGCTAAATTGCCAAGCAGTTGAAAGTGTAATGACAACAGAGATAGACTGCCCACATCAAAGCAAACTCGATAATACCAATCACGGTAAGTAAGTGATCAGAAGTAGCGTGGGAAAAACGGTAGAGAACAAGGCAAAATTTTTCGATAAGTTGTTATTCTACAATCAAAAATAATAACGCCGTTATCGGGCGTTTTAACAAGCTAGCATGATCAGTTATTTACTACGATTGGTATAACTGCCTTCACTGGAGTAGGGACATTGAAACCAGCCTTCGCGCCGAGCACCGCCAATCAAGAAAATCGTCAGGCGATTAGAAATCAGATCCGCAGTGCGAGACGGGCGATCCCCGAGCAGACCCAGCAGCAATTTGCCCAGGAGGCGGCCAGCAGACTGATGGCGGTGATTAGTCAGCGTCAGGCCAAGCATGTGGCGCTTTATCTGACCAGTGATGGCGAGCTGGATACCCAGCCGCTGATTGAAACCCTGTGGCAGGCAGGGGGGAATGTCTATTTGCCGCGTCTGCACCCCTTCTCACGGGGCAACCTGCTGTTTTTTAAATACCATCCCACCAGCCACCTGATCCAGAATCGCCTCAAGATCTGGGAGCCCAAGCTCAACATCACAGAGATGATCTTGCCCCAGCATCTGGATGTGATCATCACTCCCCTGGTGGCCTTCGATGAGCAGGGAAATCGTATGGGAATGGGCGGCGGCTATTACGACCGTTGCCTGAGCGACTGGCAGCTTAGGGGGAAACCCTACCCCATTGGCTATGCCCATGATTGCCAGCGAGTCGAATCACTGCCCACCGAGCATTGGGATGTGCCCCTGCCCATGATAGTGACTCCATCGGCTACTCACACAAGTTAAGGTAAAATTGGCAAGCGGGCTATTGGCTGCTCTGCGACTTTTGCTGCCAATAGGCGTTGTGCTCGAAACCATGGCTGGCCAGAATCTTGGTCAGCTCGCCGCTGCGATGCAGCTCAGCCAGGCTCTGGTTAAAGTCGGCTAAAATCTGCCGGGCATTAGGAAGATGCTTGGCCACCCCGATATGAAACAGCTCCACGCTCAAAGGGTCTCCCACCGGCTCAAGCTTACCGTTATATTCGCTGCCGGGGCGTTCGATAAGGTAGCGGGCGACATCCTCACAGATCAGCACCAGATCCACCCGACCGGCCAGCAGTTTCCTTAGGTTCACCGCATCTGAGCTGGCGGCCTCGGTATTCAGGTTAGCTTGACCGAAGGCCACAGGGTTGGCATAGCCGCGGCCGATACCGATAAGATAGGGCTTGAGATCCTTGATATCGCGAAAGACAATCTTGCTGTCGCTGCGCTTATACAGGCGAATTGAGACAGATAACAAGGGGTCGGAAAAGTCGATCCACTGCTCCCGTTCGGGCCGATACCATACGCCTATGATGAGATCCGCCAGCTCCCGCTTAATAAGCGTTTGGGCGCGAATAAAAGGGTAAAACTCATGGGACAGCGGATATCCCGCATGTTCAAATACCGCCTCCACCAGGTGGTACACCACGCCCCACTCGGACATCTGCGGCGAGTAGAAGGGCGGATAATCGTTAGACACGCTAATCAGTGGCGTTTTCGCCATCGCCGGCAGTTGATGCAGCTCGCTATGTCGCTCTCCGTCGCTGGCCATGGCCTGGGCGCAGAGCAACATCTGCCACAAGGCTAGCCCCACGACTAGGCTCATTACTCGCCAGATTTGTTTCAGCCAGCCCAGACGAGACATAAGTAGCCTAAGTGCACTGATGCCCGGCGCCAATCGAAGCGAACCAAAGTCTTTGCTCGGGCGAACTTGAGCAGAATGACAAGCTGTAACCATCTAAGCTTTTCCAGCGAATTAACAAAAGGATAGTTCACATTTTAGTCTAGTTTTTACCGGCTCGTGATGCTGCAGGCCCTAAGTGATGGCAAACTCAAGTTAACTCAGCAAATTAATCAGGCTATCCACTCGGTCCACTTTGAAAGCCTTAGGTTTACGGGCTAAAGTGTGCAGAGACTTTTTGCACTGGCGGCCAAAGGTTTTCTAAGCCACAAGGCTCTTCGCCATTTGCCGCCAGGCGCTTCACCATTAAAGGATGAAACAATGAAGATTAGCGCGCGACTCCTCCCCCTTGTTCTGCTCACCCTAGGCGCCTGCGCCCAACAGACCAGTCAGGCACCCGAACCTCAGACAGAAGCGCAGGCCTCACAAGCGTCAGAGCCTCAAGCCGCTCAGACTATGCCCCTTGGCGACACCAGCCGTAACGCGCTGGATTGGCCGGGCCTCTATAAAGGCACCCTGCCCTGCGTCGACTGTCAGGGGATCGCCATGAGCCTCAAGCTTAATGGTGACAACAGCTATCAACTCTCTCAACAATATCTTGGCAAGCAAAACCTTGGTGAGCAAAACCTTGGTGAGCAAAATCAAGCAACCGATGTCGTCCTTGAGGGGCAGTTTAGCTGGAATGAGATGGGCAGCAAGATCACCCTAGATAGCAAGGCCAGAGGCATGAAGCTTCAGGTGGGCGAGAATATTCTCTTTATGCTGGACGATAAGGGGGAGCGGATTAAGGGGGCGCTGGCCCAGCAATATCAATTGTTGAAAGCCAATTGATATTGCCTGTCAGACTTAATTTGATTTACACCAGAGATTGACGCAGGGGGTATCGCCCACATTGACCTCAAATCCGGGGCAATGGTTGGCGAAGTATTTGGCCTCCTGACAGGAGGTCATCTGCAGACACTGCTGGCGGGCATCGCAGCTAAACACCACATTCTGCAGCTTCTGCTTACCCACGTAATACTCAGACCCAGGGGGGAACAGCCCCTCCGGCGGTTTGATATCCACATCGGCCGAGTAGTCATAGTTGACCATAAACAGATAGAGCAGATTACCAAAGGCGATCGCCAGGGCCACCAGACCAACCTTGACGCGCCAGCTGATGGCATCTTCGCTGTCAAACTTATCATGGGACTCGAAAGGAGAGGTCAAGGTGATAGGATTACCTAGGTCTATCTCGCCCTTGGTGACCTTAGTGCCGCGCAGCGCGTCTTTCCACTGACGATACACCACAGATTCACCCTCTTTAGGCATGTGTTCATAGGGGAGTAAATTGATGCCAAAAATTCTGAGTTCGTCCGATCCGTCGTCCGGGGCGATGAAACCTACCCTCTGCTCCTGATTCCAACGAACAAGCGTTCCTCGCTTAGCTCTAATATCCATATTCCTGTCCGCCTTGAAAGCCTTTCCTGGGAGGCGGCTACCTTCCCAAGCCGCTGTAACCTGTTTAAACCATTCAGGGTATCCAACCCAAAACCGTTAACAGTTACGTTACACTTCTCTATCAATATAATTAGCTTTTCATGGTACGGCAAGTATGATTTTGTAGCATCTTTGTCTGGTTTTTATACCTGCCAGTCGATAGGCGCCTCGCCAGAGGCCTTTAACAACTCGTTGATTTTTGAGAAGTGTTTACAGCCAAAGAAACCTCGGTAGGCAGAGAGCGGTGAAGGGTGAGGCCCGCTCACCAGATGGTGCTGCTCCGCCTGGATAAGCTTGCTCTTCTTCATGGCGTGGCCGCCCCACAGCACGAAAATAATCGGGCGCTCCTGCTCATTAAGCTGCCTCAAGGCGTTGTCGGTAAAGGTCTCCCACCCCGCCTTGGCATGGGAGTGCGCCTTACCCTGCTCTACCGTGAGTACAGTATTGAGCATCAAGACGCCCTGCTCTGCCCACTTCGCCAGATAGCCATGATCTGGGATCTCAAAGCCATCGATATCACTGGCCAGCTCCTTATACATGTTCACCAAAGATGGCGGCACCTTCACCCCGGGCTGCACCGAGAAGCAGAGGCCGTGCGCCTGGCCCTCGCCGTGATAAGGGTCTTGACCAATCAACACCACCCTAACCTTATCCAGCGGCGTTAGCTCGAAGGCGCTAAACACCTGATCCTTTTCCGGATAGATCGCCTTACCGGCATCGCGCTCACCTTGCACGAAAGCCTGCAACTGGCCAAAATAGGCTTGCTTGGCCTCCTGGTCAATAAAATCTTGCCATTGGCTGATCTCTGTCATAGCTATCTCTTTATATTTTTTCGAAAAAAACTTAGAATCGAGTGATATTTACGGTGTTATCCGGCTCATGCAGAGCAAAACGCCACATTCAAGCTTACCGAGAGTAGTCTCTGCATACCCAAGAGGTTTTACGATGTCCTTGGCGCATAAACGCGGTTTTACCCTTATCGAACTCGTGGTCGTTATCATAGTGCTGGGGATCCTGGCGGTGACCGCCCTGCCAAAATTTATCAATCTCTCCCAGGACGCTCAAGTCGCCAGCGTCAAGGCGACCGGCGGCGCCTTCAAGTCCGGTATCGACATGGCCCGCGCCGTCTGGGCCGTTCGCGTCGGCTCAGGCCCGGCGGAAAACCTCAAGACCTTCGGTGACGACGAAGCCGGCGAGATGGATTTTAACGCCAATGGCTGGCCGGCGCAGCACTACTTTACCGATAACGAGGCCTCGCCGCAGCTGGACAACGTAGAAGATTGTATCTCGGTGTGGGAGACAGTGTTTCAGGGCGACGAGCCCAGCGTCTCACGCAGCGATGCCCAGACGAGCACAGATTATAAAGCCAACTATATCAGCGTGAACCAGTGTCGCTACAACCTGAGCGACAATCAAAACCTCGGCATCTACTATGACTCACGGGATGGCCGGGTGCTGGTCGACAGCGATCCCGCCAGTTAACCCTGCGGCGCGCATTGGGATTGGCGATACAGATCCCATTACCTCTAAATCTATGCTTCATTAACGGCTAATTTACGTTACTATGCCAGCATACTATTGACCTACCTGTGAGCATGCGCATGTCAGAACAGCAAAAAGAAACCACTATTTTTCAGTTAGCCGACAAGTTTATCGCCTTAGCCAACGAGCTTAGCGCCGAGGAGCAGGATATCGCCAAGGTAGGCACCGCCCTGCGTTTCGCCGCCGCCCGCTTCAACGCCTTCGAGGCCGCGCTGAAATCTGCCGACCTTAAGGCAGAAAAAGCCAACGCACTGGAGTGGTTTACCAAAGAATACAAGGATATGTTGAACGATAACCTAGACGATCATATCGACAATCCCCCATCGGCTCAGCAAGAGCCAGCCAAAGATGACGCCGTTCAGGTCTTTAACGGCTAGTCTGCTAATCGACATAGCCAGATAAAACAATGCGGCTAAGGAATATTCCTTAGCCGCATTTTTATGACTTCTTCAAAGCTTATGCGAATTAAGCAAAGCCTATTGCCGCTAGAGGGTCACCAGCACCCGCACCGCCAGCAGAATCAACACCACGCCAGAGAGCTTGTCGATCAGCGCCGCCTTCTCCCTTAGCTTAGGCAGTACGGATTTGTGCGACAGCAAGAACGCAATCAAGGTATACCAGAGGCCATCGACCACCAGCGGCGTCAACACGATAAGCGACTTGCCCCACAGCTCGTCGGCCACCATCACAAACTGGCTGAAGAGCGCCAGAAAGAACAGCATGATCTTAGGGTTAAACAGCGAGATGGCAATGCCATCGCGGGCCGCCGTCAACCAATCTGTCGACTTACCCGCCGCCAGCTTGTCCGACATACCGCCCTTGGAGCGCAGCGCCTGCACGCCGATATAGGCAAGATAGAGGGCGCCGAGGATCGCTATGCCATTGAACACCAGTGGGGCCTGTTTAAGCAGCACCGCCAGCCCCAGCAGGGTCACCAAAGCGTAGACACCTATGCCAATGGAGTGCGCCCAGGCGCAGACGATGCCGTTGGCCCGGCCACCGCCCAGGGTATGACGCACCACCATGGCCAGACTCGGCCCGGGCGACATGGCGCCCAAACAACAGATGGCCAACAACCCCAGCCACGCACTAAAACTCATCTTATCTCCTCGCTCTCCTGATTAGTCCGCCTGATAGAACTGGCGAATATCCTTAGCCAGCGCCTTTAGCGACGAGGGCTCAATATACATCATATGGCCCGCCTCGTAGTAGTGCATCTCCACGCGGCTATTGTCTATGCCGTTATCGGCCAGGGTGTTTTCGGTGGCGAAGAAGGGGGTGGCAAAATCATAGTAACCATTGGCCACCAGGATTCTGAAATCCTTGTTCTCACGCTGGGCGCGACCGAGATAGGGGGCGACATTCACATAGTGCATCTGCTTACCGCTGATGTTCCAGTTCCAGCCACGGTTAACGTCGACCGAGAGCACGTTAAAGGGACGGGTGATCTTCACCCCGAGATCCTGATACAGATATTGATGAATCGCCGCCGTGTAGGCGCCATCTATGCCATAGCCAGATGGGTCGGCATCGGTACGCTCGCCGCCGCTGTCATAGTCTACGCCCAGATAACGACTGTCCAAACGCCCCACGGTGCGATCTTCATCCCTGAGCAACTGCTTGGTATAACGGCTGGCGCTGACTCTCAGATTCACCCTGTCCAGGTAATCCTCTGTTAGTCCGGTAAAGCGTGCCAGCTGTTGGCGCACCGCCTGGTATTGAGCTTGGGGCAAACGAGTACCCTTAAGCAGCGCCAGGGCATAATCGTTCATCGCAAACTGACGCGCCGCCTCGACGAAGGCGCTCAGCCCCATCGCCTTATCGGTCGCAGCAACCCTGTCATGGTAGAAGGCGGTGGCCGCCATGGTCGGCAGGAAGCCAATGTAAGGCTGATTGTTGCCGGGCTGATAGCGGGCATGGCTAAAATCGAGAATCGATGAGATCAGCATGACGCCATTGACCGAAATATCTGTCCAGCCAGATTGCAGCTCGTCCACCAATGCCGCGGCGCGGGTGGTGCCATAACTCTCACCGGCGATATACTTGGGCGAGTTCCAGCGGCCATGTTCAATGAGCCAGCGACGAATAAACTCGGCAATCGATTGGGCGTCCTCTTTCACCCCCCAGAAGTCCTGGCCCTTGTGTTCACCCAGCGCGCGGCTAAAGCCTGTGCCCACGGGATCGATAAACACCAGATCCGACTTATCCAGCATGGAAAATTCGTTATCCACTAAGTGATAAGGCGCGGCGCCATCGTCCTGGGCATCACCCGGCACCACCACACGCTTAGGCCCAAACAGTCCCATGTGTAGCCAGAGCGAGGCCGAGCCAGGGCCGCCGTTAAACACGAAGGTCACGGGGCGTGGCTGACTGGCCTCGATTTTGGTGCGCAGATAGGTGACCGAGAAGATACTGGCCAGCGGCTTGTCCTTGTCATCTTCTAAGATGGTTTCCGAGGCGATGGTCTCATAGTGCACCCGCTCGCCATTGATCTTTACCTGACCCGTGGTTTGATAGACCTTGGCCTCTGGCGCCTGTGCCTCTGTCTTGGCAGGCTTGCCGTTAGACTTCTCCTGAGCCGCCTGACCGGGAAGGCTCAGAAGCAGCAGCGACAGGCCAGCCGCCCCCAGCAATTGCTTGGAGAGCTTGAGTCGCGATAGGGAATGAGTCAAATGATTGTACAGATTTAGACCTGAGTGTCGCCGCGTAAAAATATCAGCCATGGAGCGCGTCCTATTATTGTTATTGTCGATTTTGGCCGGTCAGCTTACAAAGAATCCCAAAGCGTCGCAAAGCATCAATTGCAAACAAATTTTTCACGTTCAGTGAAGGGCCGCTAGTGAATCGACGGCCCTTGTCGTGCCCCGCTTAACTCTCCAGCCTCAGGCTAAGGCCCAGCTCGCGCATATGCTTCTTCTCCCGCTTGAGATCCTTAAGTAGCAGGTCCACCCGCGCACTCTGCTCGGGCAGCAGCGCCAGTTCATTGGTGTCCAGCGGCGCGCAGCTTAGGCGCAGGCTCTGAGCGACCCGGCCGAGATTAACCAAGATGGCGAGGCGCAGCAGACACAACAAGCGCACCATCAGCTGGCGCCGTCCATCCGGCAGGGCGTTGAGCTGCTCGAACTGCGGCTTCTTTCGCTGATTGCCAATAAGCAGCGCCAGATCCTGCTGCAGATCCTGGCTAAAGCCCGGCAGATCGCTGTTGGCTATGATATAGCCGCCATGCTTATGGTGGGAGCGGGAGTTGATGTGTATGCCTATCTCATGCAGGGTCGCGGCATAGGCCAGCAGCCTCGCCTGGGGACGGATCTCCCAGGCATCGGCCACCGACTCGAACAGCGCCATGGCGCTTTTACACACCCTGGCGCCTTGAGCCATATCCACATGATAGAGCTGAGCAATACTGTCTACGGTGCGATGGCGCACATCATGATACTGACCTATCTGCGCCAGCTCGTAGAGCACGCCTTCACGCAGGGCCGCCGGGGTAAAGCTAAGCTGCTGGATCTCCAGACGGCGAAAGAAGCTGAGCAGAATGGCCAGCCCCGCCGGCACCAGTATGATGCGCTTGCGATCGATATTGGCAAAATCTAGCCTGTCCACATGACCCGCCTCTATCAGGAAGCGCTTGAGACGCTTGAGCTGACTCAGGGTCACGAGGGCATAGTGGCCGGGCTCGATATCGCTCTCTTGTGTCTCTTCACTGGCACCCTCACCAGCCAGCCTCTCCCACCGCGCCAGTTCCGCCAAGGCCTCGCAGATCGCCTTGACCGAGCCAGAGCTACCCAGCACCAGCTCCCAGTCAGCCTCGAAATATTCCTTGGAAAGCGAGGAGAACTGCCTGTCGGCAGCGGCCTGAGCGGCACGAAAGGCCGCCGTGGTCAATGTGCCATCTTCGAAGAAGCGCTCGTTAAAGCTGACGCAGCCGCAGCGCAGGCTGGAGAGTTTCACCGGCTGGTGTTTCTCGCCAATCACCACCTCGGTGGAACCGCCGCCAATATCGATTACCAAATTATTGCGCGCCAACACCTGACTCTGGGCGATACCCGAATAGATAAGCCTGGCCTCTTCGTGGCCGGAGATCACCTCGATGGGAAAGGGGATGATCTTCAGCGCCGCCTTGAGAAACTTGTCGCGATTCTTGGCGACTCTCAGGGTATGGGTCGCCACCAGACGGATCTGAGTCTCAAGGAGATCGGAAAAACGCTGACCGAAGTTTCTCAGGCATTCTAGGCCGCGGGCCATCGCCTCGTCAGACAGGTAGCCCTCGGCGTTGAGCCCCTGAGCCAGACGGACCTGCTCCTTCTCCCTGTGGAGGATCTGCAGACTGCCGTCCTGCTCCCTGGCAATCATGAGATGAAAACTGTTTGAGCCCATGTCGATAGCGACAAAATGGCGTTGTGTGACTAAGGCCAAAGTTCCTCCAATAGGGGCTAGCTGGCGGCCAGCAGTGGATAGTTGGGCTTAGGCTCGCTCGATGTCTCTTCGGCTTTGATGCGCGCCTTGGCCTGTTTCTCATACTGGCTAAGATATTGATGTATGGCGATTTGAGATCTTACCTTACGCTTATTGCCGCGGCCGCGATAGGGGTTACTCTGATCTTGGTTGATGATCCTCGCCTTGGTGTTGTCCCCCAGCTGCAGCTGCAGTATGTCGATGATCATCTGCTTCAGATCAGGATCATAGATGGGGGTACTCACCTCGATGCGGCTGTCGATGTTGCGGCTCATCCAGTCGGCGGAGCAGAGGAACACCAGATTCTCGCCGCCGGCGTGGAATACCATGACGCGAGAGTGCTCCAGGAAGCGATCCACTATGCTGATCACCTGAATGTTATCGCTGATCCCCGGGATCTGCGGCACCAGTGAACACATGCCGCGAATGATCAGCTTAACGCCGACCCCTGCCATGGAGGCCTCATATAGCTTGTTGATCAGCTGCTCGTCCACCAGGTTGTTGAGCTTGAGGGTGATGGCCGCCTTGCCGCCACAACGTGCGTTAAGGATCTCGCGATCGATAAGCGCCGTCAGCTTCTGCCTGGCATCGAAGGGGCTGACCAGCAGGTGCTGGAAGTTGTCGCGTCGATACGGATGCTCAATCAGGTCGAACACCTGCTCCACCTCCCGCGCTATCTCCTGATTGGCGGTAAACAGCGACAGATCCGTGTAAACCTTGGCGGTGCCCTCGTTGAAGTTGCCCGAGCCGATATGACAGTAGAGGCGGGTCTCACCCTGCTCTTCCCGGCCGATGAGGCACAGCTTGGAGTGCACCTTGAGGCTAGGGATACCATGATGCACCTTGACCCCGGCCTCGGCCAGGATCCGGGTCCATTCTATGTTGTGCTCCTCGTCGAAGCGCGCCCTAAGCTCGATCACCGCGGTCACCTGCTTGCCGTTCTTCACCGCGTCCATCAGCGAGTGCATCACCCGCGACTTCTTGGCCACCCGGTAGAGGTTGATCTTGATAAACTTCACCGCCGGGTCGTAAGCCGCCTGACGCACCATCTCGGTAAAATGAGAAAACTTATGGTAGGGATAGTTGAGCATGATGTCGCCGCGGGCGATGGCATCGAAGCTATTGCTGCAACGCTGGAAACCTGCGCTGTCCAGTGCCGGCAGCTTAGCATTCTCCAGATACTTGCGCCCTGGGTTGGGGAAGGCGATGAAGTCCTTGAAGCTGTGATAACGCCCGCCGGGCACCAGACACTCGGTGGAACTGATCCCCAGCTGCTCCTTAATCATCGCCAGCATATGCTCCGGCATCTGTCTGTCATACACAAGGCGCACCGGCTCGGCGGTGAGGCGCTGCTTGAGGCCGCGGGTCATCTTTTCCAGCTGGCTCTGGTCCAACTCGTCGGCAATATCGAACTCGGCATCGCGGGTCAGCTTCATCGAATAGGCGTCGATAGACTCATACTCGAAGAAGGGCGAGAGCAGGTCATCCAGGCAGTGACGTATGATGTTATCTAATAAGATCAGATACTTCTTACTCATAGGCTTGCCGGTAGGCAGCTCGACAAAACGGGGCACGTTCTTGGTCGGCACCTCCACCAGGGCGTATTGGCGTCTGTCCTTGCTGTGCAGACAGACCGCCAGGTAGGTGGCGTTGTCGGTGAGGTGTTTCACCATAGACCTGTTATTGCCTATGATCAGCGGCGCAATATGACGCTTGAGGTGGTCACGAAAATAGACCCTCAGCCACTGGCTGTGAAAATCACTCAGCTGCCCCTCGTTGATAAGCAAAATGTTGCGGCGGATAAGCTCGCGCATCAACTCGGTATAGATGCTATCGAAGCGCTCCTGCAATGCCAGCACCCGGGTCTGGATCTTGGCCATCAGGTGACGGCTATTGCTACGGCCATCTTGCAGGCTCGACAGCATGATGCTGCGGCGCACCTGGGCGACCCTGACCCTGAAAAACTCATCCATGTTGCTGGAAAATATCCCCAGAAAACGCACCCGCTCTACCAGCGGTACCTCGCTGTCGCAGGCTTCTTGCAACACGCGTTCATTAAACGACAACCAGGACAGTTCCTTGTCGATAAACATCTTGTCGGAATTGGGAGACACTCGACTACTCCTTTGAGCGCAGGGAAACGGCGGCTTCATTGCATCTTTGCCACACCACAGGCCAGCGCGAGGCGATTAGCGTCGGGCGCAAGCTATCGGCAGGGCGTAAAAAGAATTTCCATTAGCAGCAGATTACTTCAGTAGGATGTCATATTTATGACAAGCTCCCTTTAGCCTATGTGCTATCGCGATCGGGATAAGCTTTTGAACTTAAGAGGGTTGCATAGAGTCAGAAGGGGTATCATGATGGCGCGGCAAATCCTCTGCTACACCCGGATAGCAAGCTGTGCCCAAAGACCTAGCAAACCTAGGCAAAACCCATCATCAACCACTCATCACAAACCATAGGACACCAGGCATCACAATGAACAACATCTTACTGGTCAGCGCCCTCACCCTAAGCCTGCTACTCGGGCTATTTGTCTGGCTCAGCTACAAGAAGCTCAAGGGCAGCCAGATCCCAACGGGTGTCTTGGCAGTGCTGCTGGTGTTTGCGCTAATCAACGGCGCCGTGAGTTATTTTATTGCCCCCAAGGCCGGCGATGATGCCTATAAGCAGCTGGTGTGGCAGTCGCTAAGCCCAAATGCTATCCCAGACCAACTGGCCCAGGGCAAGACGGTGTTTGTGGATGTCAG
This sequence comes from Shewanella loihica PV-4, assembly GCF_000016065.1. NCBI lineage: Bacteria > Pseudomonadati > Pseudomonadota > Gammaproteobacteria > Alteromonadales > Shewanellaceae > Shewanella > Shewanella loihica. Next base: position 3,656,730 of record NC_009092.1, read on the forward strand.
CGCCGACTGGTGCAACATCTGTAAGGCCAACAAAGACAGGGTGCTACATCAGGCCGTGGTGGTTGAGCGGCTAAAGGATAAGGATATGGTGTTGATGCGCGGCGACCTCACCCAGAGCGATGCCAGGATAGAGGCCTACCTGGCTCAGTATCAGGCCTATGGCGTGCCCTTTAACATCGTCTACAGTCAGGCTCACCCCGATGGCTTAGTCCTGCCAAGAGTGCTGTCAATCGATGATCTGTTAAGCGCCCTGCCTCCGCGCGACTAGCCTGATGCTTGATAAAGTTGCGGAATTTCCGCAGGTTTATGCTCAGCGCCCTGCCTCCGCGCGGCTAGTCGCCAGCCAGACTCAAACAAAAGCAAAAAAAGAAGGCTGCAAGGCAGCCTTCTTATCATTTCAATTGCTAGCGCCTAGTGATTTTAATCACTAACGCCTAGGACGCCGAGATTAGAAGCGGTAGTTCACGCGACCATAGTAGTAGCCACCGTTGTAATCGAACGGGCCACTCTCATAGTAGATCGCACCTAGCTCACCACGGGTACCGTCTTTGAGCTTCTGCGCCTCCTGATCGAACAGGTTGTTGGCACCGATAGAGACAGTCAGGCTATCGAGGAACTGATAGCTTAGCTCCAGATCCACGGTCACCGCAGAATCGGCCATCTCAGAGCCCCAATCCGAGGTATCGTCGGCGTGGGTCGCATAGTACTCACCGAAGTAGTTACCACGCAGCGACATGCTGAATCTGTCCCAAGACTGCGCCCAGGTCAGAGTCGCACGGTGAGCCGGAATACCATCTTCTAGACGACGCACCTTACCCTCATCTGTGGTATTTGGGTTGTACTTGTCGACGCTAGTATCAGTCCAGCCATAGGCCAGGCTGAACTTGGTATCGCCCGACAATAGCTGAGTGTCGTATGAGGCCACCAGATCGATACCCTGAGTCGTGGTATCGAAGTCGTTGGTGTAGTAAGTCACCGCAGAAATAAGCTCAGGGAACTCGACACCGGCGGCGCGCAGCGCGTCATAGTCTTTCGCCTCAACTTCAATCTGGCTTGACTGCGCGATACGGCCTGTCACCTCGATGTTGTAGTAATCCAGAGTCACGAAAAGATTTTCGTGCTCGAACACGGCGCCGAGGGCGTAACTGACAGACTCCTCAGGCTTAAGCACCTTACCGCCATAGAAGGCCGACAGCGGATCGGTTGGCGGCGCGATAAAGGTCTGGATCAGGTCACCGTTAACGATGGAGGTCTGAGTGTTGACCACGTTCTCCTGACCCACGGTCGGCGCACGGAAACCTGTGCTGTGTGACGCGCGGAAAGAGAGATCGTCGGTAGCCGTGAACTGAGCAGTCAGCTTGTAGTTCAGGGTGTCACCGAAGGTAGAGAAGTCCTCGTAACGCAGCGCGGCGCCAAGCAACCAGCGCTCGCCCAAATAGGCTTCCATGTCGGCATAGACGCCTATGTTGTTACGTGAGTTCTTACCAGCAGACTCTGGGCCGAAACCCTTGAAGCCGTGAGAGCCGATGTTGAAGCCCTGGTCGGCGTATGGGCCGGCAATCCAAGAGGCTTCTTCGCCCTGAGTGATCTCGAACGACTCTTCGCGCCACTCGAAACCTGTCGCGAAGCTGATATCTTCGACGCTGCCCAGGGTGAGCATGCGCGAGAAGTCCAGGTTAACCGTGGTCTCGGCCTGCTCATAGGCACCGGTTTCAAAGTCGGTCGGTGTGTCTAAGCCCAGTGACGGGTTAAGCGAATTCTTCAGGCTGAAGGTCGACTTGTTGTTACCCATACCCGCGCTGAAATCATAGTTCCAGGCACCGAGCTCGCCTTTAACGCCGGCGAAGAAAGAGGTGTCTTCCACAGTACCGGCAAACTGCGGCGTATAACCGCCAG